>NZ_JBWKIF010000009.1:26828-319154 GCF_056432865.1 Streptomyces sp. NPDC044921
CGGCGGCACGGGCGTCGGCATCCACCCCTCCACCGGAGCGGCCGGTCACCTCAGCCCGGGCCCCGGCGCCGGCCTCGGCGGCACGGGCGTCGGCGGCCGTCTTGCCGGCGGGGCTGCCGGTCACCTCAGCCCGGGCCCCGGCGGCACGGGCGTCGGCGGCGGCCTTGCCACCGGGGCTGCCGGTCACGGCGGCCGGGGCGCCGGCGCCGGCCTCGGCGGCACGGGCGTCGGCATCCACCCCTCCACCGGAGCGGCCGGTCACCTCAGCCCGGGCCCCGGCGCCGGCCTCGGCGGCACGGGCGTCGGCGGAGGATTCGACGGCGCGGCTGTCGGTCAGAGCAGCCGGGGCAGCGGCACCAGCCGTGTCGGCAGGGCTCCTGGTCACGGCGGCCCGCGCACCTGGACGGCCCGCGGCGGTGGCGCCCCCCTGGCCGGCGGCATCGCCCTGGGCAGCACGGACGTCGGCCGAGGACTCGGCGGCGGCGCTGCCGGCGGCGGGTGTTCCGGCACCGGGGGAGCCCGCGGCGCCCCCCGCAGGGGAGCTCTCGCGCCCCGCGTCCCGGACGCCGGCGTCGGCTCCCGCGCGGCCCGCCGCCAGCGCGTCGCGCACGCGAGCCGCGCCCGCCGCCGCGTCGCCCGGCGGCTCCGGCGCCTGAGTCACCTTCCGGGCCGCCGTGTCCAGCTCGGCCGTCGAGGCCGGCTCCGACCACTGCTCGCCCTTCGCCCCGGCGTCCATCGCCTCGTTGGCCAGCCGGTCCGCGTGCTTGTTCCGCTCCCGGGGGATCCACTCGTACGTCACGCGCCCCGGTGGGAAGATCCGGGCCGCCTCCGCCGCCAGCGGCTTCATGGCGGGGTGCTTGATCTTCCAGCGGCCCGACATCTGCTCGATGACGAGCTTGGAGTCCATCCGTACGTGGACGGTGGCGGCCGGGTCCAGCGCGTGGGCGGCGCGCAGGCCGGCCAGCAGACCGCGGTACTCGGCGACGTTGTTCGTGGCGACGCCGATGTACTCGGCGGCCTCCCGCAGCGTCTCCCCCGTCGCCGCGTCGCTCACCACGGCCCCGTAGCCCGCGGGCCCCGGGTTGCCCCGCGACCCGCCGTCCGCCTCGACGATGAACTCCCGCACCGGAACGGCTCCCCCGGGGCCTAGAGGCCGGACTCGGACGTGCGCACCAGGATGCGGCGGCAGTTCTCGCAGCGGATCACCGTGTCGGGCGCCGCCCGGCGGATCTCGTTCAGCTCGGTGATGGCCAGCTCCTGGCGGCAGCCCTGGCAGCTGCGCGCGTACAGCTTCGCCGCGCCGATGCCGCCCTGCTGCGCGCGCAGCTTGTCGTAGAGCTTGAGCAGGTCGTCGGGGACGGACCCGGCGATGACCTCGCGCTCCTTGGTGACCGTGGCGACCTCGGCGTCGATCTCCTCGAACGCCGCGTCACGCCGGGCGGTCGCGTCGTCGATCTTGGCCTGCACGGAGGAGACCCGCTCGGTCAGCTCGGCGACCCGCTCCTGCGCGGACTCCCGGCGCTCCATGACCTCCAGGACCACGTCCTCCAGGTCGCCCTGCCGCCTGGCGAGCGAGGCGATCTCGCGCTGGAGGTTCTCCAGGTCCTTCGGGGAGGTGACGGCACCGGAGTCCAGGCGCTGCTGGTCGCGGGTGGCGCGCTGGCGCACCTGGTCCACGTCCTGCTCTGCCTTGGTCTGCTCGCGTGCGGTGTCGCTCTCCTCGGTCTGCGCGGCGACGAGCAGGTCGCGCAGCTGCGTGTGGTCCTTGGTCAGCGCCTCGATCTCGGCGTGCTCGGGCAGCGACTTCCGCCGGTGTGCCAGCTGCTGGAGGCGGACGTCGAGGTCCTGGAGGTCGAGGAGGCGGATCTGGTCGGCGGGCGCGGCGTTCAGTTCGGGGCTCCCAGGGGGTCAGAAGTGGTCGAGGCCGCGTGGGCGGTCCAGGGGTCGGTGACCGTCGTGGAGACGTGGACGCGCAGGTCCCATCCGTGCCGGTCGGAGATCTCGTCGAGCTGGCTCGCGGCCAGCTCGCACCAGGGCCACTCGGTGGCCCAGTGCGCCGCGTCGAGCAGCGCGAGGGGGCTGTGGGCGCGATCGGCCAGGAACTCGGCCGCCGGGTGGTGGCGCAGGTCGGCGGTGAGGAAGGCGTCGACGCCGGCGGCACGTACGTGGTCGAAGAGGCTGTCGCCGGAGCCGCCGCTGACGGCGACCGTGCGCACCAGCGCCTCCGGGTCGCCGGCGACCCGGATGCCCTGCGCGGTGGCGGGCAGCCGCCGGGCGGCGCGGTCGGCGAGCTCGCGGACGGTCAGCGGGTGGTCCAGCGCGCAGACGCGGCCCAGGCCCCGCCGGCCCTCGGGGTCGGTGGGGTCGGGCACCAGCGGCCCGGTGACCCGGAGGTCCAGGGCGCCCGCGAGGGCGTCGGAGACACCCGGGTCGGCGGTGTCGGCGTTGGTGTGGGCGACGTGCAGCGCGATGTCGTTCTTGATGAGGGTGTGGACGACGCGGCCCTTGAAGTGCGTCGCCGCGACCGTCGTGGTGCCGCGCAGGTAGAGCGGGTGGTGGGTGACGAGCAGGTCGGCGCCCAGCTGCACCGCCTCGTCGACGATCTCCTGGACCGGGTCGACGGCGAACAGCACGCGCGTGACCTCCTGGTCCGGGTCGCCCGCGACGGTGCCGACCGCGTCCCAGGACTCGGCCCGCTCGGCGGGCCACAGGGTCTCCAGCGCGGCGATGACTTCAGACAGACGGGGCACGGGTGCAAGGCTACCCGCCTGATCTGTGGCGTTGAACCGCCACCGCCCCCGGCCACCCGCCCTCGCCCCGCTCAGCACAAACGCCCCCTCCCTCTCAGGCGAATCGTTCCTGGAACACCCTTATGTGTGAAGTCGGGTGCCAGGGAATTCCCCGCCCGTTCGTGCGAAAACTACGTTCGTCACTGGAGGTGACCGAACGATGACTGCCTGTGCGATCGAGCCTTCGGCGGGGCACGAGGACGGGGACGGTGCCGCGCCGGCCGGCTGCACGCTCAGCGCGGACGGCGCCTACGGCGCGCGCCTCGCGTCGGCCGGCGACGCCTGGTTCCCGGAGCGCTGGACCCTCGACGGCCCCGAGCCCTACGCGGTGCCCCTGCCCCGCAACCAGCCGGAGGAGCCGGGCACCGAGGTGCACCCGATGGGCGACGGGCGGGTCCTCATCCACCGGCGGGTGGCCGGGCGGCACGCCTTCTCGCTGCTGTACCCGACGGGGCCGGGCACCGGCGAGCTGCCGCTGGGCGCGGTCCAGTGCCCGGACGACAGCGCCCGGCTGCGGCTGCTGCCGCCCGTGCCCGGCGGGGAGAGGGCGTACGCGCTGGCGGTGGACTCGCGCTCGACGTCGGTGTGGCTGGTGGCGGGCGGCGCCTTCGGGCCCGAGAAGGTGGCGGAGCTGCCCGGCCGCGGCTCGGGCGGGGTGTGGCTGGACCCCGCGGGGCGGCTGCTGGCCCTGGACCGGGAGACGGGCGGGCGCATCAAGGCGGTCGTGGTGGACCTGGAGCGCGGCGGCGAGGTGTCGCCGCTGCTGCAGATCGCCGCGGACAGCGACGACCGGCTGCTGCTCGCCGATCACGACAGCGGCCTGCTGATCGTCCGCTCCGACGCGCCCTCGCCGGGGCAGGGGCGGCTGGGCTGGGGGGTGCTGGGCAGCACGCTGCCGGTGCGGTTCCCGGAGTGCCTGCGGCTGCGGGACTGCGCCGTCACGCCGTTCGCGATCCAGCCGGGGCAGGTGCTGACGCCGGAGAGCTGCGCGGTGGCGCTGCGGGTCGACGGGCCCGCGGGCAGCTGGGTCGGGGTGTGGCGGCCGGCCGAGCGGCGGGTGCACCATCTCCCGGCTCCCCGGGGGTGGTTGGCGGGGGCGGGCCTGTGGACGGCGGACGGGGTGCTGCGGCTGCCGTACGCGACGGAGGCGGTGCCCTGCGGGGTGGCGCGGGTGCGACCGCCCGCGCCCGTGCTTCCGGAGACCGGCACCGCGCCGCCGCATCCGGAGACCGGCACCGCGCGGCCGCTCCGGGGGGCCGGCACCGCCTCGCCGCTCCGGGAGGCCGGCACCGGCTCCCCGCTTCCGGACTCCGCGGCCACCGCCGTGCCACCCCTCGTCGGGCGGGAACCGGCGGCCCCGCTTCCCCGGCCCGAACCGGCGGCCCCGCTCCCCCGCCCCGGGTCGGCCGCCCCGGCTGCGGAACGGCTCGGGCCGGCCCCGGAGCCCGGGACATGTCCGGAGCCCGGGACATGTCCGGAGCCCGGGACATGTCCGGAGCCCGGGACATGTCCGGAGCCCGGGACATCGGCAGGACCCATGACATCGGCGGAGCCCGGACAGCCCGCCGCCGCACACCGGCCCGCCACGCCCCCGGCGCCGCCGGCGCCCTCGGCCGCACGGCCCGTGCCCCTTCAGGAAGCGCCGTTGGGGCGTCTTGTAACGAACTAATGCCGGTTGGCGTGGCCGTCTGGATCCGGGGTGTGGGGGGCCGGTTAGACTCACCCGGCTGTAAAAAAGATCATGTTGACGGGGTGAATTCCATCCGATGAGCGACGCCAGCACGAACCAGCCGCACCATGCCGACGTCCAGGAGACCTCCACCGGCCACGGCCGGCACCGTGGCGAGGTCTCCCCGCACGACAGCGAGACGGCACCGCGCGGACGCCACCGCAAGCCGGTGGCGGAGGCCGGGCAAGCAGGGACCGCGGCCTGACGGTACGTCGGTCACCTGAGCGCGAACGGCCCTTCCGCCGCACGCCGGAAGGGCCGTTCCGCGTCCGTGCCCCGTGTCCGCGTCCGTGCCCCGTGCCCGTGTCCGTGCCCGGCCGCTCCGCCACCCGTCCGCCCCGCAACCCGGCCGCCCCTCCGCCCCCCGCCTCAGCCGCGCTTCAACCCCAGCACCTCCGCCGCCGCGAACGTCTCCCCCGCCGGCCGGTCCGCGTAGTACGGCCCGAGGACGGCGTCCAGTTCGTCGTAGGTGAAGGTGGCCTGCTTGCTGCCGAACACGGCGGCGACCCGCGGCCGTTCGACGACGGCGACCATCCCGCCGTGCACCACGAGCAGCTGCCCGGTCACGTGCGCGGCGGCGGGTGAGGCCAGGTAGCCGACGAGCGGGGCGACGTGCTCGGGGGCGAGCGGGTCGAGGCCGCCCGCGGGGGACGGTTCAACGCCCGCGAAGACGTCCTCGGTCATCCGGGTGCGGGCGCGCGGGCAGATGGCGTTGGCGGTCACGCCGTACTTGCCGAGGGCGAGGGCCGTGGAGGTCGTGAGGCCGACGATCCCGCCCTTGGCCGCCGCGTAGTTGGGCTGCCCGGCGGATCCGGCCAGGAACGCCTCGGAGGAGGTGTTGACGATCCGCCCGGACACCGGCCGCCCGGCCCGCTTGGACCGCTCCCGCCAGTGCGCGGCGGCGAAGCGGGTCGTGTTGAAGTGCCCCTTGAGGTGCACGCGCAGCACGGAGTCCCACTCCTCCTCGGTCATCGAGAAGACCATGCGGTCGCGCAGGATGCCCGCGTTGTTGACCAGGATGTCGAGCCTGCCGTACGCGGTGACGGCCAGTTCGACCAGCTCCCGGGCCTGCCCGAAGTCGGAGACGTCGCCGCTGTGGGCGAGGGCGGCCCCGCCCGCGGCGCGGATCTCGGCGGCGACCTCCTCGGCGGGCCCGGCCGAGGCCTCGCCGCTGCCGTCGCGGCCGGGCCGCCCGTGGTCGTTGACGACGACGGCGGCGCCCAGCCGGGCGAGTTCCAGCGCCTCGGCCCGGCCGAGTCCCCGGCCCGCCCCCGTGACGATCGCCGACAGTCCCCTCAGCGGCAGCGGCATGGCGTCCGTCCTCACATCTCGATGCAGGTGCGCAGGGCCGTCCCGGTCCGCATCTGGTCCAGGGCCTCGTTGATCCCGGAGAACGGAACGCGGTGGGTGATCAGGCCGGCCAGGTCGACGCGTCCGGCCCGCCACAGGGCGATGGCGCGTTCGTAGGAGCGCTGGACGTCCCCGCCGCCGTACAGGGACGGCAGGATCCGCTTCTCGTCGAAGAACAGCTCGAACATGTTCAGCCGCAGCTCGTCGTCCATGGCGCCGGCGCCGACCACGACGAGGGTGCCGCCGCGCCGGGTGGCGTCGTACGCGGCGCGGGCCGTGGCGGACCTGCCGACGACCTCGAAGACGTGGTCGAAGCCCTCGCCGCCGGTGATCCGCTGCTTGGCGTCGGGCAGTTCGTCGGGCGGGACGGCCCGGGTGGCGCCGAAGCGGACGGCCGCCTCACGCCGGGAGGCGACCGGGTCGACGGCGACGATCTCGGCGGCGCCGCGCAGCCGGGCGCCCTGGATGACCGAGACGCCGACGCCTCCGCAGCCGATCACCGCGACCGGCGAACCGGCCTCCAGATCAGCGGTGTTGAGCGCGGCACCGAGGCCGGTCGTCACGCCGCAGCCGATGAGGGCGGCGATGTCGAAGGGCACGTCGTCGGGGACGGGCACCGCGCAGCCGGCGTCGACGACGACCTCCTCGGTGAAGGTGCCGGTGCCGGCGAAGCCGAAGACGTCGCCGCCGGGGCGCCTGAAGTTGGGGGTGCCCGCGTTCATGAACCCCGCCAGGCACAGCTCGGTCTGCCCCCGCCTGCAGGCCGGGCAGGCGCCGCAGGCGGGCAGCCAGCACACCACGACCCGGTTCCCGGTCCTCACGTGGTGCACGCCCTCGCCGACTTCGAGGATCTCGCCCGCCCCCTCGTGCCCGGGCACGAACGGCGCGGGTTGCGGCAGCACCCCGCTCATCGCGGACAGGTCCGAGTGGCACAGCCCCGTGGCGCGCACCCGGATGCGCACCTTGCCCGGTCCGAAGCCCACCGCCTCGACGTCGTCGAGGATCTCCAGTTCGTCCTGGCCGATCTCGTGCAGTACGGCTGCGCGCATGGTGCGGCTCCCCTCGTACGGCGTGCTGGACTCAGGTGTGCGATCGGGTGTGTCCGACGGTCGTGCCGGTCAGGACCGGCGCGTCGTCGCGCTCGACGGCGGTGACGGCGACCCGGGTGGACTCCGGCGCGTGCCACATGCGGATCCGCAGCGTCTCCCCCGGGTACACGACTCCGGCGAAGCGGGTGCTGTACGACCGGACCCGGGTGACGTCTCCGCCGAGCAGCGTGTCGACGACCGCCTTGAGCGTCAGGCCGTAGGTGCACAGGCCGTGCAGGATGGGCCGTTCGAAGCCGGCGCGCTCGGCGAACCCGGGGTCCGCGTGCAGGGGGTTCCAGTCGCCCGAGAGGCGGTAGAGCAGGGCCTGGTCCTCACGGACCGGGCGTTCCACGGTCCGGTCGGGGTCGCCGGCGGGGGGCTCGGCGCGGGTGGAGGGGCCGCGGTCGCCGCCCCAGCCGCCCTCGCCGCGGACGAAGATGTGGGCGTCGCTGGTCCACAGCGGGCCCTCGGCGTCGGTGACGTCGGTGCGCAGGACGAGGACGGCCGCCGTGCCCTTGTCGTACACGGCGGCGATCCGGTGGGACGCGGTGGCCTTGCCCGTCACGGGCAGGGGCCGGTGGACCACCAGGCTCTGGCCGCCGTGCAGGACGCGGGCGAGGTCGACGTCGACGCCCGGCATGGACAGCCCGCCGGTCACCCCGGGTCTGCCGCCGCCCGCGACGGTGGCGAAGCTGGGCAGGACGTGCAGCCGGGACTCCAGGGTGTAGCGCAGCTCGTCGGGGTCGGTGGCGGGGGTGCCTGCGCCGATGCCGAGGTGGTAGAGCTGCACGTCCCTGTGGTCCCAGGAGAGCTCGCCGGTCCGGGGTCCGGCGGCGAGCGCCGTGGCTGCGTCGATGGGCATGGGGCTCCTGATCGCCGTGGGAAGGACCTCGGCGCGGCCGTCCGCACCGCCGGCCGCGCCGAGGCCGCCTGGGCGCCGAACTGGAACGCGTTCCAGTCCCGCGCCCTCTGTATAGCCGAGGCCCCCACAGTTGTGAACCCTCCTGACGACGTGTCAGATCAGGGGTGCGGCGCCACCGGGCGGGTTGCCCGTGTCGCGGTACCGGCGTGTACGTTGGCCGGGCGTCCGCGCCGCGCCTCGGCGGCGCCGGCACCGGCTGGGCAGCAGCCGCGACCACCAGGGGAAACGGAGCACATGGCACGCGTCGCCGTCATCACAGCGCCGAACATCGGGTACCGCAACACCGGCATGCTGAGCGTCGACCTGGCGTTCGAGTCCCTGCGGCGGCGGGCGGGCAGCGCCTTCGACGCCACCTGGTACACGCTGCACACGCCGGAGACCGTGCCCCTGCGGGAGTGCGCGCGCGGCACCGGCGTCCCGTTCGTCTTCCATCCGCTGGCCGAGAACCTCGACGCGCTGCGCGACCACGACGCGGTCGTCTTCTGGGGCGACTTCCTGCACACCCGGCACTACCTGGCGCAGGACGCGACCAACCGGCTGCTCGACTTCGGCATCGCCGCCGACCGGGACGCCGCCCGGAGCCTGCTCAACCGGACACTGCTCCTCGCGGACCAGCCCGACGAGCTCCTCGCCCGGACCATCGGCTACGGCGGCACCATCCTGCACAACGCCCAGTCCGACTACGAGGACAAGGAGTACGGCCCGCTCTTCACGCGCCTGGTGCGGCGCAGCCACCGGATGTGGGTGCGCGACCCGCTCTCGGCGGTGAAGATCCAGCACCTGCGCGGGGACCGTACGACGGACCACTTCGGCGCGGACGCGGCACTGCTGTCCCGCCCCGGTGACCTCGGCCACCTGCCGACCACGCCGTGGTCGCGGTCGGTGCCGCAGGGCGGTGCGATCGGCGTGTTCCTGGGCGCCCGCACGCCGGTCCCCGACTGGCTGCCCGCCCACTGCCAGGCCCTGTCCGACCGGCTGGGCGCCCCGCTGGAATGGCTGCCCTGGTTCGAGCGGGACGTCCCCGCCGCGGTCGGCCACATCCCGGCCCGCCCCGGCGACCACACCATCGGTGACCTGCTCGCGGTGCTGCCCCGGTACCGGCTGGTCATCACGGACACCTACCACCTGGCGGTCAACGCCTGGGGCGCCGGAACCCCGGCGGTGTGCGTCGGGGCTCCCGAGCCGACGCCCAAGACGCACGACGACTACCTGACGCTGAGCGACGTGAAGAAGCACGTCTTCCACATGGCCTACGACGCGACGGACTTCTACCTGTCGACCCAGGAGGGAACGGAGGGACGGGCGGGCCGCGAGCGGGACCTCGACCGCCTCGTGCGCCTCCTGGAGGGCGGCGGGGCCGGGGCGGTCGCCGCGCGCATCCGCGCCCACGCCGACCACTCGGCGACGGCCTTCACCGAGAGCCTGACCTCCCTGCTCGGCACACCGCGCCCGACCCCGCGCGGATAACCAGCCGTCCCCCGGGGGCTCGTCCGGCCGGCCCACCGCCCTCGCGGCTCCGCACACCGCGCACGCCCCCGGCGCGTGCTGACCGGCCGCCGCCGCCACGGCCAGGCACCGTGCGCCCCTCCCGGCCCCGCCTTGCGTGGCACCCGCTCCCGGGCAGAACGGGTCTTCCGCCACCGGCGGGACCGGCACCTTGGCCGCCCGTGGCCCTACGCGGCGCCCCCCACCCGGGCCGGATCCCCGCCCGGGGCACGCTCGCGCCGGAAGAGTGCGGTCCACAGGAAGGACTCGCCGAAGCGGTCGGACTCCTCCGGCTCGTCGCGCATCCGCCGCAGTTCGAGCGTGCTCAGCCCGGAGAAGATCCCGCGCAACGCCTCGGGCGTGTAGGCGAGCCCGCCCCGCAGCCCGGCTCCCTCGCGGTAGAAATCCGCGTCGGACACCTCCGATCCCATGCCGCCCTCCCCGGCGGCGAAGCAGGTGAGGCCGAGCAAGCCACCGGGGGCCAGGACCCTTTCCACCAGGGCCAGATAGCTGACCCGCCGGTGCGGTGGCAGGTGGTGGAAGCAACCGGAGTCGTACACGAGGTCGTAGGGGCCGGTGAGGTGCGTGCCGGCAAGGGCGAAAGCGTCCCCGCAGTGGAACCGGACGCCCTCCACCCCGGTCTCACGCGCCCGGTCCCGGGCCCAGTCGAGGGCCGCCGGGGAGAGGTCGACCGCGTCGACCTCGAAGCCCCGGGCCGCCAGGTAGAGCGCGTTGCGTCCGGGGCCACAGCCCAGTTCGAGCACCCGTCCCGCACCGACCAGTCCGCTCTCCACGTGACGCGCCAGGTTCTCGTCCGGCTTCGCCACGAAGAACGGCACCGACCGGGCCCGGTCGGCGTAGAACTCGTCCCACCAACCGGCCCCGCGCTTCGACCACCGGTCGGCCTCGGGCGCGAACAACCCGTCGAGCAGGGTGAGTACGTCGTCCAGAGTGCGTATGTTCCGGTCCATCCGGCCCCCTTCCGCGTGTGACAAATCTAGGCGGCCGAGGGAAGAAGTACCAGGTCAGACGCGGTTTGAGGGCCAGGCACGCAGCGCCGTACGGCCCTGTGCGGAGCGAGGGCCCGCCTCGCCCAGGGCCCATACCACCCCTGCCCCGAACGTCTCGTGACGCGCCGTCCAGGAGCCGTGGAAGGGGCGTTGCGGACCACGCGACGGACGCTTTCCGCGCGGCGGGTCCGAGACCGGCGGCCTACCGCTCCCCCGGCGCCGCGTCCCGCGGCAGCCAGATCCACATCAGCACCACGCCGGCGGCCAGGACCCCGGTGCCCACCCGGAAGGCGAGCGCGTACCCCTCGGTGAGGGCCTGCGGTGTCGTGCTCCCGGCCGAGCGGGCCGCCGCCAGGGTGGAGAGGACCGCCAGGCCGAGGGAACCGCCCATCGTGCGGGACGTGTTGACGAGGCCGGAGACCAGTCCGGCCTCCCCGGGGGCCGCGCCGGACGTGGCCAGGGAGGCCAGCGGGGTCGCCGCCAGGCCCGCGCCGAGCATCATCAGGACGCCGGGGCAGAGGACCGCCGTCGCGTAGGAAGCCTCGGGGGTCATCGTGGACTGCCAGGCGAAGCCCGCCACCGCGACGAGCGTGCCGAGCACCGCCACGCTGCGCGGGCCTGCCTGCCGCATGAGCCGGGGCGCCAGCTTGGAGCCGAGGACGACGGCGAGGGAGCTGGGGACCAGGGCGAGTCCGGCCTCCAGCGGGGTGTAGCCGAGGACGTTCTGCGCGTAGAGGGTCATGAAGAACCACATGCAGAACATCGCGGAGCCGCTGAGGAACATGGCGACGTTCGCGGAGGAGACCGAGCGCAGGCGCAGCAGCCCGAGCGGCATCAGCGGGCTGGCGGTGCGCGCCTCGACGACGAGGAACAGTCCGAGGAGGGCCGGCCCGGCGAGCAGCGGCACCAGCGTGGCCGGTGCCGTCCAGCCCTCCGCCTCCGTCTGGGAGATGCCGTAGGCGAGGGTGCCGAGTCCGGCCGTGACGCACAGGGCGCCGGGCAGGTCCAGGCGGCGCCCGTCCCCGGCCCGGCCCTCGGCGAGGAACCAGGCGGCGGCGCACAGCACGACGGCGCCGACGGGCACGTTGATCAGCAGCACCCACCGCCAGGACAGCGCCTCCACCAGCAGCCCGCCGACCAGACCCCCGGCCGCGCCCCCGCCCGCACCGACCGCCGTCCAGGTCCCTATGGCCCGGGCCCGGGCCGCGCCCTCGGGCACGGAGGCGGTGAGGATGGTCAGGGTCGACGGCGCCAGCACCGCCGCGCCGAGCCCCTGCGCCGCCCGGGCGAGGAGCAGGTGCCACTCCGCCCGCGCCAGCCCGCCGGCCAGCGAGGCCAGGGTGAACAGTCCGAGCCCGACGAGGAACATCCGCTTGCGGCCGTAGAGGTCCCCGGCGCGGCCGCCGAGCAGCATGAACCCGGCGAAGGCGATCACGTAGGCGTTCACCACCCACTGCAGGCCCTGTTCGCTCAGCCCGAGCCCACCGCGCATGGACGGCAGCGCCACGTTGACGACGGAGACGTCCAGGACGACGAGGAACTGCCCGGCGCAGGTGAGCGTCACGACGAGCCAGGTGGGGGGCGAGGTGCGGCGGGACGCACGGGTCATCTCGGCGGCTTCGGCCATGGGTGTCATGCTCTCAACCACTTCACGCTCCCGGCATCGGGATTTCGACCTAGGGCCACGGCCGGTCCGGCCTCCTGTCCCAAGAGAAGGTCAAGATTTCGTTAGAGTGCCAAAACAACGGAATAGTTGCCTGCGCATACAAGGTTCACACCGCATGTAACCGTGTCCACCCCGACCCCGGCCCGGAGGCCCCTCTCCATGACGCAGACGACGGCAGTACGTCCCGACGGCGCGGCGAGCGGGACCGTGGTACCGGTGCTCGCCTTCGCGGGCATCGTCGTCGCGGTGATGCAGACCCTGCTCGTCCCGGTGATCAAGGACCTGCCGCAACTGCTGGACACCGCCCCCGGCAACGCCACCTGGGTCCTGACCTCGACCCTGCTCTCGGGTGCCGTGGCCACCCCGATCATGGGCCGCCTGGGCGACCTCCACGGCAAGCGCCGCATGCTGATCCTCAGCCTCTCGGTGATGGTGGTGGGCGCCCTCGTCAGCGCGCTCACCAGCGACCTGCTGCTGATGATCACCGGCCGGACGCTGCAGGGCTTCGCGATGGGCGCCATCCCGCTCGGCATCGGCCTGATGCGCGACATGCTGCCCCGCGAGAAGCTCGGTTCGGCGATGGCCCTGATGAGCTCCTCCATAGGCGTCGGCGGCGGCCTCGCCCTGCCCGCCGCCGCCCTGGTCGCCCAGCACAGCGACTGGCACGCCCTGTTCTACGGAGCCGCCGGCCTCGGCGTGCTCTCCATCGTCCTCACCCTCCTCGTCGTGCCGGAGTCCCCGCTGCGCGCCGGGGGCTCCTTCGACCTGCCGGGCGCGCTGGGGCTGTCCGCCGGGCTCGTGCTGTTCCTGCTGCCGATCACCAAGGGCAGCGACTGGGGCTGGGCCTCGGGCACCACGCTCGGCCTGTTCGCCGCGTCGGCGGCCGTGCTCGTGCTGTGGGGCGTGATGGAACTGCGCGTGAAGGCCCCGCTGGTCGACCTGCGCACGACGGCCCGCCCGGCCGTGCTCTTCACCAACCTCGCCTCGATCATGGTCGGTGTCTCCTTCTACGTCGTCTCCCTGGTCCTGCCGCAGCTGCTCCAGCTGCCGACGTCCACCGGGTACGGCCTCGGCCAGTCGATGGTCGTCGCGGGCCTGCTCGTCGCTCCGCTCGGCCTGACGATGATGTTCACGGCGCCGGTCTACGCCCGGCTGTCCGCCACGTACGGCCCCAAGGTCACCCTCATCCTCGGCCTGCTGATCATCGCGATCGGCTACGGCGCCGGCCTCGGCCTGATGAGCGCCGCCTGGCAGAGCCTGGTCATCTCGGTCCTGCTCGGCGCGGGCATCGGCCTGGCCTACTCCTCGCTGCCCGCGCTGATCGTGGGCGCGGTCCCGGCATCGGAGACCGGAGCGGCCAACGGCCTCAACACCCTGATGCGGTCCATCGGCACGTCGGTGTCGAGCGCCGTGATCGGCATGGTCCTGGCGAGCACCGCGGACACCGTCGGCGGCGTCGAGATCCCGACCATGCGGGGCTTTCGCGTCTCCTTCCTGATCGCGACCGGCGCGGTCGCCGTGGGCCTGCTGCTGGCGCTTTTCCTGCCGGGCCGCCGCCCCTCGGACAGGCTCCAGCTGCGCGCCGGCAGCGAGGAGGACGCGGCGCTGGAGCGGGCCGAGGGCGTGCTGCGCGGCTTCCGGGGCCGGGTGCTGTCCGCCGACGGCTCCCCGGTCGCCGGCGCCAGGGTCACCCTGATCGACCACCGTGGCCGGCAGGCCGGCGCGACCCTCTCCGCCGACGACGGCAGCTACGCGCTCACCGTCCCCGCGCGGGGCTCCTACGTCGTCGCCGCCCGCGCCCGCGGCCACGGCCCGCTCGCCTCCTCGGCGGCCCACGCCGGTGACGACCGCCCGGTCGACCTGGACCTGTCGCTGCCGGGTGAGACCGTCTCCGCCTGACCCGCGCCCACCGGCCCCTCCCGTCGCCGCCCCGGCACCGGTACCCCCTGTCGTTCCCCGGCAGGGGGTACGGCAGCATGGGCGCCCGGAGTGTCGTACGAACGAGAGGAACCCCATGCCCGCGGCCCCGAAGCCCGAGATCCTGGCCGCGTTCGAGGCGGCGAAGGGGTTCATGCCCGTGGCCGAGGGGCTGGCCGTGTACGCGGCGGCCGTGGAGGCCGGGCGGCTGGGGCTGCCGCTGCTGGAGGTCGGCACGTACTGCGGGCGCTCCACGATCCTGCTGGCCGACGCGGCCCGGGAGGCCGGGGTGAGCGCGCTGACCGTGGACCACCACCGGGGCAGCGAGGAGCAGCAGCCGGGCTGGGAGTACCACGATGCGGAGACGGTCGACCCGGAGCTCGGTGTGATGGACACGCTGCCGGCGTTCCGGCGCACCCTGCACCGGGCGGGCCTGGAGGAGCACGTGGTGGCGCTGGTCGGCCGCTCCCCGCAGATCGCCGCGTTCTGGCGCACACCGCTCGGCCTCGTCTTCATCGACGGCGGCCACACCGACGAGCACGCCACCGCCGACTACGAGGGCTGGGCCCCGCACGTCGCCGAGGGCGGGCTGCTGCTCATCCACGACGTCTTCCCCGACCCGCGGGACGAGTTCACCGGCCAGGCCCCCTACCGCGTCTACCTCCGGGCGCTCGCCTCGGGCGCCTTCACGGAGGTCTCGGTGACGGACTCGCTGCGGGTGCTGCGGCGCACCGGCCCGGGCGTCTGAGGGAACGGCTGGGCGGGTGAACCGCGCCCCGTCCGCCCCCGCCCGGTCGGCCCACGGGCGGCGTGGCGCGTCGGCGGGCGCGTGCCGCTGCCCAAGGATCCGGGCGCGTGGCACACACCTTCGCAGAGCTCGTGGAGAAGCAGCGCGCGGCGGACGAGGCGTACGCCCGCGTGCGTCAGCTGCAGGACGCGTACGGGCCGCCCACCCAGACCAAGTGGAGCGACCAGCAGACCACCACGTGGGAGACGGCCTGGCGCGCCTGGCGCGACCTGGCCCGGGACGTCCAGGCCGCGGTGACGGCCTACGCCAGGCAGGAGGACACCCCGCGCCATGAGGTGGAGGCACGGGTGAAGGAGGCGGTACGGCACGGCGACGCCGACTCCGGCTCCTGACCGCCCCACCCGCGACCGCCCCGCCCCGGCCGGTGGCGACGCCCCGCCCCGGCCGCGCCGGCCGGACTCCGCACACCCCTGGGCCGCACGGGCCACGCACTGGTCCGGCACCGTGGACACCGAGCGCGTCACGGCCCCACCGCGACGCCCCACCCACACCGCCCCACCACACCCGGTCCCCCACCACGCGGCCCGCCCCTCAACCCACCACTCGCCTCCCCCCGCACCGGCCCGGCTGCCCCGGTGGCAGCCCGGTCCGCCTCGGCCGGGCCGCCGGCCCGGGCCGGTCGGGCCACCCGTCGGGCCGCCACGGACCGCCTCCCCGCCGGCCGGCCGCTAGGGTGGCTGCGTGTCGTACGTTGGCCCGGACTTCGAACCTCCCCAGCCCCGCCGCTCCCGTCGCGGCCCCCTGACCGTGGCGCTCGCCGCGCTCGTGCCGGGCGCGCTGCTCGGCTGGCTGGTCTACGCGACCGTGGGCGGCTCGGGGGAGGGGGGCGGTACCGGCCGGGCTGACGCGGGGGCGTCCGCGAGCGCCGCGCCCCGCACCCCCGGCGAGGACGGCAAGCAGCCGTCGCCGACGCCCACGGGCTCCGCGACCTCGGCGCCCGCCGCGTCCGGCCCGCTCAAGGGCCGGGTCGTCGTCATCGACCCAGGGCACAACCCGGGCAACTTCCGGCACCCGAGCGAGATCAACCGCCAGGTGGACATCGGGACGAACCGCAAGGAGTGCGACACCACGGGCACCACCACCAACGACGGCTACACCGAGGCGGAGTTCACCCTCGACGTGGCGCACCGGACGCGCGCGCTCCTGGAGGAGCAGGGCGCCACGGTGCGGCTGACGCAGGACGGCGACCGCCCGTGGGGCCCGTGCGTGGACGAGCGGGCCCGGATCGGCAACGAGGCGAAGGCCGACGCGGTGGTGTCGATCCACGCGGACGGCTCGGGCGCCGGCAACCGCGGCTTCCACGTGATCCTGCCCGGCACGGTCCGGGCGGGCGCCGCGGACACCCGGGCGATCGTGGGCCCCTCCCGCGACCTCGGCGAGCGCGTCGCGGGCCGCTTCGTGGCCGTCACCGGCACCGCTCCCTCCAACTACGTCGGCGACGGGACCGGCCTCGTCACGCGCAAGGACCTCGGCGGTCTCAATCTGTCAACGGTTCCCAAGGTGTTCATCGAGTGCGGCAACATGCGCGATAGCAAGGACGCGGCGTTGCTCACCAGCGGCGCCTGGCGACAGAAGGCGGCGCAAGGGATCTCTGAGGGAATCGTGAGCTTCCTGCGCGGGTAGGTGCGGACCGGCAGATCCCGGCGGACACCCTGATGGGGCGGACGATAGGGTCCTCCTTACGATGAGGGGCCACCCCCGCGCTTCACACCGAGTCCGGACGGCGACATGGTGACAGCGACGCCTCTACCGACGACGAGACGACATACGAAGGACCTGAAGTGAATATCCGCTCCCTCACTCGGGGCGACGGCGTGGTGATCGGAGCAGCGGTATTGCTGTTGATCGCGTCGTTCCTCGACCTCTACTCGTTCGACAATGTCCCCGACAGCGTCGACCTCCCCAGCCTGTGGGGCAGCGGCCCGGTCGTGTTCAGCGTCGTGCTGGCCGGGATCATCGGCGCCGCGCTCGTCGTCGTCGGCCGGGGCCTGCCGCAGGCTCCCAAGATCGCGGGGCTGGAACTCGTCCCGTCCGGCGTGGCCTTCACGGTGTTCGCCGCCTGGAGCGCGCTCGGCAACATCTTCGACGTGCCGGGCGGCTTCGACAACATCGGCGAGAACGGCAGCTCGGGCGCCCCCAGCCCCGGCATCGGCATGATCCTCGCCCTCGTCGCCACGCTGCTGATGGCCGCCGCCGCCCTCGCCACCCCCCTGGTCCCCGCCCTCAAGGGCGCCCTCGTCCCCGCCCCGCGCCCCGCCGCCCCGCAGCCCTACGACGGCCAGCCCCAGGGCGGTTACGGCTACCCGGGCGCCCAGCAGCCCGGCGGCTACGGCCAGCCGCAGCCGGGACAGCCGTTCGGCGGGCAGCCCCAGCCGCAGCAGGCCCAGGCCCCGCAGCCGCCGGCCGGGGACTTCTCCCCGTTCTGGTTCGCCGTGCCGGTGCCGCGCCCGCTGTTCGCGGAGGACGGCTCGCCCACGCCCATCGCCGAACTCGCGCCGGGCACCTGGTACCTGGCCGTCGAGCAGCGCGGCGCGGCCCTCGTCGCCCAGACGCAGGACGGCCGCCGCGGTGTCCTCCAGGACACCTCCGGCATCCAGCGCGGCTGAGCCCCCACGGCCTCTCGCACGGCCCCTTGCCCTTCCGGGCGGGGGGCCGTTGCCGTACAGTCGTGGCCCCGTCGGCTGACGCACCGTCAGGAGGCAGGCGTGCGGCTCGGACTCGCGCTCGGCTACTGGGGCCGCGGTCCCTCCCCCGGCCACGTGGCCCTCGCGCAGGAGGCGGAGCGGCTCGGCTACGACTCGGTCTGGACGGCGGAGTCCTGGGGCTCGGACGCCTTCACGCCGCTCACCTGGATCGCCGCGCACACCTCCCGCATCCGCCTGGGCACGGCGGTCGCGCAGATGGCGGCCCGCCCGCCGACCACCACCGCGATGCACGCCCTGACCCTGGACCACCTCTCCGGCGGCCGCGTGCTGCTGGGTCTCGGACTGTCCGGCCCGCAGGTGGTGGAGGGCTGGTACGGCCGCCCGTTCCCCGCCTCCCCGCTCACCGCCACCCGCGAGTACGTCGCCGTCCTGCGGCAGGTGCTGCGCCGCGAGGCCCCGGTCGAACTGCCCGGCCGCTTCCACGCCCACCCCTACCGCGGCCCGGACGCCACCGGCCTCGGCAAGCCCCTCAAGCCGATCACGCACCCGCTCCGCGCCGGCCTGCCGATCCTGCTCGGGGCGGAGGGCCCGAAGAACGTCGCCCAGACGGTGCGGATCGCCGACGGCTGGCTGCCGCTGTACTGGGCGCCGACCCGGCCGGAGGCGTACGGCCCGGCCCTGGCCGGACTGCCCGAGGGCTTCCTGGTCGCGCCGATGGCGCAGGCCCGGGTCTGCGCCGACGTCGCCCAGGGCCTGCTGCCGGTCAAGGCGATGCTCGGCTTCTACATCGGCGGGATGGGCCACGCGACCAGGAACTTCCACGCGGACCTGATGGCCCGCATGGGGTACGAGGAGGAGGCGCGCAGGATCCAGCGGCTGTTCGCCGAGGGCCGCCGCGAGGAGGCCGTGCGGGCGGTCCCGGACGCCTTCGCCGACAAGATCTCCCTGGTCGGCCCGCGCGAACGCATCGCGGAGCGGCTCCAGTCGTGGCGCGAGGGGCCGGTGACGGACCTGCTCGTGCTGTCGCCGGACCGGGAGACGCTGCGGGTGCTCGCCGAGTTGAACTCCTGATCGAACACCCTGGTTTCATCCGGGGTTCGAGGGCAATCCGCAAGGTATGTCCCCTCGATATCGCAACGGCGCGAATCAAGCCGGCACGATCATCGCGGTCGTCGCCGACATCATGGCCCTCATCCTGGGCCTGTGGATCCTGATGTACCTGCTGGACGCGAACCCGGCGAACGACTTCGTCCAGTTCATCCACGACGCGGCCCGCTGGCTGGCCGGCTGGTCGCACGACCTGTTCACGTTCGACGAGGCCTGGGCCAGGGTCGTCGCGGGCTACGGCCTGGCGGCGGTGGTGTACCTGTTCGTGGGCCACGCGATCGCGAACCGGGTGCACCGGCACTGAGGCCGCCCCCAGGGGCACGTCCTTCAGGGGCGCGGGGAAGTGCGCCGAGCACCACGCACGAACCCGCGCCCGCGAGCACTCAGCCGCAGCAGTCCGCTTCCAGGCCCCTGGGCAACTGCTCCCCGCCGAACACCGCGCAGGTCGCCTCGTGGCCCCCCAGCGCGGCGACGGCGAGCAGCAGCGACCCGGCCGTCCACGTCGTCAGCTCCCGCGGCCAGATCGCGTCGTCGTCGAAGACGTACCCGGTCCAGTAGAGCCCGCTGTCCGCGTCCCGCAGGTGCTGGATGGACTGCAGCACCTCAAGAGCCCGGTCGGACTCCCCCATCGCCCAGAGGGCGAGGGCGAGTTCGGCCGACTCACCACCCGTCACCCACGGGTTGGGCACGACGCACCGCACGCCCAGCCCCGGGACGACGAACCGCTCCCAGCCCTCCTCGATCCGGGCCTTGGCCTCCGCCCCGGTCAGCGCGCCGCCCAGCACGGGGTAGTACCAGTCCATCGAGTACCGGTTCTTGTCCAGGAACCGCTCGGGGTGGTGCCGTATCGCGTGCCGCAGCGCGCCCGCCGCCAGCTCCCAGTCGGGCTGCGGCTCCTCGCGCTGCTCGGCGATGGCCAGGGCGCAGCGCAGCGCGTGGTGGATCGAGGAGGAGCCGGTCAGCAGGGCGTCGGCGGTGGCCGTGCCGTCGTCGTCGCGCCGCCAGCCGATCTGCCCGCCGGGCTGCTGCAGGCGCAGCACGAACTCCACCGCCGCGTACACCGCCGGCCACATCCGCTCCAGGAACGTGTCGTCGCCGGTGGACAGGTAGTGGTGCCAGACGCCGACGGCTATGTAGGCGACGAAGTTGGTCTCGCGGCCGCGGTCGGTGACGTCGGCGAACTCCCCGTCGGCGTAGGCCGCGTACCAGGAGCCGTCCTCGTTCTGGTGCCGGGCCAGCCACAGGTAGGCCCGCTCGGCGGCCTCGTGCTCACCGGCCGTGTCCAGGGCCATGGCGGCCTCGACGTGGTCCCAGGGGTCGAGGTGGTGCCCCCGGAACCAGGGGATCGCGCCGTCCTCGCGCTGCACGGCGAGGATGCCGGCGACGGTCTTTGCGGCCTGCCCGGCGGTGAGGACCCCGGGCAGGACCAGGTGTTCCGTCCGGGGAGTGGTCACGTGGCGTCCGTCCCGGTGCCGGCCGGACGCGGCAGGTGCGGCTTGGTCGCGTACGCCACGAAGCTCTTGCCGATCAGCGGGTTGAGCGCCTGCTCGGCGACCCGGGTGGCCAGGGGCTTCTTCATGATGTCCCAGACCAGCAGCTTGTGGTACGCCCGCACCGGCAGCGCCTTGTCGTTGTCGACGCCGAACGCGCACTTCAGCCACCAGTAGGGCGAGTGCAGCGCGTGGGCGTGGTGGGTGCCGTACGGTTCGAGGCCCGCTTCGCGGATCCTGTCGAGCAGTTCGTCGGCCTTGTAGATGCGGATGTGGCCGCCCTCGACCTCGTGGTAGGCGTCGGACAGGGCCCAGCAGACCTTCTCGGGGCCGTAGCGCGGCACGGTGACGGCGATGCGCCCGCCGGGCTTGAGCACCCGCACCATCTCCGCGAGGACGCCCTTGTCGTCCGGTATGTGCTCCATCACCTCGGAGATGATGACGACGTCGAAGGACTCGTCCGGGAAGGGCAGCGCGAGGGCGTCGCCCTCCATGGCGGTGGCCGTGGCCCCCGCGGGCGCCTCGCCGGCCTCCTCCATCGCCGCGAACCACTTCGCGACCTCGCGGATCTCGTCGGCGTTCCGGTCCAGCGCGACGACCTGGGCGCCGCGCCGGTAGCACTCGAACGCGTGCCGTCCGGCACCGCAGCCGAGGTCCAGGACACGGTCGCCCGGGGCGAGCGGGAACCGGGAGAAGTCGACGGTCAGCACGTGGCCCTGCTTTCGGAGTTGACGCCTGGGACATCTGCGGGGGCCGGGGGGACGGCGCCCGCCGGGGACCCGGAGGAGGGGGCAGCGGCCCCCGTCGCGGCCGCGGGGGCCGGGGAGACGGCACCGGCCGAGGACGCGGACAGCGGGGAGCCGGCGTCCGCCGACCCCACGGAACCCGCGGAACCGGCCCCGGCCGACCCCACGGAACCCGGGGAACCGGCCCCGGCCGGCGCCGCGGAGGCCGGGGATCCGGCACCCGCCGCGGACACGGAAGCCGCCGGGACGGCGACCGGACCGGCACCACCCCTCATCGCCGCCGAACCACCGCCGGAACCCGAAGACACCACGCCCCCTGCCGCCGAACCGCCGCCGGAACCGGTGGAGACCGCGCCCCTCACCGCCGCCGAACCACCGCCGGAACCCGAAGACACCACGCCCCCCGCCACCGAACCACCGCCGGAACCCGGAGAAGCCGCGTTCTTCGTCGCCGCGCTGCCCGGGGACGGACGCGCGGTCCGGTGGTCTCCCGTGGCGTGCCCGCCTCCGGCCCGGTCGATCGCCTCGCGGTACCGGGCCACCGTCCCCTCCGCGGCCCGGGCCCAGGTGAAGTGCCGCAGGACCCGCTCGCGCCCGGCCGCGCCGAGCCGGGCGCGCAGGTCCGGGTCGCCCAGCAGGCGGCCCAGCCCCGCGGCCAGGGCCTCGGCATCGCCCGGCGGCACCGCCAGGCAGGTCTCGCCGTCCCGCCCGGCGACCTCGGGGATCGCGCCCCCGGTCGTGGCGAGCAGCGGCGTCCCCGTCGCCATGGCCTCCGCGGCCGGCAGCGAGAAGCCCTCGTAGAGGGACGGCACGCACGCGACCTGCGCCGAGCGCACCAGGTCGACCAGTTCCGCGTCGGAGATGCCCTTGACGAACTCCACGGCGCCCGCCAGCCCGTAGCGCTCCATCGCCTGGGCGACCGGCCCCTCCGCCGGGCGCTTGCCGACCACGACGAGATGCGCCGAGGGGTGCTCGACGCGCACCTTCGCCAGCGCCTCGACCAGGTACACCAGGCCCTTCAGCGGCACGTCCGCGCTGGAGGTCGTCACGATGCGCCCCGGCACCACCGGCACCGAGGGGTCCGGTGAGAACAGGTCGGTGTCGGCGCCGACGTGGACGACGTGGACGCGGTCCTGCCGGACGCCGAGGTGGTCGACGATCTCCTGGCGGGACGTGCCGGAGACGGTGAGCACGGACGGCAGCCTCCGGGCCACCCGCTTCTGCATGCGCGTGAACGCGTACCAGCGCCGCACCGCGTAACGCCGCTGCCAGCCGTCCGCCGCGTCCAGCTCCAACTGCCGGTCCACGGTGATGGGGTGGTGGATGGTCGTCACCAGGGGCGCGCCGATGTCGCCCAGCAGGCCGTAGCCGAGGGTCTGGTTGTCGTGGATGACGTCGAACGCCCCGCGCCGGGCCCGCAGATGGCGGCGGGCGCGCAGCGAGAAGGTCAGGGGCTCGGGGAAGCCGCCGGTCCACATCGTGGCGACTTCCAGCGCGTCGATCCAGTCGCGGTACTCGCCGCGCCCCGGCGTGCGGAAGGGGTCCGGCTGGCGGTACAGGTCGAGGCTGGGCAGCTCGGTCAGGCCCAGGCCGTCGTAGCCCTCGTCGAGGACGGGGTACGGCTGGGCGCCGATGACCTCCACCCGGTGGCCGAGGCGGGCCAGTTCGCGGGAGAGGTGCCGGACGTAGACGCCCTGGCCGCCGCAGAACGGGTTCCCTTTATAGGTGAGGAGCGCGATGTCGAGCGGTCGCAAGCCGTCGGCAGCGGGGTCCTCCGGAGCCCCGGCCTCCCTGGCCTCAGCGGTCACTCTGGGCCCCCTTCTCCCTGCACTGTCCCGCGAGATTACGCCGGGACGCTAATCTAGAACAAGTTTCAGACTTGATCGTTCGGAGGCTCCGAATCTACCGGCAGGTAGGGGCGCTGTGACCAGTGGATCAGGTGATTCACGCCACGGCCGGTGCCGTGCCATGCTGTCTGATCACTCGTCCTCACGGACGGTCACGGAACGGGACCGACCCATGCCCGCGGAAGCCCAGGTGAACGCCAAGGTGAACAAGGTGGCCAAACCGGCCCAGGTGGTGGCCGGAACCGCAGCCCCCGCCTCCCCGCCGCTGACGGAGCGGCAGGAGGCCCGTCGTCGCCGCATCCTGCGCGCGAGCGCGCAGCTGGCCAGCCGGGGCGGTTTCGACGCCGTGCAGATGCGTGAGGTCGCGGAGTCCTCACAGGTGGCGCTGGGCACGTTGTACCGCTACTTCCCCTCCAAGATCCATCTGCTGGTCGCGACGATGCAGGACCAGCTGGAGCACATGCACGGCACGCTCCGGAAGAAGCCGCCGCAGGGCGCCACGGCGGCCGAGCGGGTCGCCGAGACGCTGATGCGGGCCTTCCGCGCCCTGCAGCGCGAGCCGCACCTGGCCGACGCGATGGTCCGCGCGCTCACCTTCGCCGACCGCAGCGTGAGCCCCGAGGTCGACCAGGTCTCCCGGCAGACCACGGCGATCATCCTGGACGCGATGGGCCAGGAGGACCCGAGCCCGGAGCAGTTGTCGGCGGTCCGGGTCATCGAGCACACCTGGCACTCCGCGCTGATCACCTGGCTCTCGGGCCGCGCCTCGATCGCCCAGGTCAAGATCGACATCGAGACGGTCTGCCGTCTGATCGACCTGACGGCGCCGGGCCCGCGGCGGTGACCCGCGCGACCACCGGACCCACAGCAGTGACCTACGAGACGGGTTCCCTTCGCCGGCATGGTCCGGATCAGGTCCTGGGGGTCGCCTTCCGGCCGCGGACCTCGCGGTCCCGCGGTCTTCCGGCCTCTCAGCCCTACCGTCGCAGTCGGCACCGGCGGAAGTCGGGGCTTCCTGCCCGAGTCGGCCACTGCGGTCGGACTCCCTCACTCGTCCCGTAGGCCTGTTTCCAGGGTAGAACCCTCCGCCGGGAACGGAACCCCCGGAAACATGATTTTCCGGGCGCTATTCCTCCGGCGGGAACACCGGCTCCCCGCTGTCCCCCAGCGTGATCGTGATCGCCTCCACCGGACAGCTCTCGGCCGCCTCCAGGATCCGTTCGTTCGCGTCCGTGTCCGGGGCGACCGGGTGGGACTGGCGGGCGGGGTCGAGGCGGAAGCCGCCGGGGGCGTGGTGGAGGCACTGGGCGGAGCCGATGCACAGGGATCGGTCGACCTCGACGTGCCAGCGGTCGCCCATCGTCACGCGTCCGCCGGCAGGTGGATCATCTTGTGCTCCAGGTACTCGCCGTACCCCTCGGGACCGAACTCCCGCCCCAGGCCGGAGTTCTTGTAGCCGCCGAAGGGGCCGAGCATGTCCAGGCTGAAGGTGTTGACCGAGTAGGTGCCCGTGCGGACCCGCCGGGCGATGTCGATGCCGCGCTCGGCGTCCGCCGTCCAGACGCTGCCGCTCAGCCCGTACTCGGAGTCGTTGGCGATCTTCACGGCGTCGGACTCGTCGTCGTAGGGCAGCAGGCAGATCACCGGGCCGAAGATCTCCTCACGGGCGATGCGCATGGAGTTGTCGACGTCGCCGAAGAGGGTCGGTTCCACGTACCAGCCGCGGTCCAGGCCGGCCGGACGTCCGCCGCCGGTGAGGATCTTGGCGCCCTCCTCCTGGCCGATGCGGATGTAGTCGAGGTTGCGCTGCTGCTGCCGCTTCGCCACCAGCGGGCCCACCTCGGTCGCCGGGTCCAGCGGGTCGCCGACGGTCAGGGCCCCGGCCGCGGCGGCCAGGGCGTCGGCGAACTCGTCGTAGCGGGAGCGCGGCAGCAGGACGCGGGTCTGGGCGACGCAGGCCTGGCCGTTGTTCATCCACGCCGCGGGGGCGATGCCCGCCACCGCCGTCTCGACGTCCGCGTCGGGCAGGACGACGGCCGCCGACTTGCCGCCCAGTTCGAGGGTGACGCGTGTGAGGTTGCGGGCCGCGACCTCCATCACGCGCTGGCCGGCCGCGACCGAGCCGGTGAAGGACACCTTGTCGATGCCGGGGTGCCCGACCAGGTACTCGCTGACCTCCCGGTCGGCGGGGAGGATGGACAGCACGCCCTCGGGCAGTCCGGCCTCGCGGGCGATCCCGCCGAGCAGGTACGCGTCGAGCGGCGACTCGGGCGAGGGCTTGAGGACGGCCGTGCAGCCGGTGAGCAGGGCGGGGGCGAGCTTGGCGGCGGCGGTGAACTGCGGGACGTTCCAGGGGACGACGGCCGCGACGACTCCGACCGGCTCGCGCCGCACCAGGATCCGGCCGAGGACGCCGTCGCGCCGCTCCTCGTAGGTGAAGCCGCGGGCGACGGTGATCGCCGCGTCCCACACCATGACCGCGCCGAGGGCCTGGGCGAGGACGCTCCAGGAGTACGGCGAGCCGTTCTGGGCGGAGATCACGCGGGCGATCTCGTCGTGCCGGGCGGCGATCGCGTCCTTGATCCGGCCGACGACCTCGATCCGCTCGTCGAGGCTCATCCGCGGCCAGGGCCCCTCGTCGAACGCCCGCCGCGCCGCCGCCACGGCGCGGTCCACGTCCGCCGTCGAGGCGTGCGGGACGCGGCCGATGACCTCCTCCGTGTGCGGCGAGATCACCTCGATGACGTCCCGGCCCAGTGGGTCGGTCAACTCCCCGCCGATGTACAGCTGTCCGTGTTCCACGAGCTCGGCCATCGCCACTGCCCTCGTTTCTGACGGTGTTTCAGAACTGATACCAGCTCCCGTTATAGTGAGCAATGGCCGGGGAGCGGAGGGCAGATGACCGAGGCGTTCGAGCACGGCGGAGGAGTCCGTTCCCTCCGCGTCCCGATCCCGGACAACCCCCTCGGCCACACGCTGGTGTACGTCGTCGACACCGACCGCGGGCCGGTGCTGATCGACACCGGCTGGGACGACCCCGGCTCCTGGGCCACGCTCGGACGGGGCCTCGCCGCCTGCGGCACCTCGGTCGCCGAGATCCACGGCGTGGTCGTCACCCACCACCACCCCGACCACCACGGCCTGTCCGGCCGGGTCCGGGAGGCGTCCGGCGCGTGGATCGCGATGCACCCGGCGGACACCGCGGTGGTACGGCGCACCCGGCAGGCCCCGCCCGAGCGCTGGCTGTCGTACATGGCGGCCAAGCTCGCGGCCGCCGGGGCACCGCAGGAGCACCTGGCCGCGCTGCGCGCGGCCCGGCACCGCGACCTGCCCGGCCTCTCCCCCGCCCTGCCCGACCGCGACATCGCCCCCGGCGAACTCCTGGACCTCCCGGGCCGCCGCCTGCGCGCGGTCTGGACCCCGGGCCACACGCCGGGCCACGTCTGCCTGCACCTGGAGGAGGACCACCCGGCGGGGCTCCCCGGCCGTGGGCGCCTGTTCTCCGGCGACCACCTGCTCCCCGGGATCAGCCCGCACATCGGCCTCTACGAGGACCCCGACGACGATGGGGGTACTACCCCCTGTCCGAGCGGGGCCGGGAGCTCGGCGGACGTCACCGACCCCCTCGGGGACTACCTCGCCTCCCTCGAACGCGCCGGCCGCCTGGCCCCCGCCGAGGTCCTCCCGGCCCACCAGCACGCCTTCTCCCACGCCACCGACCGGGTACGGGAGTTGCTCGCCCACCACGAGAGCCGCCTCACCGGCCTGCTGGCCCTCCTCACCGAACCCCTCACGCCCTGGCAGCTCGCCGAGCGCATGGAGTGGAACCGCCCCTGGGCACGGATCCCCCACTCCTCCCGCACCATCGCCGTCTCGGAGGCCGAGGCCCATCTGCGCCGCCTGGTGAAACTGGGCCGGGCGGAGGCGGTGCCGGGCAGCGAGCCGGTCAGGTACGTGGCGGTGTAGGTCGGATCCTGTGAACTGTCCGCTCGCGCGGGTCACTTGGTGGTGTGCTGCGCCCCCTAGGATGGTCGGACGCAACGCTCGCACCGGGAGAGATGCCCATGGGCACCGAAGAGGCCGCACCCGTCACGACCGGCAGCGGGGCCCTGGACGCCCGGTCGGCCGGCCCCATGGTGCCGCGGCTGGTGCTGGGCGCCCGGCTGCGGCGGCTGCGCGAGGAGCGGGGCATCGGCCGCGCGGACGCGGGGCACGTCATCCGCTCCTCCTCGTCCAAGATCAGCCGGATGGAGGCCGGGCGCCACGGCTTCAAGCTGCGCGACGTCGCCGACCTGCTCACGCTCTACGGCGTCACGGAGGAGGCCGAGCGCGCCACGCTGCTGGCCCTGGCCGAGCAGGCCAACGCCCCCGCCTGGTGGCGCTACTACAGCGATGTCGTGCCGCCCTGGATGCAGACGTACCTCGCGGCCGAGCAGGCGGCGAGCCTCGTGCGCTGCTACCAGGTCCAGCGCGTGCCCGGCCTGCTGCAGACCCCCGACTACGCCCGCGCCTCCCTCCGGGTCGCCCACCCCGACGCCGGTCCGGCGGAGATCGAGCGCCGGGTCGCGCTGCGGATGACCCGTCGGCGGATCCTGCACCGGCAGCCCCCGACCCAGCTGTGGGCCGTGCTCGACGAGGCGGCGCTGCGTCGCCCGGTGGGCGGGATCCGGGTGATGCGGGCCCAGCTCAGGGCGCTCATCGAGCTCTGCCGGCTGCCGCAGGTCACGCTGCAGGTCCTGCCGTTCACCGCCGGCGGGCACGCGGCGGAGGGCGGCCCGGTAACCATCCTGCGCCTGCCCGGCGGCCAACTGCCGGACGTGGTCTACCTGGAGAAGCTCACCACCGCCCTGTACCCGGACAAGCCCGCGGAGATCGAGCGCCACTGGGACGCCATGAACCGGCTGGTGGTCGAAGCCGAGTCGCCGGACGAGACTCCGACCATCCTGCACCGCGTCCTTCAGGAGACCTGACGGCGGCTCAGGCCTTGCGGGCGACTCCGCCGTACTGGTGCACCTCCGCGGGCAGGCCCAGGGCCGCCGCGTCGGGGCGCCAGCGGGAGCAGGACGTCACGCCCGGTTCGAGCAGCTCCAGCCCGTCGAAGTAGCGCGCGATCTGCTCCGGGCTGCGGAGGATGTAGGGGATCGAGCCGCCCTCGTTGTACTGGTTGATGGCCCGGACGTACTCCTCGCTGGTGTCGGTGGAGTCGTAGCTGACGAGGAAGCTGCCGGAGGGCAGGGCGTCCACCAGCTGCCGCACGATCGCGCGGGCCTCGTCGTGGTCCTCGATGTGGCCCAGGATGCCCATGAGCATCAGCGCGACGGGCCGGTCGAAGTCCAGGGTCCGGCCGGCTTCCCGGATGATCGTGTCCGGCCGGCGCAGGTCGGCGTCGACGTAGTTGGTGACGCCCTCCGGGGTGCTGGTGAGCAGCGCGCGGGCGTGGGCGAGGACCAGCGGGTCGTTGTCGACGTAGACGATCCGGCTCTCTGGGGCCACCCGCTGGGCGATCTGGTGGGTGTTGTCCACGTTGGGCAGGCCGGTGCCGATGTCGAGAAACTGCCGGACGCCCTCCTCGGCCGCGAGGTGGCGGACGGCGCGGGCGAGGAAGTAGCGGGCGGCGCGGGCGCCGGTCTCGATCCCGGGGAAGATCTCCCGGAACGCGTCACCGGCGATACGGTCGACCTCGTAGTTGTCCTTGCCGCCCAGCCAGTAGTTCCAGATCCGGGCCGAGTGCGGCACCGAGGTGTCGATCTTGTCGAACGGCTCCTGCCCGGAGTTCGCCGCCTGGTCGGTCATGGACGCTCCTGCGTGTCGTCGGGAGGGCCCACGTTAGCCTGTCCGCACCTGAGAGACGATCAACTTCGTGGCAGTGTCCGGGAGTTCGGCCTCACCTGCGGTACGGACCGACTTCCTCCTGGCCCCGTGAGGCAGGCCCGCAGCGGGGTCGGGCCGGTGAGGCGTTCCCTCATCAGGTCGGTGCGCGAGCGGGCCGGGCGGACCCGGGGGACCGGGTGGCCGTGGGCGTTGCGGGTGCGCCCTCACCGCCGCCTCGGCCGCCGCGTCACCGGCCCCGCCCCGGCCGCGGCGCAGCACCCACGCCTCGTCGCGCGTACACGTCCGCGCGCCGGCCCGAGCCGAGCCGCTCCCCCGGTGGTGTCGTCGGCACGGACCGACGCCACCCGAGCCCGACCCGGCGCCCTCGGGTGGATTTCCGTGGCCGGGTACAGTGAGCGGGTCGTCATCACACCGTACGGGGGGAAGCCGGTGCAATTCCGGCGCTGACCCTTCCCCGAGTTCTCGGCTTCGCTCGAGCAGGGGAGACCCCTGTCGTGAACCGCCACCACCGCGGCGGTGAGCCGGATCGCCCCGTACGGTTCGTGACCGGCTCACGTGCCCGGCGGTCCGCCGGCGCACGGCACCGTCGAGGTATACGGAGCCGAGCCGCCGGGATGTCCCGCGCTGCCCGGCTCCCCGCAGGGAGAGGCATCCGCCGATCATGAACGTCCGCCGCAGCGCCGCGGTCCTGGCCGCCGTCGCCGTGATCGGGGCCGCCACCCCGGCCGCCGCCGACCCGTCCCCGTCGCCGTCCCGGGCGCTCCCCTCCGCCCTGTACGGCGACTCGGACCCCCAGTACGACGGCGTCTGGCGCCAGTCGCTCGCCCTGCTCGCGCAGGACACGGTCGGTGTGCGGCCGGCCGCGAAGGCCGTGGAGTGGCTGGTGCGCCAGCAGTGCGCCAACGGCGCTTTCGCCTCCTACCGCCCCGACCCCACCGCCGCCTGCGACGCCAGGACCCCGCTCGACACCAACGCCACGTCGGCCGCCGTGCAGGCCCTGGCCGCGCTCGGCGGGCACGAGGACGCCACCGGCAAGGCCGTCGGCTGGCTGAAGTCCGTCCAGAACAAGGACGGCGGCTGGGGCTACGCGCCCGGCGGCGCCAGCGACACCAACTCCACGTCGGTCGTCATCGGCGCGCTCGCCGCCGCGGGTGAGAAGCCGGACGACGTGGAGAAGGGCGGCAAGTCGCCCTACGACGCGCTGCTGGAGCTGGCCCTGCCCTGCGACGGGGACGGGGCCGGGGCGTTCGCGTTCCAGCCGGACAAGAAGGGCGAACTGGTCGCCAACGCGGACGCCACCGCGGCCGGTGTGCTCGGCGCCCTGGGCCGGGGCATGGTCGTCGAGCCCGGCGGGTCCGGCGGGAAGTCCGGCTCGGCCTGCGCCGGGCCCCGCACGCCGGAGCAGGCGGCGGCGAACGGGGCGGCGTACCTCACCTCCGCCCTCGGCAAGGACGACGACCACCTGATGTCGGCCCTGGCCGGGGCCGAGCCCCAGCCCGACCACGGCAACACCGCCGACGCGGTCGTCGCGCTCGCCGCGCGGGGCGAGAGCGGGCAGGCGGAGAAGTCCGTGCGCTGGCTGGAGAAGAACTCGGCGGCCTGGGCGGAACGGAGCGGCCCGGCCGCCTACGCCCAGCTGATCTTCGCCGCGCACGCGACGGGCACGGACCCGCGCGACTTCGGGGGCGCGGACCTGGTGAAGCGGCTGAACGGGACGGGCCCGGCCCCGCAGGCCGCCGCGAAGTCCGACGCGGCGGAGAAGAACGCGAAGGCCGCGAAGGACGACGAGAAGGACTCCGGCTCCGTGTTCGGCGTGTGGTGGTACGTCGGTGTCTGCCTCGTCGCGGGCATCGGCATCGGGTTCCTGTTCACCGGCCGCCGGAAGCAGCAGCCGTGATCCGCCGGGCCGTTCTCCTCCTCCTGGCCTCGCTCCTGCTGGTCGCGGGCGCCGGCCAGGCGGCCCAGGCCGCCGGTTACCGCTACTGGTCGTTCTGGGAACGCGACGGCGACCGCTGGGTCTACGCCACCCAGGGCCCGTCCACGACCCGGCCCTCCGACGGCGACGTCCAGGGCCTGCGCTTCGCGGTGAGCGAGGACTCCGCGGACGCCGCCCGACCGCGCGGCCGGGCCGACTTCGCGACGATCTGCGCCAGGACGCCCGCCCGGGACGGCACCAAGCGCGTCGCCCTGCTCCTCGACTTCGGCACGTCCGCGGACGCCCCCGAGGGCGAGACCCCGCCCGCCGCGCGGACGGCCTGCGCGCAGGTCCCGCCCGGCGCCACGACCGCCGAGGCCCTGGCCGCGGTGGCCAAGCCGCTGCGCTACGACACCAACGCCCTGCTGTGCGCGATCTCCGGCTACCCGGAGAAGGGCTGCGGCGAGCCGGTGTCGCGGAAGGAGCGGAAGCCGGGAGCGGAGCGGCAGGAGCAGAAGGAGCAGCGGGACGACGGCCCGTCCCTGAGCCTCGTGGCGGGCGTCGGCGTGGTGGCGCTCCTGGCCGGTGCGGCGATCTGGCAGGTACGCCGGCGTGGGTAGGACGCTCCACCCCGGTGCGTGGTGGCTGTGGGCCCTCTCCCTCGGCACCGCCGCCACCCGCACCACCAACCCCCTCCTGCTGGCCCTGCTCGTCGCCGTCTCCGCGTACGTCGTGGCCACCCGGCGCCCGGAGACCCCCTGGTCCCGCTCCTACGGCGCCTTCGTCAAGCTCGCCCTGGCCGTGCTGCTGATCCGGCTCGTCTTCGCGGTGCTGCTCGGCTCGCCGATCCCCGGCACGCACACCCTGTTCACCCTCCCCGAGGCCGCGCTGCCCGCCTGGGCGCAGGGCATCCGCCTCGGCGGCGAGGTCACGGCGGAGGCCGTCACCTTCGCCCTGTACGACGGCCTGAAACTGGCCACCCTGCTGATCTGCGTGGGTGCCGCGAACGCCCTCGCCAACCCCTCCCGCCTGCTGAAGTCCCTCCCGGGCGCGCTCTACGAGATGGGGGTCGCGGTGGTCGTGGCCCTCACCTTCGCCCCGCACCTCATCGCCGACGTCCAGCGTCTGCGCGCGGCCCGCCGGCTGCGCGGCCGCCCCGACAAGGGTGTCCGGGGCCTGCTCCAGGTGGCCCTGCCGGTCCTGGAGGGCGCCCTGGAGCGCTCCGTCTCCCTCGCCGCCGCGATGGACGCCCGCGGCTACGGACGCACGGCCCGGGTGCCGCGCGCGGTGCGCCGGACCACCGCCGCCCTCACCCTCGGCGGCCTGCTCGGCGTCTGCGCGGGAACGTACGGGCTCCTCACGGCCGAGGGCGGCAGTTACGGCGTGCCCGTGCTCCTGGCCGGTGTCACCGCGGCCCTCGCGGGTCTCAAGCTGGGCGGCCGCCGCTCCCTGCGCACCCGCTACCGTCCGGACCGCTGGGACGTGCGCGCCTGGCTGGTCGTCGCCTCGGGCGTGGCGGTCGCGGCCCTGCTCACCCTCGCCTCCGTGCGCGACCCCGCCGCCCTGCATCCCGGGGTGGTCCCGCTCGTCGCCCCGGCCCTTCCCGTCTGGCCGGCGGTGGCCGTCCTGCTCGGCCTGCTGCCCGCGTTCGTCGCCCCCGATCCCCAGGAGCCGTCGTGATCCGCTTCGAGGACGTTTCCGTCACGTACGACGGAGCCGCCGAACCGACCGTCCGGGGCATCGACTTCGAGGTCCCCGAGGGCGAACTCGTCCTGCTGGCGGGCCCCTCCGGGGTGGGCAAGTCGACCGTCCTGGGCGCGGTCAGCGGTCTGGTCCCGCACTTCACCGGCGGAACCCTGCGCGGCCGGGTCACGGTCGCCGGCCGCGACACCCGCACCCACAAGCCGCGCGAACTGGCCGACGTGGTGGGCACGGTCGGCCAGGACCCGCTCGCCCACTTCGTCACCGACACCGTCGAGGACGAACTCGCCTACGGCATGGAGTCGCTGGGCCTCGCCCCGGACGTGATGCGCCGCCGGGTCGAGGAGACGCTCGACCTGCTCGGCCTCGCCGACCTGCGGGCCCGCCCGATCGCCACGCTCTCCGGCGGCCAGCGGCAGCGGGTCGCGATCGGCTCGGTCCTCACCCCCCACCCGAGCGTCCTGGTCCTGGACGAGCCGACCTCCGCGCTCGACCCGGCGGCGGCCGAGGAGGTCCTGGCGGTCCTCCAGCGGCTCGTGCACGACCTCGGCACGACGGTCCTCATGGCCGAGCACCGGCTGGAGCGCGTCATCCAGTACGCCGACCAGGTCGTCCTGCTGCCGGGCCCGGGCGCGGCCCCCGTGGTGGGCCCGCCGGCCGAGGTGATGGCCGTCTCCCCGGTGTACCCGCCGGTGGTGGCCCTGGGCCGCCTGGCGGGCTGGACCCCCCTGCCGATGACGGTCCGCGACGCCAGGCGCAGGGCGGCCCTCCTGAAGCAACGGCTGGAAAGCGCCCCGAAGGGGCGCGGGGAACTGCGCGACCAGCCCCGGACCACCCGCACCCGCGACCGCTCCGCGGTCCCCGCACCCATAGGCGCACTCCGCTCCGTCTCGGTCACCCGCACGCGCGTCCAGGCCCTCCGCGACGTCGACCTCACCATCGCCCCCGGCGAGACCATCGCCCTCATGGGCCGCAACGGTGCCGGCAAGTCCACCCTGCTCAACTCCCTGGTGGGTCTGGTCACTCCCAGCTCGGGAACCGTCCGCCTCGGCGAGGCCGTCCCCCACCGCACCGCCCCGAGGGACCTCGTCCGCAAGGTCGGCCTGGTCCCGCAGGAACCCCGTGACCTGCTGTGCGCCGACACCGTCGCCGCCGAGTGCGCGGCCGCCGACAAGGACGCGGGCGCGTCCCCCGGCACCTGCCGGGCCCTGGTCACCGAGCTGCTCCCGGGCGTCACGGACGACGCCCACCCCCGGGACCTGTCGGAGGGGCAGCGGCTCGCGCTGGCCCTGGCCGTCGTGCTGACGGCCCGGCCCCCGCTGCTCCTGCTGGACGAGCCGACCCGGGGCCTGGACTACGCGGCGAAGGCCCGCCTGGTCACGGTGGTGCGCGGCCTGGCCGCCGAGGGGCACGCGATCGTGCTGGCGACCCACGACGTGGAACTGGCGGCGGAACTCGCCCACCGGGTCGTGCTGCTCGCCGACGGCGAGGTGATCGCGGACGGCCCGACGGCGGACGTCGTGGTCTCCTCGCCGTCCTTCGCCCCGCAGGTGACCAAGATCCTGGCCCCGCAGCAGTGGCTCACGGTCTGTGAGGTCCGCGCGGCCCTGCGCGCCGGGGCCGCCTCGTGAGCTCGCAGCGGCAGGCGCGGGCCGTCCGCCTCGGCCCCCGCTCCCTCGCCGCCCTGGTCCTGGTCAGCGCCGTGGGGGTGGCCGGCTTCGGCTGGCCCTTCCTCGCGCCGCCCACCTCGCGGGTCAGCGCGCACGCGCAGGACGCGCCCTGGCTCTTCGCGGGCCTGCTGGTCCTGCTGGTGGCGGTCGTGGCCGCGGCGATCTCGGAGTCGGGACTGGGCCCGAAGGCGGTCGCGATGCTCGGCGTACTGGCCGCGGCCGGGGCGGCCCTGCGGCCGATCGGCGCCGGGACCGCCGGGATCGAGCCGATGTTCTTCCTGATGGTGCTCAGTGGCCGGGTGCTCGGGCCGGGCTTCGGCTTCGTGCTCGGCTCGGTGACGATGTTCGCGTCCGCGCTGCTCACGGGCGGAGTCGGGCCCTGGCTGCCGTTCCAGATGCTGGCGATGGGCTGGTTCGCGACGGGCGCGGGCCTGCTGCCGGGCCCGGACCGGCTGCGCGGCCGGGGGGAACTGGCGATGCTCGCGGCGTACGGCTTCCTGGCGGCCTTCGCCTACGGCACGGTGATGAACCTGGCGGGCTGGCCCTTCATGAACGCCCTCGCCTCGAACGTCGCCTTCGACCCGCACGCCGGCGTCGCCACGAACACGGCCCGCTTCCTCGCCTACTGCCTGGCCACGTCGCTCGGCTGGGACCTGGGCCGGGCGGTCGTCACGGTCGTGCTGACCCTCTCCCTCGGCCCGGCGGTCCTGCGGGCGCTGCGCCGGGCCACGCGGCGGGCGGCCTTCGAGACGCCGGTCACGTTCGAGACGTCCGGGGAGGAGCCGGGGAGTGAGGCCCCCCACATGACCCGCGTCACGTACGAAGCGGGGCCGTAGGCAGCCGCCCCGGTCGCGGCGCCCGGCCACCCCGCCCGTGCGGCCATCCCTAGTAAAGGGGCTCATTGCGGGCATCCGCCGGGGCCTGTTTCTCTGGACGACCGCCCCGCCCCCGACGAAAGGCCGCCGTGCCCGCCGCTTCCGTCCTCCGCCGCGCCGACGACGGCTTCCTGGGCGCGGGTGGTCACGCAGACCACGCGACCACACAGATCGAGTGGGGCCTGGACTCCATGAAGGACCGTTACGGCAGCGCCTGCGGCGCCTGGGACTTCCGGCAGGCCAACCACTGGTACCGAGCCGGTCCGGCTCCCCCCAGACCGGAGGCGGCGGCCCCCTGATCCCCGGGGCCGTCGCCTTCGCCCTTACCGGACCGGCGGTCAGCCCGCGCTCACCGGCAGCTCCTTCACCCCGTTGATCCACGCCGACCGCAGCCGCCGCGGGTCCCCGGCCAGTCTCAGCCCGGGCATCGCGTCGGCGATCGCGTGGAAGATGAGGTCGATCTCCAGCACGGCGAGGGACTTGCCGAGGCAGTAGTGCGGCCCGCCCCCGCCGAACCCGAGGTGCGGATTGGGGTCGCGGGTGATGTCGAAGGTGTCCGGGTCGTCGAAGACCTCGGGGTCGTGGTTGGCGGAGGCGTAGAACAGCCCCACCCGGTCGCCCTCGCGGATCCGCCTGCCGCCGAGTTCCGTGTCCTCGGTGGCGGTGCGCTGGAAGGCGGCCACCGGGGTCGCCCAGCGGACCACCTCCTCCGCCGTGGTCGCCGGACGCTCCCTCTTGTACAGCTCCCACTGGTCGGGGTGGGTGAGGAAGGCGTGCATGCCGTGGGTGATGGCGTTGCGGGTGGTCTCGTTGCCCGCGACGGCCAGCATCAGCACGAAGAAGCCGAACTCGTCGGAGCCGAGGTTGCCCTCGTCCTCGGCCGCGACCAGCTGCGTGACGATGTCGTGGGCCGGGCACCGCTTGCGGTCGGCGGCCATGTTCATCGCGTAGGCCATGATCTCCGTGGCCGACTCGGCGCCGACCTCCTCGGTGATGGCGTACTCGGGGTCGTCGTACGCGATCATCTTGTTGGACCAGTCGAAGATCTTGTCCCGGTCCTCCTGGGGGACGCCGATCAGCTCGGCGATGGCCTGCAGGGGCAGTTCGCAGGCGACCTGGGTGACGAAGTCGAACGGGCCGGTGCGGGCGCGGGCGCCCGCGACGATGGAGTGGGCCCGGTCGCGCAGGCGTTGCTCCAGGGCGCGGATCGCCCGGGGCGTGAAACCGCGCTGCACGATCTGCCGGACCCGGGTGTGCTCCGGCGGGTCCATGTTGAGCAGGATCAGCCGTTGCGCGTCGATGGCCTCGCGCCGGATGTGCTCGTTGAAGCGGATGATCGCGGTGTTGCGGGTCGAGGAGAACAGCTCCGGGTGCGTGGAGACGTACTTGACGTCGGCGTGCCGGGTCACCGCCCAGTAGCCCTCGTCCTGGAAGCCGGCGAGCCCCGCGGGCTGCGGCACCCAGCAGACCGGTTCGGCCCGGCGCAGCTCGGCGAACTCCGGCAGGGGCACGCGGCGGTGCAGTACGTCCGGATCGGTGAAGTCGAACCCCTCGGGCAGCGCGGGACAGGACATCGGCGGCTCCCACCACTCGTACCGACGGGACAGTCTGACGGTCCATCAGCTGTGCGGAGTTGCGGTGACCGTAGTAACGGGTTCTACAAGTAGCAAGAGCCAGGGGTACCCCAATTGCCCGCACGACCCTTGCGGTCACCGAACGGACCTCAGCACACTGCAGACAGAACCAGAACGCGTTCTAGTTCCGCTGAGCCTCCCGGAGAGGACCCGCACCCATGGCTGCCGAACCCGTGATCGTCGAAGCCGTCCGCACCCCCATCGGCAGGCGCGGCGGCGCGCTCGCCCACCTGCACCCGGCCTACCTCCTGGGCGAGACGTACCGCGAACTGCTGGGCCGCACCGGCATCCCCGCCGACTGCGTGGAGCAGGTCGTCGGCGGCACGGTCACGCACGCGGGTGAGCAGTCGATGAACCCGGCGCGCACGGCCTGGCTCGCGATGGGCCTGCCCTACGAGACGGCCGCGACGACCGTGGACGCGCAGTGCGGGTCCTCCCAGCAGGCCTCGCACATGGTGGCCAACATGGTCGCGGCGGGCGTGATCGACGTCGGCATCTCCTGCGGGGTGGAGTCCATGTCCCGGGTGCCGCTCGGCTCGGGCTCCAAGCACGGCCCGGGCAAGCCGTTCCCGGACGAGTGGAACGTGGACCTGCCCAACCAGTTCGAGGCCGCCGAGCGCATCGCCCGCCACCGGGGCCTGACCCGCGAGGACGTCGACGCGCTCGGTCTGGCCTCCCAGCGACGGGCCGCGCACGCCTGGGCGGAGGAACGCTTCAAGCGGGAGACGTTCGCGGTCCAGGTCCCCACGACCGAGGAGGAGCAGCACTCCGGGCAGGGCATGTGGCGCCTGGTCGACCGGGACGAGGGCCTGCGCGACACGTCGGCGGAGGCGCTGGCCTCCCTGAAGCCGATCATGCCGACGGCGGTGCACACGGCCGGCAACTCGTCGCAGATCTCCGACGGGGCGGCGGCGATCATGTGGGCGTCGAAGCGGATGACCAAGGCCCTGAAGCTGCGCCCGCGGGCCCGGATCGTGGCCCAGGCCCTCGTCGGCTCCGACCCCCACTTCCACCTCGACGGCCCGATCGACGCGACCAACGCGGTGCTGGGCAAGGCGGGGATGGCCCTGAGCGACATCGACCTCGTCGAGATCAACGAGGCGTTCGCGTCGGTCGTCCTGAGCTGGGCGCGGGTCTTCGAGCAGGACCTGGAAAAGGTCAACGTCAACGGCGGCGCGATCGCGCTCGGGCACCCGGTGGGGGCCACCGGGGCCCGGCTCATCACGACGGCACTGCACGAACTGGAGCGCGCGGACAAGGAGTTCGCACTGATCACGATGTGCGCGGGCGGCGGCTTGGCCACCGGCACGATCATTCAGCGGTTGTAGACGCCCAGTCGACGAAGGCGGTGAACACGGCGGGGTCGAGGGTCAGGACCGGTCCCGCCGGGTTTTTCGAGTCGCGTATGGCGACGGTGGTGTGGGGGGTTTCGGCGACTTCGAGGCACTGGCCGCCCTGGTCACTGCTGTACGTCGACTTACGCCACTGCATCTCCATAGCGTTCCTCCATCGCGCGCCGGATGAGCTCCGCCGAGTCCTTGAGGGAGAGGGCGGCAGCTCGGAGATGATCGTAACGGAGCGAACAGTTCTTCACGGTGTCCGGATTGGCCGTCGTGAGCCCGCTGCCATAGGTCTCCGTGTAGACGATGGTGGGGTCGCTCGCAAAGTGGTAGACGTCGAATGAGCCTGTCAGCCCCGCATGCGCCCCCGCCGACAGGGGCAGCACCTGAATGTTGATCCGGGGGTTGCCCTGGAACGACAACAGGTGCGCGAGTTGCTCCCGCATGACTTCCGGGCCGCCGATCTCCAGGTGCAGAGCGGCTTCACTGAGGACAGCCCAGAAGACCGGCGGCTCAGCCCTCTCGAAGACCCGCTGGCGAGCGAGCCGCACCGCCGTGCGGTCGTCGAGGTCGCTCCGGTCCAACGCGCCCAGCACAGCCCGCGCGTACCCCTGGGTCTGCAGCAATCCCAGGACCATGTGCGTCTGGAAGGAGCAGATCTCCGTGGCCCGCACCTCCAGCTCCGCCACCTGCTGGAACCAGGCCGGAAGCCGACTGCGCAGCACCAGTTCCACGAGCCGGGAGAACAGGCCGTCCGTACCGAGCGCCGCGTCAGCCCGTTCACTGAACTCGGGCGTCGGGACCTTCCGGGCTGTCTCGATCTGCCCGACGAGCGAGCCGGTGTAGTTGAGGATCCCCCCGAGTTGCTTCAGCGTCAGCCCGGCCGCCTCCCTGTGGCGGCGCAGTTCGTAACCGTAGTAGTCGAGCGGGGAGGCCCCCGGGTCAAGGGCGTTGATGTGGGTCACGGCAGAAGCCCCTCTCACGCAACTCGGTCCACAACGGGACCGGTTGTATCCGTTCCGTAGCCGAGGGTAGTCACCGCACGTCAGCCTCGTCCCGTGAACGAATACATTCCCGCCCAGTACACGATGCGCCTCACCGTCGGCCCGCACGCCCCCCGGCACATCCGCCGTATCGTCCGCTCCTTCCTCGGCGAGTGGGGCACGCCCGAGCTGTCGGACGCCGTGGAGCTGGGCGTGACCGAGCTGCTCGCCAACGTCGTACGGCACGTTCCGGACCGCCGCTGCGTGCTGCTGTTGCTGCGGCAGCGGACCGGCGTACGGGTGGAGGTCACGGACGGCAGTGACGGACTGCCCCGCACCCCGGCCGCGTTGGACGAGGAGTCGGAGGGCGGCCGGGGCCTGCTCCTGCTCGACGCCGTGGTCGACAAGTGGGGCGTGTCGCTGTGCCGGGGCGGCGGGAAGACCGTCTGGTTCGAGTGCGGGGCCGACTCCACGGCGGTCTTCACCCGCTGATGAACGTGCCCGGTCCAGCCGGCGTCTAGCAACACGTGGTTGCAGCCGATCTCGCCGACATAAGACGCACGCGCCCGTCCCCCTCGCGGGGCCGGGCCCTCCGTACGCTGTACGAGCGCCACCGCGTCCCGCTTCTCGCGACCCTCCCTACGGTCCCGCTCTACGCGACCTGGTGGCTGTTCCTCGCGACCGGCGGCGGCGACCTGGCCGCTCAGTACGCCTGGGCCGGGTTCGCCGCGGAGCACGGCGGGTCCGCCTACAACCTGTCGTGGTACGGCGGCATGCACACCGCCAACTACAGCCTGCTGTCGCCGTACCTGATGGCGGCCCTGGGCGTGCGCACCGTCACCGTGGTGTCCGGGCTCGCCGCCTCCTGGCTCGCCGCCGTGCTGATCCGGCGCACGGGCGTACCCGGGCCCCTCGGCCCCGCCCTGCTCGCCTCCTTCGCGCTGTGGTGCAACGTCGCCTCGGGGCGGACGACGTTCGCGCTCGGCGTCGCCCTCGGGCTCGCCGCCTGCCTGCTGCTGACCCGCGAGAAGCGCATCCTGCTCGCCGCCGCCTACGCCGCCCTGACCACCATGGCCTCCCCGGTCGCCGGGCTGTTCCTCGCCGTCGTGGGGGCGGGGTTCCTGCTCACGCGGGAGGTGGCCCGGGCCTGTGCGCTGCTGGTCCCGCCCGCCGCCGTGGTCGGGCTGACCACCTTCCTCTTCCCGTTCCACGGCGAGCAGCCGATGCCGCTGTCGCGCATCTGGCCGCCCGTCCTGTTCGCGCTGGCCGTCACGGCGCTGGCACCCCGGCACTGGCGGACCGCGCGCTGGTGCGGGGCCGTGTACGCGGCCGGGACGGTCCTGGCCCATGCCGTCGCCTCCCCGGTCGGGACGAACGTCGAACGCCTCGCGGGCCTGTTCGCCCCGGCCGTGCTCCTCGCGGCCCTGCTGTCCCGGCCCGGGACGGCCCGGCTGCGGCGGGTCCTGCTCGTCGCCGCGCTCGTCCTGTCCCTCTCCTGGGTGGGGAAGAAGACGGCCGACGACCTGAAGGCGTCGGTGGTCGTGCCGGCGTGGGCCGCCGAGACCCAGGGGGTCCTGTGGGCCCTGGACCGGCTGGGCGCCGACCGCGGCCGCGTCGAGGTCGTCCCCGCCCGCGACCACCGCGAGGCCACGCGGCTGGCCCCCCATGTCAACCTGGCCCGCGGTTGGAACCGCCAGCTGGACGTGGAACGGGCCCGCCTGTTCTACGACGGCACCTTCTCCGCCGCCGCGTACCGGGCCTGGCTGGACCGCTGGGCGGTGGGTTTCGTCGCGCTGCCGGAGGCCAGGCCGGACGGGTACGCCAAGGAGGAGGTCCGGCTGCTGCGCGAGCGGCGGCCCGACTGGCTGGAGCCCGTCTGGCAGGACGCGAACTGGCGGCTGTACCGCGTCCGCGACGCCGTACCGCTCGTCTCCGCGCCCGGCTCCGTCGTCCGCGCCTCCCCCGCCGAACTGGTCGTCAAGGTCCCGCGGCCGGGGGCGGTGACCGTGCGGATCGCCCACTCGCCGTGGCTGCGCGCCGACGGGGGGTGTCTGACCCGCGACGGCGACTTCACGCGCCTGAGCGTGCTCGCCGCCGGCGAGTACCGGATCAGCTCGGAGTACGGTCCTTCGATTGATCCGCACGCGCGTTGCTGACCTCGCCGGCGGCCGCCACCGCGCGGACCCGCGGCCCCTGCAGCGCGTACGTCAGGCCGAACCCGAGCCCGACCACCACCGCTCCCCCCACCGCGTCCAGCACCCAGTGATTGGCCGTGGCGACGATCGCCGACGCCGTGAACAGTGGATGCAGCAGGCCCAGCGCCTTCATCCACCAACGCGGCGCCAGCACCGCGATCACCACCCCGCACCACAGCGACCAGCCGAAGTGCAGGGACGGCATGGCCGCGTACTGGTTGGTGAGGGCGGTGAGCGTGCCGTAGTCCGGCTGGGAGAAGTCCTGGACGCCGTGCACGGTGTCGATGAAGCCGAGCGTCGGCATCAGGCGGGGCGGTGCCAGGGGGTAGAGCCAGAAGCCGACCAGGGCGAGCAGGGTGGTGATGCCGAGGGCGGAGCGGGCCCAGCGGTAGTCGGCGGGGCGGCGCCAGTAGAGGACGGCGAGGACGCTGAGCGGGACGACGAAGTGGAAGGACGTGTAGTAGTAGTCGAAGAACTCGCGCAGCCAGTCGATCCCGGCGACCGTGTGGTTGACCCAGTGCTCGACGTCGATGCGCAGGGCCCGTTCCAGGGCGTGGATCTGCGCGCCGTGCTCCTCGGCCTCCGCCCGCCCGGCGGAGTTGCTGCCCCCGGTGGCCGCGAGGCGGACCCGCGAGTAGGCGGCGTAGGTGACCCGGATGAGGAGCAGTTCGAGCAGGAGGTTCGGCCGGGTGAGGACCCGGCGCAGGAACGGCAGCAGCGGCACGTGCCGGAAGCGGGACGGGACGGCGGGCGCGTACCGCGTCGGCAGGGGCGTCCGGTAGTACGGCGAGGTGCGGGACAGGAACGGCACGGCGGTGGCGGCGGCGAGGGCGGCCAGCAGGACGACGTTGTCACGCAGCGGCGCCAGGATCGCCATGTTCGGCAGGAGCATCTTCGCCGGCAGGGTCATCACCAGCACGACGGTCACCGGCCACACGTACCGGTCGGAGGCGCGCCGGCCGGCCCTGCCCACGACCGCCAGCAGCACCCACAGCAGTTGGTGCTGCCAGGCCGTCGGCGAGACGACGATCGCGGCGCAGCCGGTGACCGCGACGGCGAGCAGCAGCTGGCCGTCGCGGAAGTAGCGCACGGCGCGGCGCAGGGCCCAGACGGCGACGGCCGCGCCGAGCGTCAGGAAGAGCGCGACCTCCGACGGGCCGTTCAGGCCGAGCCGCAGCAGGGCGCCGTGCAGGGACTGGTTGGCGAGGTCGTCGGCCGGGCCGCCGAGGCCGACGCCCGCCATGTGGTGGACCCAGTAGCGGTAGGAGTCCTGCGGCATCGCCGCCCAGGCGAGACCGGTGCAGGCGGTGAAGGCGGCACCGGCGGCGACCGCCGCGCGTCTGCGGCCGGTAAACCACAGCAGGGGCGTGAAGAGCAGCAGCGTGGGCTGGAGCGCCGCCGCGACGCCGATGAGCAGGCCGCTGAGCCGCTGGCCGCGGGCGACGAAGCAGCCGAGCAGGACGAGCAGGACCGGGATGATGCTGGTCTGCCCGAGCCACAGGGTGTTGCGGACCGGCAGGGACAGCACGAGCAGGCTGATGGCGACGGGGGCGGCGAGCAGAGCCGTGCGGCGGCCGACGGGCGGGGGCAGGGCGCGGGCGGCGATCAGGCCGAGGGCCACGACCAGCAGCAGCGTGCCGAAGGTCCAGCCCCAGCCGAGGGCCTGTTCCGCCGAACGGGTGAGGGGCTTGAGGACGAGGCCGCCGAAGGGCGTGCCGGTGAAGCGGGTCGAGTCGTAGAGCGAGCCGGTCACGTGCAGGACGCCGTCCGGTCCGAGCCAGGTCTCCAGGTCCGTGAGCCGTTCGCCGCGAGGGGTGGCGAGGACGACGGCGACCTGCCGGGCCGCGAGGACGGCGGCGATCAGCCACAGGGCCAGCCGGGCGGCTCTCAGGCGTGGGTGGGCTCCTCCGACGGCCGTCGCTCCGAGGGTTCCCGCCGGTCGTCCGCCGTGATCCGCACTCATCACGTCTCGTCGGCCTCCCGCCCCAGTTCATCCCGCATACCCGAGATGCGGGAATTCCTCCGCGAACATTAAGGGGCGTACGGCGCCCCCGGGAGGAAGACGCGAGCCACCCCGGGTTCACCTGACGTAAGTCGTCCTTTTTCCGGACGACGATAATCCGAGCGGCGTGCGGCCGCCTCTCCCGGACGCGAGAAGGGTCACATCAAGATCCCGTGGGAACCGCGCGCGACCGGGCAGACGTCCCAGCGCAACCACGTTTTACGTGCAGCCTGCAACGATCGGCGTACCGCCCGTAACCGGCCGAAAACCGCCTATCGTCGCTTTTCGGCCCGTACGACAGCGCCGCCGCGCGGGACCGCGTCCCTGTCCCCGTCGAAAGGTAGGCGAGCGAGTCTTGTCGACTGCCTCAGTCGTCACCCCCGCGTCCGTCCTGAAGACCCGTACCGCGAAGGCCCCCGACGCCACCGTCACCGACCCCGCGCTGGTCAAGCGCGCGGTGAAGGCGGCCGCGCTGGGCAACGCGATGGAATGGTTCGACTTCGGTGTCTACAGCTACATCGCGGTCACGCTGGGCAAGGTCTTCTTCCCCTCGGGCAACCCCACCGCCCAGCTGCTCTCCACGTTCGGCGCCTTCGCCGCGGCCTTCCTGGTGCGCCCCCTCGGCGGCATGGTCTTCGGCCCGCTCGGCGACCGCGTGGGCCGCCAGAAGGTCCTCGCCCTCACCATGATCATGATGGCCGCGGGCACCTTCGCGATCGGCCTGATCCCGTCGTACGCGACGATCGGTGTCGGCGCGCCGGTCCTGCTCCTCGCGGCCCGCCTCGTGCAGGGCTTCTCCACCGGCGGCGAGTACGCCGGCGCCTCGACCTTCATCGCCGAGTACGCCCCCGACAAGCGGCGCGGCTTCCTCGGCAGCTGGCTGGAGTTCGGCACGCTCGCCGGCTACATCGGCGGCGCGGGCCTGGTCACCCTGATGACCGCCCTGCTCTCCGCCGACGACCTGACCTCCTGGGGCTGGCGCGTCCCGTTCCTGATCGCGGGCCCGATGGGCCTCATCGGCCTCTACCTGCGCATGCGCCTGGAGGAGACCCCGGCGTTCGCCGCCGAGGTCGCCAAGGCCGAGAAGGACCGGCCGAAGGTGCCGCTGCGCGAGATGGTCACCGGCCAGTGGCGCGCGCTGCTGCTCTGCGTCGGCCTGGTGCTGGTCTTCAACGTCACCGACTACATGCTGCTGTCGTACATGCCCAGCTACCTGACCAGCGAGCTCCACTACGACGAGACGCACGGCCTGCTCGTCGTCCTCGGCGTGATGGCGCTGATGATGGTCGTCCAGCCGTTCGCCGGCGCGCTCACCGACCGCGTCGGCCGCCGCCCGGTGATCGCCGCGGGCTGTGCGGGCTTCCTGCTGCTGTCCGTCCCGGCCCTGCTGCTGATCCGCGAGGGCAGCCTGCTCGCGGTCGCGCTCGGCATGGGCGCCCTGGGCCTGCTGCTGGTCTGCTTCACGGCCGCGATGCCCTCGGCGCTCCCCGCCCTGTTCCCGACGAAGGTCCGCTACGGCTCGCTGTCCATCGGCTTCAACGTCTCGGTGTCGCTGTTCGGCGGCACGACCCCGCTGGTGGTCACGGCCCTGATCGGCGCGACCGGGAACATGATGATGCCCGCGTACTACATGATGGCCGCGGCCGTGATCGGCGGTTTCGCGGTGTGGCGCATGGCGGAGTCGGCGGGCCGCCCGCTGCCCGGCTCGGCGCCCTCGGTGGCCGGCCGACACGCGGAGTGACAGGCCGCTGACAGCCGACGCCGCACCCACTATCGTCGTCAGCGCCAGTCGTTAGACAGGCTAACCATGTGCTGACGTACGAAAGGCAGGGCCGCATGAGCGAGTCGCACGTCTGGGACGCGGTCGACACCTACTTCACCGACCGGCTCGCCCCGGACGACGAAGCCCTGGCGGCCGCCCTGCGCGACAGCGACGCCGCCGGGCTCCCGCACATCAACGTGGCGGGCAACCAGGGCAAGCTCCTCCAGCTCCTCGCCCAGATCCAGGGCGCCCGCCACATCCTGGAGATCGGCACGCTCGGCGGGTACAGCACCATCTGGCTGGCCCGCGCCCTGCCCGCCGACGGGCGGCTGGTCTCCCTGGAGTACGACCCGCGGCACGCCGAGGTCGCCGTCCGCAACATCGCCCGCGCCGGGCTGGACCGGCTCGTCGAGGTACGGGTCGGCCCGGCCCTGGAGTCGCTGCCCCAGCTGGCCGACGAGAACCCGCCGCCGTTCGACCTGGTCTTCATCGACGCCGACAAGGTCAACAACCCGCGCTACGTGGAGTGGGCCGTCAGACTCACCAGCACGGGCAGCCTGATCGTCCTGGACAACGTGGTGCGCGGCGGCCGGGTCGTCGACGCCGGCAGCACCGCCCCGGACGTCACGGGCACCCGCGCCGCGATCGAGCTGATCGCCGCACACCCGAGGCTGAGCGGCACGGCGATCCAGACGGTCGGCACGAAGGGCCACGACGGTTTCGCGCTGGCCCGGGTGGTGTGAGGCCCGGCCGTCACACCTCGTGGTAGAAGCCGACGTTCACGCTGCGCGGGGCGGTCCGGTCCTGCACCACGAGTTCGCCACTGCCGCCGCGGGGCAGCGGGACGGTGCCGCCGTAGGCGAGGGGCTGGGTGTACTCGCCGATCGTCAGGCGGACTTCGGAGGACGGGTCGGGCTGGGAGCCGCGCAGCCAGGTGACCTGCCAGGTGCCCTCGGGCCCGCACAGGAACTCCAGGTGGACGCGGGAGACGAACAGCCAGTCGTCCGGGGTGCCGAGCCGGCACACCGACTTGTCGCGGCCCACCCGGAGCACGGCACCCGGCTCGCTGGGCGCCTCGGCCATGAGCATGCCGGCCGTGGCACCCTCCTCCGCCGCGGACACGGCGGCCATGGTGAGTTCGAGCACGTGCGCTCCTCCTGAGACGTCCCGGTGGGTCTGCAAGCCCGCCGAATGATAGAACGCCCAGTTGCGCCGTGTCCGGCACAATGGCCTCATGACCGAGCGAAAGCCACCCGGTGTGGACTTCGGGTCCTGGGTCGACAAGCAGATCCGCGACGCGGAGGCGCGCGGGGAGTTCGACCGGCTGCCCGGGGCGGGCCGGCCGCTCCCGCCCGACGTGGAGAGCACCTACGACGAACTGTGGTGGGTGAAGCGGAAGATGGCCCGCGAGGGCCTGTCCGTGCTGCCCCCGGCGCTGGCGCTGCGCAAGGAGGCGGAGGACGCCCTGGAGGCCGCCTGGGCGGCCCCCACGGAGCGGATGGTGCGGAAGATCATCGGCGAGGTCAACGACCGGATCCGCGAGATGATGTTCAAGCCGCCGCCCGGCCCCCCGCTGGGAAAGAAGCCGTACGACGTCGAGGACGTCGTACGGCAGTGGCGGGAGCGCCGGGCGGAGCGTTAGCCGGGCCGTTCACCCCGGTCACACGTGCAACAGCCGTTCCGCCAGCTCCCGGTAGTCCTTCAGGGCCAGCCGGAGCTGCTCGGTGTCGGCCGACGACACGGGCCCGCCCTCGCCGCCCTCCACCGACTGCCAGGACCGGCGCAGGGTGCGGCGGCGCTCGGTCACGGCCTCGGTGAACCGGGCCGCGATCTCCTCCAGCACGTGGTCGGCCTCCTCGACGGCGGCCCGGGGCCCGTCGACGAACCCGGCGACGGCGTGCTGCAGCCGGGCGCCGAGCTTGTCGGAGTCGTCGTGCGGGAACAGCCGGTCACGGGCGTCGGAGCCGGGCCGGTGCGCGGGGGTGCCGTGGGCGTGGCCGGTGCCGGTGCCGGTGGGAGCGGCCCCCGTGCCGTGCCCGCCGCCGTGCGGCGTCTGCGTGCGGTGCGTACCGGTGCCCGGGGCGTCCCCGTGAGGCGCCTGCGTGCCCGGGGTGCCGGTGCCCGGAGCGGCCGCGCGGTCCGCGTCGGTGCCCTGATGCGCGCCGGGGGCCGTCGTGCCGTGGCCGGTGCCCAGGGCACTCTCGCCGCGGGCGTCGGGCGGGGCCGGCGTGTGGTCACCGGGCGGTCGGGTCATGTCGCTCATCGCCTCAGCTCTCCTTCGCCTGACGTCGGTTCATCGCCCACGGCATGTGGCCGCCGCGGGCCGGAGCCTTGCGGCCGCCGTTCAGCCCGGCACGGTGGTGCCCCGCGTCCCGGTCCTCCGCGTGCCGGCCGCCCTCGTGGTGGCCGGGCCGCACCAGCTCCTCGAACAGGGCGCGGGCCGCCACCATGGCCTCGCGCATGTCTTCCGTGCCCTGGCCGCCGTCACGGGCGTCCTCCGCGCGCAGGTGCGCCGCGCGGTGCACGCGCCGGTAGCCGTCCACGTGGTGGGGGTGGTGCACGGACAGCGCGGCGAGCTGCTCGTCGTACTGCCCGCCGTCCGGGAAGCCCCGGGCGCCGGCCAGCTCGCCGATCAGCCGGTCCGCCTCGGCGACCGCGTCCCGCGGCGAGTCGACGAACCGCTCCTGGGCGGCCGTCCAGCGCGCCTCGTACTGTTCGCGCTGCGCCGGCTCCAGCGGCCGTACGCGCAGGTCGCCGTGGCGCTGCACGCGCTCGGTCAGCTCGCGCTCGGCGGCCTCGGTGTCACCGTCGTGCCGGGCGACGACCCGGTCGTACTCGGGTCCGAAGCGCCGCTGGAGGTTCGGGCCACGCCGGGGCCCGCGGGCGCGCAGGGTCATGACGGCCGCGATGATGACGACGACCGCCGCGATCACGATCAGAGCAATGATCAGGCCAGTGGACATGGATGCCTTCCGGGTTCTCGGCCCAACCGGCCGTCCTCGCTGGCCGGTTCGCTGTTCGGGTTGCCCCAAAGCCCGGCGCCAAACGGCGCGCGGGCCGCACGGGGCGCCCGGGCGCCCCGCGTCGTGCGGTTGCGTGACGGCAGGGACACCAGTCGAGAATGCGGGCCATGACGTGGACCGTGAGCCCCGAACCGTACGACTCCCCCGTCGCCGCCGCCCTCTGGCGGGCGTACTACACCGAGGTCAGCGACCGCTGGTACCTGCTGCACGAGGGCCGCCGCACCGACCCGGACGAGCTGGAACGGGAGATCGCCGCGGCGCCGGGCGCGGATCTCGCGCCGCCGCGCGGGCAGTTGCTGGTCGCCCGGTACGACGGCGAGCCGGCCGGCAGCGCGGGCGTACGGCTGCTGGACCCCGAAACGGCCGAGCTCACCCGGGTGTTCCTGCACGAGCCGCTGCGCGGCCGGGGTGGCGCGCAGCGGCTCGTGCGGGCCGCCGAGGACGCCGCCCGCGCGCTCGGTGCCGCGCGGATGGTCCTCGACACCCGCGGCGACCTCGTCGAGGCCCGGGCCGTCTACGCCCGGCTCGGCTACCGGGAGACCGCGCCGCACAACGACGACCCGTACGCCGACCACTGGTTCGCCAAGCGGCTCGCCTGAGCTCAGAGAGCCCGTTCCGCCGCCCTCGGGGCGTCCGGCCGCTCCCGGCGCGCCCCGCACAGCTCGCCGTTCAGCTCCCGCACGAGCCGTTCCAGGTCGGTCGGCCGGTCCGGCCCCCACCAGTCGCCGAGCAGCTCGGCCAGGGAGTCCTCCCGCGCCTGGGCCAGCCGTTCGGCGACCTCGCGCCCCTGGTCGGTCAGGACGAGGTCGAGGCCCTCGCGCAGGGCGAGCCGCCGTTCCTCCACCTGCCGGGCGGCCTCCATGATCACGTGCAGCTGCACCGGCCCGCGCTCGGCCAGCACGCCCGGCTCCACCGAGCCGTACCGGCGGATCCGCAGCAGCAGCCAGCTCGCTGCGGGCAGCAGGTCGTAGCCCGCCCGGGTGGTGATCTTCCGGTAGACCTCGCGCCGGCCCTCACGGGTGCCGAGCACCGACAGGGCCCGGCACACCTCGTCGTACGAGGACCGCTCGACGGGGTTGCTGGCGAGGGTCTGGGTGGCGTCGGGCGCGGTGACCGAGCCGCGCAGCCGGTCCTCCTTGAGGAACCAGGCCAGGACGAAGCCCAGGAGGGCCACGGGGGCGGCGTAGAGGAAGACGTCCGTGATGGCGGTGGCGTAGGCGTGCAACGCCGGCGGGCGCAGGTCGGGCGGCAGGGCGGCGATGCCGCGCGGGTCGGCCTCCAGCGCGTCCACCGAGGCCCCGGGCGGCAGGGGCGCTCCCCGGAAGGCGTCCGTGAGCTGTTCGCCGAGCCGGCCGGCGAAGACCGTGCCGAAGACGGCGACGCCGAACGAGGCGCCGATGGAGCGGAAGAAGGTCGCGCCGGAGGTGGCCACGCCCAGGTCGGCGTACGGCACCGCGTTCTGCACGATGAGCACGAGGACCTGCATCACCAGTCCCAGCCCGAGCCCGAAGACGAAGAAGAAGCCGCTCAGTTCGGCGGTGGAGCTGTTCTCGTCGAGCTGGTGCAGCAGGAGCAGCCCGAGCGTGGTGATGCCGGTGCCGGCGATCGGGAACACCTTCCAGCGGCCGGTGCGGCTGACGACCTGCCCGGAGGCGGTCGAGGCCAGCAGCAGCCCCAGCACCATCGGCAGCATGTGCACGCCGGACATGGTGGGGCTGACGCCCTGGACGACCTGGAGGAACGTCGGCAGGTAGGTCATCGCGCCGAACATCGCGAAGCCGACGACGAAGCTGATCACGGCGGAGAGCGTGAAGGTCCGCACGCGGAACAGCCGCAGCGGCAGCACCGGTTCGGCGGCCCGCCGCTCGACGGCCACGAAGACGGCGGCGAGGACGACGCCCAGGACGGCGAGACCGACGATCTGCGCGGACCCCCACCCCCAGGTCGTGCCGCCGAGGGAGGCGACCAGCACCAGGCAGGTGGCGACGGCCGCGATGAGGAAGGTGCCGAGGTAGTCGATGACGTGCCGCTGTCCGGTGCGCGGGATGCGCAGGACGGCGGCGATGACGGCGAGCGCGACGGCGCCGACGGGCAGGTTGACGTAGAACACCCACCGCCAGCTCGCGTGCTGGGTGAACAGCCCGCCGAGCAGCGGCCCGAGCACGCTGGTCGCGCCGAAGACCGCGCCGAACAGCCCCTGGTAGCGGCCGCGTTCGCGCGGGGGCACGAGGTCGCCGACGATCGCCATCGACAGCACGATCAGCCCGCCGCCGCCGAGGCCCTGCACGGCCCGGAAGGCGATCAGCTGCGCCATGTCCTGTGCCGCCCCGCACAGCGCGGACCCGGCCAGGAAGATCACGATCGCCGCCTGGAACAGCCGCTTGCGCCCGTACTGGTCGCCGAGTTTGCCCCACAGCGGCGTCGCGGCGGTCGCGGCCAGCAGGTACGCCGTGACCACCCAGGACAGGTGATCCAGCCCGCCGAGATCGCTGACGATCGTCGGCAGGGCGGTCGAGACGATGGTCTGGTCGAGGGCGGCGAGCAGCATCCCGAGGAGCAGGGCTCCGATGGAGACCAGCACGTTCCCGGGCACCTGCTCCCCGGTCCCGGCGCCCGTGGTCGACGGTTTCGTGGTGTCTCCGGCCATGAGACCTCCCGAGGTCCTGTGACTTTTTCCATCGTGACCGGTGTGCGGGGGTATGGCCCACCGGGCCCTTTTGGAAGCTGCCATTCCGGGAGCCGGCCCGCCGCGCTGTGGAGAAGATCTGGATAATCTCTGGAGTTCGCGAGGGGAGGGAGGAACGCGTGGAGCAGCCCATCGGCCACCCGTGCCCGGAGTGCGGAGCGCCCAGACAGCGGGACCACACCCCTTCCTGCGCCTGCACCCACCGCGCCGCCGAGGCCCTGCGCGACACCCGCACCGCGGAAGCGGCGGCGGCGGAGGACTTCGACCCCCTGCGGATCCGGCCGTACGTGGAGATCGACGGCGGACCGGGGCCCGGCCGGGCCGCCCCCGCCGGGCAGGACGGACCGGCCCCCGCCGGGCAGGACGGACCGGCCCCCGCCGGGACGCGGGGGCTTGCGAGCACCCGCGGGCCCGCCGGGCCCTCGGGCACTGCCGAGGCCGCAGGGACGGGCACGCCCGGCACGGCGGGCACCCCGGGGGCCGTGGGTGCCGCGGAGACCGCGCGCACGGCCGTCGTCACACCCGGACCGGCCTCGGCGGAGGGCGCACCGGCTGCGGACGCTGCCCCTGCCGGTGCGGTCGGCCGTGCGACCACCGCCGCCTCCCGGGTCTCGCCGCCCTCGCGTGCTCCGGCGGCCCCGGCGCCGCCGGACACCTCCCCCGCCGACGCCACCGCCCCCCTGCCCCCGGTCGACCCGGGCGCGACCGCCGCGCTGCCCACCGCTCCCGGCGTCCCCGCCGCCCCGGCCACCGCGGGCACCTCCGTGCTGCCCGCGCCCCTCGCGCCGGGCGGGAGCCAGCCCAGCGTCACCGACCTGCGCCTCTTCGACGGTGCGGGAGCGGGACCGGGCCGCCCGGAAGCGGTCGGGCCGGACACGGTCCGACCGGAGGTGACCGGACCCGACACGGCCGGACCGGAGGTGGCCGGACCGGAGGTGGTCGGACCGGAAGCGGGCGGGGCGGGGACGGGCCGGCCCGCGCGCCGGCGCCGTGGCGTCCTCGTCGCCGCGGCCGCCGCCGGCGTCGGGGTGATCGCCGCGGCGGGGTACCTGAGCGGGCTGTTCGCCTACGAGAGCCCTTCCCGGGACACGGCCCTGCCGGACGGCATCCGGGCGAGCGTCCCGGACGCGCCGTCGAGCAGCGCCGCGTCCACCCCCACCGAGGGCGCCGCGTCGGCCGGCGCGTCGGCCTCCGCCACACCCACGCCGTCGCCGTCCCGCAGCGCGAGCGGATCACCCTCGCCGTCGCCGTCCACGGCCGGCCCCTCGCCGAGCCCCTCGCGTCCGCCCGAGCCGTCGGCCTCGTCGCCGTCCCCCGCCCCGACCGGCCCGGGCGTGCCGGAGAACGCCGGCCAGAACGGTGGGGTCACCGTCCTGCGCCGCGGCGACAGCGGCCCGGAGGTCACCGAACTCCAGCTGCGCCTACGGCAGTTGTACCTCTACAACGACGAGGCCGACGGCTCCTTCGACCAGCGGCTGGAGGACGCCGTGCGCACCTACCAGTGGTCCCGCGGCGTCCAGACGGACGACCTCGGCGTCTACGACCGGCAGACCCGGGAGAAGCTGGAGGCGGAAACCCGGGAGCCGTGACCGGCCCGCCCGGCGTACGGTGACGCCGTGACCACTCGGGTGATCGTTCTCAACGGCGGTTCCAGCTCGGGCAAGTCGGGTATCGCCCGGTGCCTCCAGGAAGTGCTGCCCGACCCCTGGCTGTCCTTCTCGGTCGACGACTTCGTCGAGGCGATGCCGGCGCGGCTGCGGGGCTCGGAGGGCGGCATCACCTTCGCGGCGGACGGGGGCGTCAGCGTGGGGGCCGAGTTCCGTGCCCTGGAAGCCGCCTGGACGCGGGGCGTCGCCGCGATGGCCAGGGCGGGTGCCAGGATCGTCGTGGACGACGTCTTCCTCGGCGGCCCGGCGTCCCGGCTGCGGTGGGAGCGGGCCCTGGCCGGCCTGGAGGTGCTGTGGGTCGGCGTCCGGTGCGAGGGCGAGGTCGCGGCCGGACGCGAGATCGCGCGCGGCGACCGCATCCGGGGCATGGCCTCGGCCCAGGCACGGACCGTGCACGAGGGCATGACCTACGACGTGGAGGTGGACACCACCCGCGCGGAGTCCCTGGACTGCGCCCGCGCCATCGCCGCCCACGTCGGCTGAGCGCCGCACGCCGACAGCGTGGCTCGGGGCGTGTGGCCGGTCGGTGGCCTGGGCGGGTGGATGGGGACCGGCGGGTGGGCCTGCCGGCACGAGCCAGTCCGCCCGCCCGATCCGGACCCCCAGCCGCCCAGGCCCAGCCACCGACACACGCCGGACCACCGCCAAGCCCCGGCCACCGGCACAAGCCGCGCCCAGGCCAACCGGCCCGCACAAGCCGCGTCCGGCGGAAGCCGTGGTCAGCCGATGTGGAGCCGGATCGTCCCGTCCGCGTCCGCCTGGACCCGCACCTGCCTGAGATCCTCCACCACCACGTCCGGCTCGTGGAACGCGGCCCGGGGCCCGACCCCGACGACCGTCATCCCGGCGGCGCGCCCGGCCGCGATACCGGCTCCGGAGTCCTCGAAGACGACACAGTCCGCGGGGTCGACGCCCAGCTCGGCGGCGCCCTTCAGGAAGCCCTCCGGGTCGGGCTTGCTCGCCCCGACGGACTCCGCGGTCACCCGCACCTCGGGCAGGCCGAGGCCGGCCGCGGCCATCCGGGCCGTGGACAGCGGCACGTCGGCCGAGGTCACCAGCGCGTGCGGCAGCCCCCGCAGCGAGGCCAGGAACTCCGGCGCCCCCGGGATCGCGACGACACCGTCCGTGTCGGCCGTCTCCTCGGCGAGCATCCGGGCGTTGTCGGCGTGGTTCTGCTCCATCGGCCGATCGGGCAGCAGCAGCGCCATCGAGGCGTAGCCCTGCCGCCCGTGGACGACCTTCATGACCTCGTCCCCGTCGAGCCCGTGCCGCTCGGCCCAGCGCCGCCAGACGCGTTCGACGGCAGCGTCGGAGTTGACCAGGGTGCCGTCCATGTCCAGCAGGAGGGCGCGGGCGGTGAGCACGGCGGTGGCCGTCATCGGCAGCTCCAAGGCTCGGGGCGCGTTCCAGCGCGTCAGGGGGCGGACGGCGGGTCGCGTCCGTCGCACCCGGGAGGGACAAGGCGGCCCCGCCCGCCGGTCAGGGAAAACGGGCGGAGGCCACTTTGTTTCTCTACGGTACAAAACAGGTCCGGGTCCGCGCCAGGGGCCCCCTGTGGACGTTCACCCACTGTTCAGCTCAGCCGGTCACGGCCTCCCACAGGCTCCACACGCCCAGGCCCAGCATCACCAGCGCCGCGATCTGCGTGATCAGCCGCAGCGGCACCTTCTTCATCAGCGCCTTTCCGCCCACGATGCCGATGCCCGCCACCGCCCACAGCGCCAGCACCGCGCCCAGGCCGACGGAGAGCGGGTCGTCGTAGCGGGCGGCCAGGTTCGCGGTCATGATCTGGGTGAGATCGCCGAACTCGGCGACCAGGATGAGCATGAAGCCCGCCCCGGAGACCTTCCAGAAGGACTGGTTCTCCGGCTTGCGGACCTCCTCCTCGTCCTCGCCCTTCCTCAGCAGCAGCACCGCGGCGCCGCCCAGGAAGAGCACGCCGGTCAGCGCGTGCACGATCTGCTGCGGCAGCAGGGTCAGCACGCTGCCGGCCGCGACGGCGAGCGCGACGTGCAGCGCGAAGGCGGCGGCGACCCCGGCGAACACGTACGAGGCGCGGTAGCGGGTGCCGAGGACGAGGCCGGCGAGGGCGGTCTTGTCGGGCAGTTCGGCGAGGAAGACGACGCCGAAGACGACGGCCGTCACGGTCAGGCTGATCAAGGTTCCTCAATCGGTCGGGGCTGCCCCACCGAGAGCGCTGATCCTGTCGGAGACTTCCGACGCGACACCTCGGCACGGCAGCGCACTCGGCGCCCGTGCCGTACGGCGCGGGCGTGCACTGCTTGCCGAAGGTCTCGCTGGCCGGTCCGGGAAAGGACCTGCCTCCGGGCGCCGGCTCAGGCGAGCTGAGCAGTATGTCGACGGTCCGGCGAAGAGCTACTCCCCTTCTGCGCCGTCCATGGTACGCGACGGTCCCGGAGTGAAAAGTTCCGTCTTGAATCTTGTCATGTCATGCACGCGTCACTAACTTCTCACCGGGCGCACACCTGTGCGCAACACGGCACCGCGAGCATTCCCTCGCTCGCACGCCCACACCCCCTTCTCCCCAGGGAGCCCGCATGCCCAGGTTCTACGCGCGTCGACGGCTGAGCGTGGCCGCCGCGTTCACCGCCCTCATATCCTCCGCGGCCCTCTTCAGCGCCCCCACGGCCTCCGCCGCCCTGCCCACCCCGGTCAGCGGCGCCACCGCCCGCTCCTACCTCGCCACGCTCACCGTGACCAGCGAGGACCGCACCGGCTACAACCGCGACCTCTTCCCGCACTGGATCACCCAGTCCGGCGCCTGCAACACCCGCGAGGTCGTCCTCAAGCGCGACGGCACCAACGTCGTCCAGGACTCCGCCTGCGCCGCCACCAGCGGCAGCTGGTACTCCCCCTACGACGGCGCCACCTGGACGGCCGCCTCCGACGTCGACATCGACCACCTGGTCCCGCTCGCCGAGGCGTGGGACTCGGGGGCCGGCTCCTGGACGACCTCCCGCCGCCAGGCCTTCGCCAACGACCTCACCCGCCCGCAGCTCATCGCGGTCACCGACAACGTCAACCAGGCCAAGGGCGACCAGGACCCCGCCACCTGGATGCCCTCCCGGACGGCCTACCGCTGCACCTACGTCCGCGCCTGGGTCCAGGTGAAGTACTACTACGGCCTCACGGTCGACTCCGCCGAGAAGTCCGCCCTGACGAACCACCTCGCGAGCTGCTGACCCGCGCGGGTTTTCGTGTCGGAACCTCCCCGCCGGCCTCCGTCGTTCCGTACCGTACGGGGCGACGGAGAGGGGAACGCCATGGCCGGACTGCGCCTCGGGCCGCTGCTGAGGTACACCGACGGCTCGTCCGCGACCGTCTGGGTCGAGACGAGCCGTCCCTGCACGGCCGAGGTGCGCTGCGCCGACGGCGCCGGCGGCACGGCCCGCACGTTCCAGATCGCCGGCCACCACTACGCGCTGGTGCCGGTGACGGGCCTCACGGCCGGCACGACCACGACGTACGAGGTCCTCCTCGACGACGCGCCGGTGTGGCCGCCGCCCGGCTCGCCCTTCCCGCCCTCCGCGATCCACGCGCCGGGCCCGGACGGCGCCCTGCACGTGGCCTTCGGTTCCTGCCGCTGGGCCTCCCCGCCGGCCGGCGGGGACGACCCCGTCGGCCCGGACGCCCTGGACGCGCTCGCCACCCGCCTCGCGGCCGACCCCGAGGGCGAGCGGCCGCACGTGCTGCTGCTGCTCGGCGACCAGGTGTACGCCGACGAGACCTCGGACAGCACGCAGCGCTGGCTGGCGGCCCGCCGCGACCTGAAGGAACCGCCGGGCAGCGGGGTCGCGGACTACGAGGAGTACACGCACCTGTACTACGAGTCCTGGCTCGACCCGCGCATCCGCTGGCTGCTGTCCACGGTGCCGAGTTTCATGATCTTCGACGACCACGACGTGATCGACGACTGGAACACCTCCGCCGCCTGGCTCGCCGACATGCGGTCCACCGGCTGGTGGCAGGAGCGGCTGCTGAGCGGCCTGATGTCGTACTGGGTCCACCAGCACCTGGGGAACCTCTCCCTGGAGGAACTGTCCACCGACCCGGTCTACGAGCAGGTCCGCTCCCTGCCCGACGGCACCGACGTGCTGCGCACCTTCACCGCCCGGGCCGACGCCGACCCGGCCACGGCCCGCTGGAGCTACCGGCGGGACTTCGGGCGCGTGCGGCTGGTGATGGTGGACAGCCGGGCGGCCCGCGTCCTGGAGGAGGCGGACCGCTCGATGCTCGACCCGGGCGAGGAGTCCTGGCTGCGCGAGCAGGTCCTGGACTCCCCCGGCGCCTACGACCACCTGCTGGTCGGCACCTCGCTGCCCTGGCTGCTGCCGCACCTGGTGCACGACGCCGAGGGGTGGAACGCGTCGCTGTGCCGGGGCGAGCGGGGCGCCCGCTGGGCCCGGCTGAGCGAGAAGGTGCGGCGGGCCGCCGACCTGGAGCACTGGCCGGCGTTCCCCGGGTCCTTCGCCCGGCTGGCCGAGCTGATCGCCGAGGCGGGGTCGGGGGCGGACGCGCCGGCGACGGTGTGCGTGCTGTCCGGGGACGTGCACCACGCCTACATCGCCGAGCCCTCCTGGCGGTCCCGGCCGGCTCCGGGCGCCCGGGTGGTGCAGCTCGTCTGCTCCCCCGTCCACAACTCGGTCCCGTTGTCGATCCGGCTGGCCTTCCGGGCCGGCTGGAGCGCGACGGCGCGCGGGTTCGGCCGCCTCCTGGCCCGGCACGGCCGCCTGTCCCGTCCGCCGGTCGACTGGCGCAAGACGGGCGGGCCCTGGTTCGGCAACCAGCTCATGACCCTCACCCTGCGCGGCCGTTCGGCCCGGCTCCGGCTGGAACAGGCCAAGGCCCAGCAGGGGGCCGGCCCGCGGCTGACGACCCTCCTGGACTCCGAACTCGCCCCGTAACTCACCTGTTCCGCACGGTTTTTGCCGCTGCGCCCCGTACTGCGGGTGACGCACGCCACAGTGCGCTCCGAACCCTCCCACGGCCTCCACCCACCGCTCCCGGCGACGGCATGATGAGGCGGACCGTCCGCTTCCCCTCCGGCGGACCTCCGACCCCCGCACCCCCACGCCCTGGAGCCCCACCCTTGTCTGCGTCCACCGAGGAATCCGCACCGGCCGAGGCGTCCGTACCGCCCGGGACGGCGGAGCCGCTCTCCGTCGCCCTCGTCGGGGCCGGACCCCGCGGCACCAGCGTCCTGGAACGGCTGTGCGCCTCCGTGCCGGAACTCCTCCCGTCCGGCGCCCGGCTGACGGTCCATGTGATCGACCCGGACCCGCCCGGCCCCGGCCGCGTCTGGCGCACCGGCCAGTCGCCCGAGTTGCTGATGAACACCGTGGCCTGCCAGGTCACCCTGTTCACCGACGACAGCGTGGACTGCTCGGGCCCGGTCCGCCCCGGCCCGAGCCTGTACGACTGGGCGCAGGGCGCGCTGGGCCCGGACGACTACCCGGCCCGGGCCGACTACGGCCGCTATCTGGAGTGGGTGTTCGGCGAGGTCGTGCGCCTGGCACCGCCCGCCGTCCGCATCGAGACGCACCGGGCCCGCGCGACACGCCTCGACGACGCCCCCGACGGCCGTCAGAGCCTCGCCCTCGACGACGGCCGCACCCTGACCGGTCTGTCCGCGGTGGTCCTCGCCCAGGGCCATCTGCCGAGGACGGCCGATGCGGACCAGGCACGCCTCGCCGCCCATGCCGCCCGCCACGGACTGCGCCACGTCCCGCCCGCCAATCCGGCCGACGTCGACCTGTCCGGCGTCCTGCCGGGCGAGCCCGTGCTGCTGCGCGGCCTCGGCCTGAACTTCTTCGACCACATGGCCCTGCTGACCACCGGCCGCGGCGGCCGCTTCGTACCCGGCGACCGGGGTCTGCGCTACCTGCCCTCCGGGCGGGAGCCACGGCTGTACGCCGGTTCGCGGCGCGGCGTCCCGTACCAGGCCCGGGGCGACAACGCCAAGGGCCCGTACGGCCGGCACGTCCCGCTCGTCCTCACGCCCGAGGTGATCGCGGGCTTCCGCAAGCGTGCGGACTCCGGGGAGGCGCCCGACTTCCTGGCGGAGATATGGCCACTGGTGGCGAAGGAGGTGGAGACGGTCTACTACGCCACCCTGCTGCGGCGGACCGGGAGCGCGCGGCGGGAGTTCACCGACCGCTTCCTCGCCGTCCCGCACGGGGACCCGGAAGAGGCCGGGGTGCTCGACGAGTTCGGCGTGGCGGAAGCCGGCCGGTGGTCCTGGGAGCGGCTCTCCCGGCCGTACGCCGGGCGGGACTTCGCCCATCGGGGCGCCTGGCGCGACTGGCTGCTGTCGTACCTGCGCGCGGACGCCGCGCAGGCCGCCCTGGGCAATGTGCACGGCCCGCTGAAGGCGGCCCTCGACGTGCTGCGGGACCTGCGCAACGAGCTCCGGCTGGTCGTCGACCACGGCGGCCTCACCGGCGCCTCCCGCCGCGACCACCTCGACGGCTGGTACACCCCGCTCAACGCCTTCCTGTCCATCGGTCCGCCCCGGCGCCGCGTCGAGGAGCTCGCCGCGCTGGTGGAGGCGGGGGTGGTGGAGGTGCTCGGGCCGCGCCTGCGGGTGGCGGAGGAGGCCGGGGCCTGGACGGCACACTCACCCGACGTGCCCGGCTCGGCCGTCTGGGCGACGACCCTCATCGAGGCCCGGCTGCCGGAACCCGACGTGCGCCGCACGGCCGACGCGCTTCTCACCGGGCTGCTCGGGGCGGGGCAGTGCCGCCCCCACACCGTCGACGGTCACGAGACAGGGGGGTTGGATGTGACTCCACGCCCTTACCATCTGATAGACCGTCAAGGCCGGGCGCACGCACGGCGGTTCGCCCTCGGGGTGCCGACCGAGGGAGTCCACTGGGTGACGGCGGCGGGCGCTCGCCCAGGAGTGGATTCGGTCACTCTTTCGGACGCCGACGCGGTGGCGAGAGCGGCCCTACGTGCGGCTGGGGCCGACGCCGAGCGGCTCCCAGAGGTAAACCATTGGCCAGATGTTGAACTTGCAAGCATCTGTTAGGCGCACCTAGCGTGGGGAGTTCGGTTCCGTCCCCCGACCGGCCCGCCCCGGGCCGGCCGACCGAAGGAGACCCCCCCATGACCACTCGCCTCAACGGCGCCCAGCCATACGCCCTGGCGCTGTTCCGGATCGTCATCGGCCTGCTGTTCGCCTGCCACGGCGCCGTGGCCCTCTTCGGCGTCCTCGGCGGCGCGGACGGCAAGGGCGGCACGGCCGCGACCGGCGCCTGGCCGAACTGGTACGCCGCCGTCATCGAACTCGTCGGCGGCACCCTGGTGCTGCTCGGCCTCGGCACGCGGGTCGCGGCGTTCATCTCCTCCGGCGCGATGGCCTACGCCTACTTCAAGGTCCACCAGCCGGAGGCGCTGTGGCCGATCCAGAACAACGGCGAGGGCGCGGCCATGTACTGCTGGGCCATGTTCCTGCTGATCTTCACGGGCTCCGGCGCGTTCGGCCTGGACCGGCTGCTCGGGCGGCACACCGCCGAGCCGGGACAGCGGACACCGGACCAGGCACCGGTGGCCGCCTGACCCACCCCCGGATCCCGCCGCGAGGGCAGTGGCGTCTTCCCGCACGCGGAGGCGTCGTTCGCTCCGGCCGGACCCGGTCCCGGGCCGGGTGCTCGGACCCTTGGGTGCCCCTTCCGCTCGCCCCGCTAGCCGCCCCCGGCCACCCACCCGAACGGCACCGTGAAGCAGGCCACCCGCGCCCCCGCGCCGCCCGGCACGTCGTGGATCACCACCGAGGACGCCTCTCCCCGCCGGAAACCCCACGGGTGCCGGGCGCTCGCCGCGCCCCCGCCGTGCCGGTCGGCGGTGAAGTCCAGCCAGACCTCGTTGTGCGGTCCGACGTGGTGCGGCTCGTCCGAGGGCCGGTGCTGGTAGTGCCCGCCGGCGGCCTGCGGGTCGGCGCCGCAGGGCGCGCGGTGCACGTGGACGCCGTAGGCGTGCCCGGGCCTCATCCCGCTCACCCTCATGCGGACGGTCGTGGTCCCGTCCGGCGCCGTGCGCTGGCCGACCTCGATCCACGCGCCCACGGGCGCGAGACCACGGTCGTACGTGAGCGCCGGTGACCGTCCCGCGGCCCCCGGCGGGGCGAAGCGGGCGTCCGTCCGCATCGTGTACCCCCCGGCACCGCCCGTCCCGCTCGCGAAGAGGGCGGCGGCGACGGCGCCCGCACACATCCCAGCCAGCATCCTGTCCACCGTTCCTCACCCGGCGCGGGCCCCCGGGGGCCCGCCTCTTCTCCGTTGCTACGGGACGCCCGCACCCACCGCTCCCCGGGGCGCGGCAGCCGGGTGACAAAGTGACGACTCGGGACGAGGTGAACACTCCGTACCGAACATACGAGCCCCCCGTGAACCACCCGTCACACCCCCGCGTACGCTGTATGGCTGTCATCGGCCGCCCCTGCCGCTCCCCCCGCGTCACCGCGGCACGGTCTGGCCCACGGGGGATCACGGGGAGTCGCGGTGCTGGAGCAGGTGGGGTCGCTGATCGGCAGCCCGTGGATCTACGCGGTGGTCACCCTGTCCGTGCTGCTGGACGTGTTCCTGCCCGTCCTCCCCAGCGGCATCCTGGTGATCACGGCGGCCACGGCGGCGGCAGCGGGCTCGGCGACCGACGTGCCCGACATCCTCGTGCTCACGCTGTGCGCGGCCACCGCCTCCGTCCTCGGTGACCTGGCCGCCTACCGGCTCGCCTGGCGGGGCGGTGCCCGGCTGGACCGGGCGATCTCGCGTTCCCGGCGGCTGACCACCGCGCAGGAACGTCTCGGCGCGGCCGTCGCGCGGGGCGGCGGCGCGCTCGTCGTCCTCGCCCGGTTCGCTCCGGCCGGCCGCTCGGTCGTCTCCCTCGGCGCGGGCGCCGCGCACCGCCGCGCCCGCGACTTCCTCCCCTGGTCCGCCCTGGCCGGCCTGACCTGGGCCTGCTACAGCGTCGCCCTCGGCTACTTCGGCGCCCACTGGCTGGGCGCGAGCTGGCTGGGGACGGCGGTGTCGGTCGGGGCGCTGTTCGGGGCCGGCGCGGGGGCGGCCTATCTGATGCGGCGCGAGCCGCGGACGTCGTAGCCCGGCTCCGCGCCGGCACCACGCACGCCACGTCCACTCCACGACCACTCCGACTGGGAAGCGGCTGAGACAGTGACCACCACCGCGACGCGGAAAGACTCCCCGGCCTCGCGCACAGAACGGATCACCCGCACCGCGCGGCGGCATCCACGGGCGGTGCTGTGGGCCGGTGCGGGCGCCATCACCCTGGGATTCCTCGTCGCGCTGGAGATCATCGCACGCCACCTGGGCATACCCGGGCCGATCACCATGCAGGCGCGCGAGGTGATCCACGCCCCCAAGTCGGGCTTCCTGCTGTACGCCAGCATGGCGCTGACGATGGTGGTGCTGACCTGGCGCCAGCGGCTGATCGCCCTGGGGGCGGCGCTCGCCATCGACCTCGTCCTCCTGTCCGTGCGGTGGGCGATCGGCGCGTACCCGACGGACGGCCACCCCTTCGGCAACGGCGCCCTGTGGGTCATCCTGGGCCTCGCCGTCCTCGCCGTCACCCGCCGCACCGGGCCGGAACGCGTCCTGCTGCTCAAGGGCGTCGGGCTCGGTCTGCTGCTGGTGACCGGCCGCAAGACCGGGGACACCTGGCTGCTGATCACCTCGAAGACCCTCCCGGTCACGCTCGACCCCTACATCGCCATGGCCGACCACGCCCTGGGCAACCCGTCGTGGCTGGCGGGCCGGCTCCTGGAGGCGAGCGGCCCGGTCGGCGAGCACGCCCTCGACTACGTCTACGCCCAGCTCGCGGTGGCCGCGGTCGTCGTCGCCCTGTACCAGCTGCGCGACGTGGCCGCCGAGCAGCGCTTCCCGCGCCACCACCTGGTGCGCACCTTCCTGGTGATCGGGCTGCTCGGACCGGCCATCTACATGATCTACCCCGTGGTCGGACCGATGTACGCCTACGGCCCCGAGGGCGGGACCTGGGCTGCGGCCGACCTCTGGCCGAACACGCTGCCGCCGATCACCACGCCCTACCCCCTGCCCTTCGACGAGATCACCCCGCGCAACTGCATGCCCAGCCTGCACACCGCGTGGGCCACCGCGATCTACATCCACTCGCGCCGGGGGCCGCGGGCCCTGCGTCTGGCGGGCACGTTCTGGCTGGTCGCGACCCTCGCCGCGACGCTGGGCTTCGGCTGGCACTACGGCGTGGACCTCGTCGCCGGGGTGGTGTTCGCGTACACGATCGAGGCCGGACTGCGCACGTTCGACCGCGGCTGGGACCGGGCGGGGGTCCTGCTCGTCGCCTACGGGACGGTGGTCTTCGCCGCGCTCCTGACGGCGTACCGCTTCGCACCGCTGGAGATGGCCCGGTACCCGTGGCTCGCCGGGCCGCTGGTCCTGCTGGTCATGGCCTCGGTGGTCGGCGGCTACCAGCGCCTCACGAAGCTGTGGGAGGGCGCCACCGTCCCGGCCCCGCGGGCGGAGCCGCAGCCGGAACCGGCGTGAGGGCTCCCGGCGCCCAGGCGGGCACCGACGCGCCCGGACACCGCTAGGCCCCGGCGTCGCGCCCACCGGTAGGCCCCGGGTGCCGCGCCCACCGGTAGGCCCCGGCGCCGCGTCGCCCGCCGGCTCGACAGCCCGACGGCCCGCCGACCCAGCACCGCGCACGCCCTCGCACACGGCCCGACGCCGTGCACGCCCTCGCACGGCCCGGCGCTGTGAAGGTCACCGCACGGCCCCGACACCCGTGCACGCCGTGGCACAGCCCGACGTCGCGCCGCCCCACGGCCGGCCCGACGCCGCGAAGCCCCTCACAGGCACACGGCCGGCACCGCGCACGCCGTCGCACGCCGCCCAGCGCCGGAAGCCCCTCACACAGCCCGGCACCGACAAGGCCGCGCACAGCCCGGCACCGCGAAGCCCCTCGCACCGGCCCCGGCGCTAGCTCGCCCGGCGGCCGGCCCCGGCGCCCCGGACCTCCAGGCCGTCGAGCAGCTCGGCCGTGGCCCGGGCGACGGCCTCCACGGCGCGGTCGAACACCTCCTGGTTGTGGGCGGCGGGGGCGCGGAAGCCCGAGACCTTCCGCACGTACTGCAACGCGGCAGCGCGAATGTCCGCCTCCGTGGCCTCCTCGGGCAGCGCGGGCGGACGAAGCGTCTTGATACTCCGGCACATGCCCCCAGTCTCACCCCTTCGGCGCCCCCGCGACAGGGATTCCTGCCATGATCACGTCCAGGCGGCCACCATCCCGGGGCCGACCGACGAGAGGAACCCCCGTGGCGCACTCCGCGAATAAACTCACCGTGGCCGTCCTGGGCCCCGGCGGCGTGGGCGGTCTGCTCGCCGCCCTGCTCTCCCGCGCGGGCCACCGCGTGATCTGCCTGTCCGGCGAGGAGACGGCGAAGACCCTGCGCACCGATGGCATCCGCGTCCGCAGCGCCCGGTTCGGTGACTTCACGGCCCGCGTGGAGGCCGGCACCGAGCTGCGCGAACCGGTCGACGCCTGCCTGGTGACCGTCAAGCACACCGCCCTGGACCCGGCCCTGCGGCGGGTGCCCGCCACCGCCCTCGGCGACGGCCTGGTCGTGCCGTTCCTCAACGGCGTCGAACACCCGGCGGCCCTGCGCGCCCGCTACCGCCCCGACCGGGTCGCCCCGGCCGTCATCCGCGTCGAGTCGACCCGGGTCGCCCCGGGCGCCGTCGAACACACCAGCCCCTTCGCGGAGATCGACCTGGCCGGCACGGACGTGCCCCACGCCCGCCTCGACGCCCTCGCCGAGGCCCTGGGCGCCGCAGGTCCCGCCACCCGCGTCCGGGACGACGAGACGGCGACCCTGTGGGCGAAGATGTCGTTCCTGGCCCCGCTCGCCCTGCTGACCACCCGTTACGGCCTGCCCCTGGGCGACGTGCGCACCCACCACCGCGACGAGCTGACGGCCCTGGTGGAGGAGACGGCCGCGATCAGCGGGGCGTGCGGCGGCCCGTCGGACGCGGGGGAGGCCCTCGCCCGCTACGACGCGTTCCCGCCCGCGACGAAGTCGTCGATGCAGCGCGACGCGGAGGCGGGCCGGCCGCTCGAACTGGACGCCATCGGCGGCGCGTTGCTCCGCGCGGCCGAGCGCCACGGGATCGCGGCCCCGGTGACGGACCGGGTCGTGGGCGAACTGCGGCTGGTACACCCGTTCGCATGAACCACGGGAAGGAACTCGCTCCTCTAATTCGAACAGGCGTATCATTGGGCCGTGGCTACGACCTATGACTTTCCGAGTGACCTCCTCGCCGGTCAGGAGGAACTCCATCAGGTCCGGGCCGAGCTGTCGGCCCTTCTGAAGCGACTTCCCTGGTCGGTGGAGCCGCTGGACGGCTTCAGCGACGACAACGGCTGGCGCAAGGTGGAACGCCCCGCCTCCCCGGGCTGGACCGCCGACGAACAGGCCGAGGTGGAGAAACTCCGGCGGCGCGAGCACGAACTCGCGGTGTTCGTCAGCACACACCGCTACTGGTCCGAACTCACCGGACCCGACCGGGTGGCGGCCCGCTCCCAGCTGAAACACGCCCACGAGACCCCGTCGGAGGAGCCGGGCGGGGCGTCGTAGCGCCCCGCCCGCCGACGGAAGTCGCAGAAGAGGCCCCCGGGGGAATCCCTGGGGGCCTCTCGCTGCCCGGCACCGGTGGGCGCGGACGGTTTCGAACCGCCGACATCCTGCTTGTAAGGCAGGCGCTCTACCCCTGAGCTACGCACCCGTGCTCCCGGGACACGCGCCCAGGACGAGTCGACAGCCTACATGGCCCGGGGCACCGTCCCGCAAACCCGTGTGGCGGGGGCCGCCGGGGGTTATCCCCACCCCGGATCCGGGAGCCGCCCGGATCCCCCGGCGGGGCCCGGATCCCTACGGTCGTAGAGCGCCCGAGAGCGCCCGTCGTCCGCCCAGGGGGAGATCGTCATGGTCCGCGCCGCACGCACCGCCGTACCCGCCATCAGCAGCACCACCCGTACCCGCCGTGCCTCCCGAGCGGCCGCCGTCGCCGGCGCCGTCGCGGTGCTCGTCGCCGGGCTCGGCGCCTGCGGCGCCTCCGCCGGGGACGACGAGGCACCCGACCGCAAGTCCTTCGGCCTCCAGGGCCGCACCCTCACCGTCGACTCCGACGACTCCGCGCTGGAGATCGTCGCCGCCGACGGGAACCCGCCGGGCGAGATCCAGGTCACCCGGTGGTTCCAGAGCTCGGTGATGCTCGGCGAGGACCCCGAGGTCACCTGGGCCATGCGGGACGACCGGCTGGTCCTGCGCCTGGAGTGCTCCGGCTTCGTCGCCGACTGCTCCGCCAAACACCGCATCGAGGTGCCCCGCGGCATCACCGTGAACGTCCGGGACGGCGACGGCAGCGTCCGCGCCCGGGGCTTCCGCGACCCGCTGAACATCCGCACGGGCGACGGCTCCGTCCACGTCACCGACACCACCGGGCCCGTGGAGCTGCGCACCGGCGACGGATCGATCCGCGTCTCCGACACCACGGGGCCGCTGCGGATGCGCACCAGTGACGGCTCCGTCCGGGCCGACGTCTCCTCCCGGGACGTGCGCACCCACACCGGCGACGGCTCCGTCCGCCTCGAACTCGGCGTCGTGCCCGACCGCGTGGACGCCCGCAGCGGGGACGGCTCCGTGACCATCGCCCTGCCCCGCGCCGCCTACCGCGTGACCACCGAGACCGGGGACGGCGGCGTCGACGTCTCCGTGCCCCGCGACGACAGCAGCGCCCACGCGGTGTCCGTCCGCACCGGCGACGGCAAAGTGACGGTCCGCACGGCGAACTGACCGGGCCGTGTGTTCGTCCTCAACGGGTGGGAGAATGACACCGGGCAGGGTGGACCACAGCACGGGAGAGGGATGTGACGGCGACACCAGCGCAGCCGTACTCGCCGTCGGTGCCGCCCGCGCGCCGTCCGCGCCACCGCCCCCCGCGCAGACCCGGCCCGCTCCGGGACACGCTCACCCTGGTGACCCTGCCGCTGCTGGCCGCGCTTGCCCTGCCCGCGGCCTTCGCGGGCGGCGGCACCCGCCGCTGGTTCGGCGGCCGGGCCGAGAACCAGCGGGCCGAGGCGCAGGCCGCGAAGGACGCCGCCGCGGCCGCCTTCTACGAGCTCGACACCGCCCAGCGTGACCTGCGCATCTCCATCGAGACGATCACCGCGGTCGACGACTCCCCCGCCGCCCGGCGCGCCGTCGGCGACTTCGACGCCCTCGGCCGGCGCATCGACGAGGCCAGCCACCGGTACATCGACGCCGTCGACGCCCACGACCTCGACCGCGACGACCTGGAGGCCTCGGCCGCCTCCCGCGCCCGCGGGGAGCTGACCGCCGCCAAGGAGGAACTCGGCCGCGTCAAGCAGGAGCTGGACCGGTTCGCCGAGGGCCTCGGTCCCCTGCTCGGCAAGGCCGAGACGCAGCTGGCCCGCCTCGCCCCCGCGGTCGAACGCGCCCGCCAGTCCCTGCTCGCCGCCTCGAACGCCCTCGACGCCGTCCGCGCCACCGGCCTGAAGGCGGACGACCTCGCCGCCCGGCTGGCCGCCCTGTCCCCCGAGCTCACGAAGCTGAACCAGGGCGCCGGTCAGCACGGTGTGCCGCAGACCCTGGAGCGGGCCGAGCGCGTCACCCGCGAGGCCGAGGCCGTGCGGGTCGAAGCCGAGCGGCTGCCGGAGCGCGCCGCCGAGACCGACCGCCGGCTCATCTCCCTGCGCACCCGCGCCCAGGCCCTCACCACCCGCTCCGAGCAGGTCGACCCGATCCTCAGCGAGCTGCGCCGCCGCTTCACGGCCGCCTGCTGGCAGGACCTGCAGCACGTTCCCGACACGGCCGCCGAGAACGTACGCCGGGCCGAGGCGAAACTCGCCGAGGCCCGCGCCGCCCGCGAGGAGCAGCGCTGGGCGGACGCGACCGCCCTGCTGTCGACCGTGCGGGCCCTGCTGAACGCCACGGACGAGGCCGTCTCGGCCGCCGGCGACCGCCTGCACCGCCTGAACGCCGTGCAGAAGGACCCGGAGCAGGAGATCGAGCGCACCCGCTTCGCCATCCGCGACGCCCAGCGCCTCGCCATGGCCGGCCGCAACACCCCCGACCCGCGCCACGCCCGCCCCCTGGACGACGCGGTGGCCCGCCTGGAGCGCGCGGTCGGCACGCTGGAGGGCCGTCACCCCGACTACTGGCACTTCCTGACCGAGACGGAGGCCGTGCGCCGGGCCGTGGCACGCGTGGTCGCCCTGATCCGCGAGGAACGGGGGGCGGCGGGCCACTGACCGCGCCGGTTAACCTGGCCCCATGCCTCGCTACGAGTACCGCTGCCGTACCTGCGGCGACACCTTCGAAGTCAGCCGTCCCATGGCTCAGTCCTCCGCCCCGGCGGCCTGCCCCGCCGGGCACGACGACACGGTGAAGCTCCTGTCCACCGTCGCGGTGGGCGGCTCGGCCTCCGCCCCGGCCCCGAGCACGGGCGGCGGAGGCGGCTGCTGCGGTGGCGGCTGCTGCGGCTGACGCCTTCCGCGGCTTCCTCAGCGTCCCTTCAGGTCCGGTTCCCTAGCGTGGCGGCATGACAGCCATCGCCGCGGACGCCGGACCGCAGTGGGTCAACGACCTCATGGACGCGCTGGGCGCGCCGGGTGCCGGTCTCGCCATCGCCCTGGAGAACCTGTTCCCGCCGCTGCCCAGCGAGGTGATCCTGCCCATGGCCGGGTTCGCCGCGAGCAGCGGGCGGATGAGCCTGCTCGCCGTCCTGCTGTGGACGACGGCCGGCTCGGTGATCGGCGCGCTCGCCCTGTACGGGGTCGGGGCGCTGCTCGGCCGGGACCGGACGGTGGCGATCGCGGGCCGGCTTCCCCTGGTGAAGGTCTCGGACATCGAGAAGACCGAGGCGTGGTTCCTGAAGCACGGCACCAAGGCCGTGTTCTTCGGCCGGATGATCCCGATCTTCCGCAGTCTGATCTCCGTGCCGGCGGGCGTCGAGCGCATGCGCCTGCCGGTGTTCCTCGGCCTGACCACCCTGGGCAGCGCGATCTGGAACACCGTGTTCGTGCTCGCGGGCTACTTCCTCGGCGCGAACTGGCACACGGTGTCGGACATCGTCTCCACCTACTCCAAGGTGGTCCTGGCGGTGGCGGCCCTGGCGGTGGTGGTGTTCGTCGCGGTACGGCTGCGACGGCGCCCCGGAAGGGCGCGGGGAACCGCGCGATCGGCCACCACGGAGCCGCAGCCGTACGACGACCAGGACACCCGCGTGCTCAGGCGCCCCGTACCGCCCCCAGGAACTCCCGCAGGATCCGCTCCCCGGCGAGAACACCCCGGTCGGCGAGCACCCTGATCGAGGAAGCGGTGAAGCCCGCGTCCGCCAGCTCCCCGTGGCCGGGCCGCCAGCCCTGGTCCGCCGCGAGGAGCAGGTCGGTGTCGAGCAGGGAGTCGCCCGCGGCGAGCGTGAGATCGGCGCCGGTCCGCCGCGCCACCTCCCGCATCGCCGCGCTCTTGGTGAGCGGCTTGGGCACCGCGTAGATCTTGCGGCCCTGCAGGGACACGGTCCAGCCGCGGTTCTCGGCCCACACGGCCAGTTCCTTCACCCAGTCCTCGTCGAGCAGTTCGCGCTCGACGACGAGGTAGGCGAAGAGGTCGTCGGCGACGCGGTGCTTGCGCACCCACACCGGGTCGGCGGCCCTGAGCAGGTGTTCCTGCACCTCGGCCAGGGGCGCGCACTGGTCGGCCAGCCGCGCGGTCACCCGCGCGTGCCAGTCCGGGTCAAAGACGCCGTCGACCATCAGGTGGCCGCCGTTCGCGCAGATCGCGTACCTGGGCGGCGGACCGGGCAGGTTGATGCGCTGGTACTGCTTGCGCGTGCGGGTCGTCGTCGGCACGAACACGGCCGCGTCGCCCAGTTCGGCCAGGAGCCGCGCCGCCGTCTCGGTCATGTACGACAGCGGCTTGCTCTCGTGCACCTCCACGCACAGCAGCCGGGGCGCCCGGGCGTCCGGCATGGTCAGCGCCAGGGCCGCGGCGGAGTAGATCAGGGTGCGGTCGAGGTCGCTCGCGACGAGGACGGGCATCAGACCGTCACCGCCTTGCCGTCGGCGCCGGTCGCGCCCCGGGTGTACCTGGGGTGGATCAGGCCGACGCAGGTGTAGGGCAGGCCGGCCACCTCCTCCAGGGGCACGCCGCGTTGCCCGGCCAGCAGCCGGACGTGGTCGAGGTCGCGGCCGGCCCCGGCGCGGGCCAGCACCTTCCAGGGCACGCGGCGCAGCATCACGCGGGTGGTCTCGCCGACGCCGGGCTTGACGAGGTTGACGTCGTGGATGCCGTACTCCTCACTGATGCGTTCGACCGCGGCCCAGCCCTCCCAGGTGGGCGAACGGTCGGCGGCGAGCAGTTCCTTGGCCTGGGCGCAGGCGGCGTCCGTGACCTCGGGGAAACGGGCGGAGACGGCGTCCAGGAAGGTCACCGAGACGTCGGTGGCGGCGAGTTCGCGGTAGAACTTCGCGCCGTGGAAGTCGTGCGGGCCGACCAGGTCGGCGCGCAGCACGGTCCGCGAGACCAGACCGGAGACGGTCGAGTTGAGGCAGGCGGAGGGGATGAGGAAGTCCTCGCGGGTGCCGTAGGTGCGCACGCAGGAGCCGGGGTCGGCCAGCACGGCGATCTCCGGGTCGAACCCGGTGATGCCGTCGGACCGCTCGAACCGGGCGAGCGCCTGGGCGAGTTCGCGGGTGATGGCGCCCTTGCCGGTCCAGCCGTCGACGAAGACGACGTCCCGGGGGTCGTGGTGTGCGGCGAGCCAGCGCAGGGCGTTGGCGTCGATGCCGCGGCCGCGGACGATCGACACGGCGTAGTGGGGCAGGTCCAGGCCGTGCCGGTGCTGCGCCCAGCGGCGCATCAGGATCCCGACCGGCGTACCGGCCCGGGCCAGGGAGACCAGGACCGGGCGCGGGGACCGCTCGGCGAGGACCGTCTCGGTGACGACGCCCACCGCCCGGGCGATCCGGGCCGCCGAGGTCGTGAGCGCGGCGTGGAACAGCTCCTGGTACTGCTCGCTGGGCTGGTACTCCACGGGCAGCGACTCCGCGTAGTGCGCGCCGCCGCTCTGGATCGCCTCCTCGCGCTCCTCGGTGGGCGCCTCCAGGGTCACGTCCGAGAGGTCCTGGAGCAGCCAGCCGACCTCCTCGGGCGCGTACGAGGAGAAGGCGGGGCCGCGGAGGGGCTCGGGCAGCATGGAGGGCCTTTCGGAGGCGTGCGGGGTCTCGGCGGCGGACGGGGGGACGTACGACGGCACGACGGCGAGGAGCACCCGCGGGGTGTGCGCGGCGAGGCGGGCCAGCAGCCCGTCGGGGGCGTGCAGCGCGGGGGTGTCCGCGACGGAGTCGACGACGGCGACGACCGCGTCGAAACCGGCGCCGGCGACGTTGTAGGCGTACCGTTCGCCGGGGCCGTCCGCCGGGTCGTCGTGGGCGGGGAAGGCCAGGCGGGTGCGTATCGCGTAGCCGGGGTCGTCCACGGCGAGGACGGGTGAGCGGGTGGTGGTGGAGAAGCGCACCTCGGCGCCGGCCGTCCGCTCCAGGGCCTCGGCGAGCCGCAGCGGGGCGTACATCAGCTCCTCGGAGCCGAGGACGAGGACGCGCCGGGCACCGGCGGGCAGCGCCTCGGCGATCCGGGCCGCCATGCCGGGCAGGGCGGCTTCCAGGCGCTCCCGGTGGGCGGGGGTGAACCCGTGCCGGCCGCCGTCCGGCAGGTCCTGGGGCCAGTGCACGTCGACGCGGGTGATGTGGGGGCGCGTACGGTCGTCGGCCGGGCGCGGGCCGGTGGGGGCCGGGCGCGGGCCGGTGGGGGCCGGTCGCGCGGTTCCCCGCGCCCCGGAAAGGGCCTCGTACCGCGCCACCAGCTCGCGCCCCTTCTCCAGCACCCCCTCCGGCAGCCGCACCGTGCCCGAGGCCGCCGCCACGAGGTCCACCCGCGCGCCGATCCCACGGGCGAACTCCTCCAGCCGGCCCGCGTCCGCCGCCGACCGCATGTCCACCAGCGCCACCACGACGTACCGCCGCCGCGGATACCGCTCGTGCAGGTCCCGGACGGTGTTCAGCACGGTGTTCCCCGTGGAGAACTCGTCGTCGACCAGGACCAGCGGCCCGTCGCCGGCGAGCAGCCCGGGATCCTCGGGCAGCAGCAGGTGCGAGGTCGCGTGGGAGTGGGACTCCTCGAAGCCGCCGGCCGGGGTGAGCCCGGCGACCGGGCGGCGGGTGGAGTGCAGGTAGGGGACGGGGCCGAGGCCGTCGGCGACGCAGTGGCCCAGGCCGGTGGCGGTCTCCGCGTAGCCCAGGACGACCGCCTCGCGGGCCTCGTCGTCGCCCAGCAGCTCACGCACCCGGCGGCCGAGCGCCACGCCGTGGCCGTGGACCACGGACGGCGACTGCGGCACGTGCTTGCCCAGCACGTTCGACACCAGCAGGTGGGCCCGCCTGGGGTTGCGGCGCAGGGCCAGCCCCAGCAGGTCGGTCAGCCGGTCGTCACCGGCGAGCTCGACACCGAGCCGTTCGGCGACCCAGCTGCCGGACCAGACGCCGTCGCGCACCTCGTGGTGCGGCCCCTCGTTCACTGCCTTCTCCATGGATTCCTTGCGTCGCGTTCGACCGATGGACCGGATTCGCAGACTCAGCTCGGCAGGCCCGCCGCGAGCAGTTCCACGAAGCCGATGTCCTCGTTGGCCACGCCGAAGACCTCGGCGCGCAGCAGCGTCCGCTCCGCCCAGGCCCGGTGCGGCTTCACCTCGTTCATCTTGTTCGTGTACGCCGACCTCAGTACACCCCCGCCGCCGCGCTCGGGGCGCAGGATGTCCTGGGCGTCCGAGAACTCCTCGTGGCTGACGACCGACAGCGCGTGCACCGGCAGCACGTGCGAGGGGTGGATGCAGGTCTTGCCCAGCAGGCCGTTGGCCTGGTCCAGGGAGATCTCCCGCAGCAGCCCGTCCATGGCGTGCTCGATCAGCTTCGCGCGCAGCTCCGCCGCCTGCACCTCCAGGAAGGGGCTCTGCCGCAGCAGCGGTTTGAACATGCGCTCCTGGACCCGGAAGTACTCCCACACCGGTCCGGTCACGGTGAAGCCCGTCCCGTCGGCGCGGCCCAGCATGTTCACCACGTCGGCGATCACGGAGGCGACGATCTGCACGTCGTAGGCGGTCATGTCGGGGCCTCTGCGCAGGCCGTAGGAGGAGCAGAAGTCCGTCACGCCGAGGCGCAGCGCGAGGACGCGGTCGCGGTACTTGTCGATCGCGCGGGAGATGCCCTCCAGGGTCTCCACGCGCGACTCGCGGTAGAGCAGCTCGGGGGACTCCAGCACCGGCATGGCGAAAAGGCGACGGCCGCTTTCGGCCTCGGCGGTGGCCAGGGCCTCCAGGAACGGGATGCCGCGTTCCGCGGTGAACTTCGGCAGGACGAACCCGGACAGCAGGCGGACGGCGGGGCCGAGGCGCCGCACGAGGTCGGGTATCTGCCCGGGGGCCCGGACGCGGATGAACAGCAGCGGCAGGTCCGGGTCCGGGAGCTCGGCGAGCGCCGTGAACTGGCGGACGAGGTTCTCCTCGCCGGGGCCCACCTCCGCGTCGTCGATCGAGTCCTCCAGGCACAGCACCATCGAGACCACGCCGCGACCGCCCTGCTTGAGGACGTCGTCGGCGAGGCGGGGCCGGGTGGCCGGGCTGTAGAGCGTGGCGCCCAGGGCCGCCGACAGCAGCCGCGCCGGGGAGTCCGCGGTGAACACGCACGGCTCCCGGTGGAAGAGACGCTTCCGCACCTCAGGGGCGATGTGCCCGAAATGACGCATGAAACTCCCCCGTGGTGGTTGCGCGACCTGCGAATCGACGAAAGGTGGCCGGTAATAGTACGTAGAAGTCCATGTCCCAGGTTCCCGTCAGGCATGAATATCAGGTAACGCGGGCAAGCACAGCGGGGCCCGGCCATGACGACGGTAGTCCCCGCGGGCCGTCCGCGCCGCTCGTGGCACCGCGGCCCCCGCGTTGTCGTGAGCAGGACCGAGAGGGCAGGATGACCGCATGACGCACGCGATGCTGAAAGGGTCGAACGTCCCGCTGGAGGCCACCACGGTACGCGCCGTGCTGCGCTGGACACCCGGGCAGGGGGTTCCGGACGTCGACGCCTCCGCGCTGCTCCTCGGCCCCGAGGGTCGTGTGCGCTCCGACGAGGACTTCGTCTTCTACAACCAGCCCCGGCACCCTTCCGGAAAGGTGTGGCGGCTCGGCAAGAAGCGGGTCACCGAGGGCCTGACCGACACGATCCAGACAGAGCTCACCGGTGTCGAGCCGGAAGTGAGCCGGATCCTGCTGGTCGCCTCGGCGGACGGCGTGACGTTCGACCGCGTACGGGAGCTGCGCATCCTGCTGTACGACGCCGCCGACACCGGCACGGACGCGCTCGCGTACTTCGACGTCAAGCCGGAGACGGGCGAGGAGACGGCGCTGATCTGCGGCGAGCTGTACCGGCGCGGCGAGGGCTGGAAGTTCCGGGCGCTGGGCGAGGGCTATTCGAACGGGCTGAAGGGGCTCGCGACCGACTTCGGCATCTCCGTGGACGAGTCGGAGGCCGCGGAGGAGCCGACCACGACCGTGCCCGCGCCTCCCACGACGGCCGGTTCCGCCCAGCAGCCCGCCCCCGCCTCACAGTCCTCCGCCGAGGTGTCCCGGCCGCTCCCGCCGGAGCAGCCGCCCGCGGTGCCGGCGCAGTCCGGGTACGGCTATCCGCCCCAGCAGCCTCCGGTGACGCAGCCGGCGTACGGCTACCCCCACCCCACGAGCCGGCCCGCGTACGGCTACCCGCAGGCACCGGCGGCGGGGGGCGCGGCGGGCGGGCAGTCCGGCTACGGCTACCCGCAGCCGGTCACCGCGGCCCCCGACCCGGACTTCCGCCTCCCGCCGCAGGGCCCGCAGTTCATCGGCCGCTGAGGACACGGGCACCGGGCCACCGGCACCGCCCGGGCGGCCGGCGTCCCGCGGGGCTCAGCGGTCGACCTTCGTCTTGTAGCCCCGCCCCCACTGCAGCCCCCATCCGTACAGCCGGTCCAGTTCCGCCTGGAAGCCGTAGACGAACCTGGCCTCGCGGCGGACGACGATCTCGTCCTTGATCTTCTCGATCATGACGACGGCGCAGGAGCGGGCCTGGGGCTGCCGTTCGTCGAGGTGGATCTCGATGCGGGGGCCGTTGCTCGGGTAGAGCGTCACGATGGCCTGGGCGCGGTCGAAGGCGGGCGTCTGGTCGTAGATGTAGACGAAGACCAGGAGCCGCTTGATGCTGTCGCGGTGGTCGAGGTTGATGTACATCGTCTCGCCGGACCCGGAGCCGAAGCGGTCGTCGCCGCTGAGCTTGACGTAGGGCGGGGCGTTGACGTCGCCGAAGTATCCGCCGAGCGGCTGGACGACGCCCTTGGTGCCGTCCTGGAGCTCGTAGAGGCAGCCCAGGTCGAGGTCGACGTTGACCATGCTCTGGCTGTGGCCGATGACCTCCGGTGGCTTCAGCGCCCGCAAGGGGTGCCGCAGCAGGCTCTCGCGCTGGGAGCCGCCGATGTCGGAGGTGCGCATCCGCCAGCTGAGGTTGACGCGCAGGTGGCCGCTGGCCGCGTCCTGTTTGGTCAGTGATATCTGCGCGCGCCGCTTGGTCAGTTCGATCGCGTTGGTCGACGCGTCGCCCGAGTCAAACTGCACGGTGCCGCGCCGGAGTCCGTCGAACAGGCCCATTCCGCCCCCACGTTCACTTGGGGACCGCGGGTCGTCGCCGTACCCGCGGCCCTTGACGACCGACGGGGCGGCCGCCGAGGAGTCGCCTCGGTGGCCGCCCCGTCCAGAGCGTTCCTCACCCGGAGGGGTGTCACACCCCCGAGGAGACCTCGGTCTTGTCGCTGGATCCGGACTTGCCCTCGGCCGCCGCGATGGCGCGGTTGCGGCGGACGGAGGACCAGAAGGAGGCGCCGATCAGGACGACGCCGATGAGGCCGGTGACGATCTCGTTGATCTCGTACTGGATGGTGATCAGCAGGATCATGGCGAGCGCGCCGATGGCGTAGTGCGCGCCGTGCTCCAGGTAGACGTAGTCGTCGAGGGTGCCCTGGCGGACCAGGTAGACCGTGAGCGACCGGACGTACATGGCGCCGACGCCCAGGCCGAGGGCCATCAGGACGATGTCGTTGGTGATGGCGAAGGCGCCGATCACACCGTCGAAGGAGAAGGACGCGTCCAGGACCTCCAGGTAGAGGAACATGAAGAACGCGGCCTTGCCGGCCAGCCTCACCGCGGACTTGGGCTTGCCCTCGCGGACGGCCTGCTCCTCGGCCTCGTGCTCGCGCTCCTCCTCCTCTTCGAGCTTGTCCTCGAAGAAGCCGGACAGACCGCCGACGATCATGTACGTGATCAGGCCGGCGATACCGGACAGCAGGACCGTCTCCGCCTTGTCGGCGTGGGTGCCGCCGTGCTGGTGGGCGTGGGCGCCGAAGGTGATCGCGGAGATCAGCAGCACGATCAGGGCGATGCACACCGACAGCATGTCGACCTTGCCGAGCTTGGACAGCGGCCGCTCCAGCCAGCCGAGCCACTTGATGTCCCGGTCCTCGAAGATGAAGTCCAGGAAGATCATCAGCAGGAACATGCCGCCGAAGGCCGCGATCGACGGGTGCGCGTCGGTCACCAGTTCCTGGTAGCGGTCCTTGTCGGTGAGCGCGAGGTCGACGGCCTCGATCGGCCCGAGCTGCGCGCTGACGGCGACGATCACGACGGGGAAGACCAACCGCATGCCGAAGACGGCGATCAGGATGCCGATGGTGAGGAAGATCTTCTGCCAGAAGGCATTCATCTTCTTCAGGATCCCGGCGTTGACCACGGCGTTGTCGAAGGACAGCGAGATCTCGAGGATGGACAGGATCGCTACGACACCGAACGCGGTCCACCCTCCGTAGAAGACCGCTGCGACCAGGCCGAGCGCGGTGACCGCGAACGACCACCCGAAGGTTTTCAGAACCACTGGTTACCCAATCGTGTGTGAGGGGTCCTCCCAGACGGAGTCTGGAGGGAGATCTCCCCCGCGCCGTACCCGGCTTTACGAACTTTTGAAGGCGAAGTCTAGTCGGGCCCCCTCCGCACCCCAGGGGGCCCCGCGTTTTGCTCATATCGCGCTAGGACACGTTGACCCCGAAGTCGAGGGCGATGCCGCGCAGACCGGACGCGTACCCCTGGCCCACGGCCCTGAACTTCCACTCGCCCTGGTAGCGGTAGACCTCGCCGAAGATCATCGCGGTCTCCGTGGAGGCGTCCTCACTCAGGTCGTAGCGGGCGAGCTCCTGGCCGTCGGCCTGGTTGACCACACGGATGAACGCGTTGCTGACCTGGCCGAAGGTCTGGCCGCGCTCGTCGGCCATGTGGATGGAGACCGGGAACACGATCTTGTCGCACTGCGGCGGCACCTTGGAGAGGTCGATCAGCAGCGACTCGTCGTCGCCGTCGCCCTCGCCGGTGAGGTTGTCACCCGTGTGCTCGACCGAGCCGTCCGGGCTCTTGAGCTGGTTGTAGAAGACGAACCACTCGTCCCCGAGCACCCGTCCGCCGCTGCACACCAGCGCGCTGGCGTCGAGGTCGAACGGGGCTCCGGTGGTGGAGCGCGCGTCCCAGCCGAGCCCGATCATCACCTGAGTGAGGTTCGGTGCGGCCTTGGACAGGGAGACATTGCCCCCTTTGGCAAGCGTGACGCCCATGCTGATGTCCCTCCCCGGGTGGTGTTAGTCAGGTGGTCCTGCACGTCCGGCGCCGCACGTAAACCGTGCGGCGCCGGAAGAAGGACCTGGGGCCCCGTGGCCGGGGCCCGTCAGGTGGCTCAGACGTTCACGCCGAAGTCCTGCGCGATGCCGCGCAGGCCCGAGGCGTAGCCCTGGCCGATGGCGCGGAACTTCCACTCCGCGCCGTGCCGGTAGAGCTCGCCGAAGACCATGGCCGTCTCCGTGGAGGCGTCCTCGCTCAGGTCGTACCGGGCGATCTCGGCGCCGCCGGCCTGGTTGACGACGCGGATGAACGCGTTGCGCACCTGGCCGAAGGACTGCTGGCGGGTCTCGGCGTCGTAGATCGACACCGGGAAGACGATCTTCTCGACGTCGGCCGGGACGCCGGCGAGGTTGACCTTGATCTGCTCGTCGTCGCCCTCGCCCTCACCGGTGAGGTTGTCACCGGTGTGCTCGACCGAGCCGTCCGGGCTCTTGAGGTTGTTGAAGAAGACGAAGTGCGCGTCGCTGGCGACCTTGCCGGAGCTGTTCAGCAGCAGCGCGCTCGCGTCCAGGTCGAAGTCGGTGCCGGTCGTGGTGCGGACGTCCCACCCCAGACCGACGATGACCGCGGTCAGACCCGGCGCCTCCTTGGTCAGCGATACGTTGCCGCCCTTGCTGAGGCTGACTCCCACGAGTCCTCCATTGGTGTCCAGGGGCGGGATGCCCCGTTGTGCTCGGATGTCGGATCAACGGTTCGATCCTAGTGACGGGTTCCCGCCCCTCGCAGGCCCTGAAGCCGACAATCCGGCGGGTGTCGAGCGCAGGACGCCCGACCGGCGTCACAGGGAGTCGAGCGCCTTCACGTAGTCGTTCAGGTCGCGCGCGTCCGGCAGGCCGTTGACGACGGTCCACCGCACGACGCCCTCCTTGTCGATGACGAAGGTGCCGCGCACGGCGCAGCCCTTGTCCTCGTCGAAGACGCCGTAGGCGCGCGAGACGTTGCCGTGCGGCCAGAAGTCGGACAGCAGCGGGTACTCCAGGCCCTCCTGCTCGGCGAAGACGCGCAGGGTGTGGATGGAGTCGTTGGAGACGGCGAGCAGCTGGGTGTCGCGGTCGGCGAACAGGGGCAGGTTGTCGCGCAGCTCGCGCAGCTCGCCGGTGCACACGCCGGTGAAGGCGAAGGGGTAGAAGAGCAGCACCACGTTGCGCCGGCCGCGGAAGTCGGACAGCCGCACGGTCCTGCCGTGGTTGTCCTTGAGCTCGAAGCCGGGGGCCTTCTCGCCGACCTGGATCGCCATGGTTGCGCTCGTCCCTTCCTGGGTGGTTCCGAATGGGACTGCCACCCTACGCAGGGACGCGCACAGGCCTGCGGGCGGGCCGACGGCGCCGGCCCGCCCGGTCCGTGCGGCTAACGCTTGGACTTGGCTGCCTTGGGCGTCGCCAGGCGGCTCCCGCTCCAGTCCTTGCCGACGCTGACGCTCTTGGACGCCGTCAGGCCGGCGGTCGTGGCGGCTTCCGAGATGTCACTCGGCTCCACATACCCCGAACGGCCGGTCTTCGGCGTGAGGAGCAGGATGGCACCGCCCTCTTCGATGTACGTGGTGGCATCGACCAGCGCATCCGTCAGGTCGCCGTCGTCGTCACGGAACCACAGCACAACGGCGTCGGCCACGTCGTCGTAGTCCTCGTCCACCAGGTCGCCCTCGACGATGCTCTCGATGGCCTCGCGGAGTTCCTGGTCCACGTCGTCGTCGTAGCCGATCTCCTGGACCACCTGCCCGGGCTGGAACCCCAGCCTGGCGGCAGGGTTCGTCCGCTCCTCCGCGTGGTCCGCGGTCGCGCTCACGGGTTGCCTCCTGATCATGTTTTGGGAAATAACTCAGCCACGCGCGTGCGCGAAGCATTGGCCGTAGTCCACACGGGCGGGACGGATCGCGCAAGTACCCGGCCGTTCAGACCGCCGAAACGGTGACGATCCTGGCCGTGTCACCGCAACTCCAGGCACACCATCATGGCCCCAGGTGACGCACACCACACCTTTCTGCCCCGTTTGGGCGTTTGGGAATCGTCTGTGGGTACGAGACTCGGAAGTATTCGCCCCATACGTCACGGAGTCGATCTCACGCACGGGTTACCGCTCGGTAGAGATGACGTTTCACGGCCCCGAGGTGGACCATGGGGAACGGCGCGGCCCCCCAGCGACGACGCCCAGCGACGACAGCGAAACAGCGGCCCTCGCACGGCCCTCTGACAGGTAAGGAACAGCGTGGCTTCCGCATCCGATCGCAACCCGATCATCATTGGCGGCCTTCCGAGTCAGGTTCCTGACTTCGACCCCGAAGAGACGCAGGAGTGGCTCGACTCCCTCGACGCCGCCGTCGACGAGCGCGGCCGGGAACGCGCCCGCTACCTGATGCTGCGGCTGATCGAGCGGGCCCGCGAGAAGCGCGTGGCCGTGCCGGAGATGCGCAGCACGGACTACGTCAACACCATCCCCACCAAGAGCGAACCGTTCTTCCCGGGCAACGAGGAGATCGAGCGCAAGATCCTCAACGCGACCCGCTGGAACGCGGCCGTGATGGTCTCCCGCGCCCAGCGCCCGGGCATCGGCGTCGGCGGCCACATCGCCACGTTCGCCTCCTCCGCCTCCCTCTACGACGTCGGCTTCAACCACTTCTTCCGCGGCAAGGACGAGGGGGACGGCGGCGACCAGGTCTTCTTCCAGGGCCACGCCTCCCCCGGCATCTACGCCCGCGCCTTCCTGCTGGACCGGCTCAGCGAGCAGCACCTGGACGGCTTCCGCCAGGAGAAGTCCAAGGCGCCGTACGCGCTGTCGTCGTACCCGCACCCGCGGTCGATGCCGGACTTCTGGGAGTTCCCGACGGTGTCGATGGGCCTCGGCCCGATCGGCGCCATTTACCAGGCGCGCATGAACCGCTACATGGAGGCGCGCGGGATCGCCGACACCTCCAAGTCGCACGTCTGGGCGTTCCTCGGCGACGGCGAGATGGACGAGCCGGAGTCGCTGGGGCAGCTGTCCATCGCCGCCCGGGAGGGCCTGGACAACCTCACGTTCGTCGTCAACTGCAACCTGCAGCGCCTCGACGGCCCGGTGCGCGGCAACGGGAAGATCATCCAGGAGCTGGAGTCGATCTTCCGCGGCGCCGGCTGGAACGTGATCAAGCTGGTCTGGGACCGCACCTGGGACCCGCTGCTCGCCCAGGACCGCGACGGCGTGCTGGTCAACAAGATGAACACCACGCCGGACGGGCAGTTCCAGACGTACGCCACGGAGACCGGCGCGTACATCCGGGACCACTTCTTCGGCGACGACCACCGGCTGCGCGCGATGGTCGAGAACATGACCGACGACCAGATCCTGCACCTGGGGCGCGGCGGTCACGACCACCGCAAGATCTTCGCGGCGTACAAGGCGGCCGTGGAGCACAAGGGCCAGCCGACGGTGATCCTGGCCAAGACGATCAAGGGCTGGACGCTGGGCCCGAACTTCGAGGGCCGCAACGCCACGCACCAGATGAAGAAGCTGACGGTCGACGACCTCAAGCGCTTCCGCGACCGGCTGCACCTGCCGATCCCGGACAAGGAGCTGGAGTCCGGCGTGCCGCCGTACTACCACCCCGGCCGGGACTCGGAGGAGATCCAGTACATGCACGACCGCCGCAGGAGCCTCGGCGGTTACGTCCCGACCCGCGTCGTCCGCTCCAAGCCGCTGCCGCTGCCGGAGGACAAGACGTACGCGACCGTGAAGAAGGGCTCGGGTCAGCAGTCCATCGCGACGACCATGGCCTTCGTCCGGCTCCTGAAGGACCTCATGCGGGACAAGGAGATCGGCAAGCGGTTCGTGCTGATCGCGCCGGACGAGTACCGCACGTTCGGCATGGACTCGTTCTTCCCGAGCGCGAAGATCTACAACCCGCTCGGCCAGCAGTACGAGTCGGTCGACCGCGAGCTGCTGCTCGCCTACAAGGAGTCGCCGAACGGCCAGATGCTGCACGACGGCATCTCGGAGGCGGGCTGCACGGCCTCGCTGATCGCCGCGGGCTCGGCCTACGCCACACATGGCGAGCCGCTGATCCCGGTCTACGTCTTCTACTCGATGTTCGGCTTCCAGCGCACCGGCGACCAGTTCTGGCAGATGGCCGACCAGCTGGCGCGCGGTTTCGTCCTGGGCGCGACCGCCGGCCGCACGACCCTGACCGGTGAGGGCCTGCAGCACGCGGACGGCCACTCGCAGCTGCTGGCCTCGACGAACCCGGCGTGCGTGGCGTACGACCCGGCGTTCGGCTTCGAGATCGCGCACATCGTCAAGGACGGTCTCCGGAGGATGTACGGCAGCTCGCCCGAGCACCCGCACGGCGAGGACGTCTTCTACTACCTGACCGTCTACAACGAGCCCATCCAGCACCCGGCCGAGCCGGAGAACGTGGACGTCGAGGGCATCCTCAAGGGCCTGTACCGCTTCAGCGAGGGCACGGCGGGCCAGACCCCGGCGCAGATCCTGGCCTCCGGTGTCGCGCTGCCCTGGGCGATCGAGGCGCAGAGGATCCTGGCCGAGGAGTGGAACGTCAGGGCGGACGTCTGGTCGGCGACCTCCTGGAACGAGCTGCGGCGCGAGGCCGTGGACTGCGAGGAGCACAACCTGCTGCACCCGGAGGAGGAGCAGCGGGTGCCCTACGTGACGCGGAAGCTCGCGGACGCGCAGGGGCCCGTCGTGGCGGTCTCCGACTGGATGCGGTCGGTTCCCGACCAGATCGCGCGCTGGGTGCCGCAGCCGTACCAGTCGCTCGGCGCGGACGGCTTCGGCTTCGCGGACACGCGCGGTGCGGCGCGCCGCTTCTTCCACATCGACGCGCAGTCGATCGTGGTCGGGGTCCTGACCGAGCTGGCGCGTGAGGGCAAGGTCGACCGGTCGGTGCTGAAGCAGGCCATCGACCGCTATCAGCTGCTGGACGTGTCGGCGGCGGACCCGGGGGCGGCGGGCGGCGACGCCTAGCACGTCAGACCCTGTCAAGGGGTGGTGAGGCTCACGGGTACACCGTGGGCGCACCACCCCTTCGCGTTTCCTACGATGCGCCCATGCAGCAGCTTTCGGCCCGACTCCGTTGGGAACAGCACACGCAGCGCCCCCTGCTCGGTCTGGCCCTGGCCTTCGCCGTCGCCTACGCCGTGCCCATCGTCCGGCCGGACGCGGGCCGGGACGTGGTGGAGGCCTGCGCGGCGGTGGAGTGGGTGGTGTGGGGGGCGTTCGCCCTCGACTACCTCGTCCGGCTCGCCCTGGCCGAGCGGCGGCTGCTGTTCGTGCGGACCCACTGGCTCGACCTCGCGGCGGTGCTGCTCCCGCTGCTCCAGCCGATGCGGCTGCTGCGGCTGGTGTCCACGCTGCTGCTGGTCGGACAGCGGGCCCGGATGGCCTCCCAGATACGGCTCACGACGTACGTCGCCGGCTCGGTCGTCGGGCTGCTGATGTTCGGCTCACTGGCCGTGCTGTCCGTGGAGCGGGACTCGCCCGACGGGAACATCCGGACGCTGGGTGACGCGGTGTGGTGGTCCTTCACGACGATGACGACCGTGGGCTACGGGGACCACGCGCCGACGACCGGGCTGGGGCGGATGCTCGCGGTCGGGCTGATGCTGAGCGGGATCGCGCTGCTGGGTGTGGTGACGGCGAACATCGCCGCCTGGTTCATCGCCCGGTTCGAGAAGGACGACGTCGAGGAGCGGCGGCAGACCGAGGCGATACGGGAGCTGACGGAGGAGGTCCGGGCGCTGCGCGACGAACTGGCGGCGCTGAAGGGGACGTCGGCGAGGTGACGGGAAGGAGGGCCCCCGGCGCCGTCGCCGGAGGCCCTTCCCTCGTCTCCCCGGGTGGGACGGCACGTCACAACAGCATGCCGTTGCCCGGAGTCGCCGCTCCGGCCAGCCAGATGAGGGCCAGGAGCGTGTCGATGGCGCCCAGGACGAGGGCGACCACGGCCGTGACCGGCCGGGAGCCCGCCCAGCTGCGGCCCATGGAGAGCCAGCCGCAGACGATCGCCACGGGGCCGAGGATGATCCCCAGCACGAAGAAACCGGCGACCGCGCAGATGACTCCGATGATTCCGAGCGTCGCGCGATCCGGCCCGGTACGTGACCACGTCCGGCCACGTGAGCGGGGGTGCCTGCGCGTGCCGTGTCCGAAGCTCGCCATCATCAACTCCCGTCAACCCTCCGTCGGTTGGGTTCGATGCGGGTACGACATGGCGAGTACCCCGGAAACGGCCCCCCATCCCGCTGCCTGCGCGCCACCCCCCTCCGGCGGCGCGCCGCAGCGTCCGTCCTCCATGCCCTGCGGAGGACTTGACCCACTGTGACCTGGGAGGGGGCCGGAGTGGGAGGGATCACCGGCCTCGTTCACCCTGATAGGCGAACTCGGCCGGGATCCGCGGCGGTCCGTCAGATGTGCCCGACGCCCGCGCCGGCCTCGGCGTTCTCCCCGCGCTTGGTGAGGAACGCGACGAAGACGGCGACGGCGGCCACGCCCGCGGCGGTCAGCGAGGCCAGGCTCATGCCGTCGATGAACGTGGTGTGCGCGACCTCGGTGATCTTCGCGGCGATCTGCTCGGGTGTGCCCGGGGGCACCGGGGCACTGCCCTGCTGGACGGCCAGCGCGGCCTGCTCGGACTGCGCCGGGGTGAGCGGGGGCAGCCCGGCCTCCGCCCAGTTGCCGGCCAGCTCGCTGTCGACCTTGGAGGCCATGACCGCACCCAGCACGGCCGTGCCCAGGCTGCCGCCGATCTGCATGGCGGCCTGCTGGAGACCGCCGGCGACACCGGAGAGCTCCATCGGTGCGTTGCCCACGATGACCTCGGTGGCTCCGACCATGACGGGGGCGAGGCCGAGGCCGAGCAGGGCGAACCAGACGGACATCACACCGCTGCCCGTCTCCGCGTCCAGGGTGGACATGCCGTACATGGCGACGGCGGTGAAGGCCATGCCGCCGGCCAGCGGGATGCGCGGCCCGAACCTCGTGATCATCACGCCGGCGAGCGGCGAGCCGACGATCATCATGCCGGTGAGCGGCAGCAGGTGCAGACCGGCGTCGATCGGGCTCATGCCGTGCACGTTCTGCAGGTAGAACGTCACGAAGAACAGGCCGCCCATGAACGCGATGGCCATCAGGACCATGAGGACGACACCCGCCGACAGCGGGACGGAACGGAACAGCGCCAGCGGGATCAGCGGCTCCTTGACCCTCGTCTCCCAGAGGGCGAAGAGAACGAAGCCGACGACCGACGCGACGATGAACGACCAGGTCTGCAGATCGCCCCAGCCCCACTCCGGGGCCTTGATCAGAGCCCAGACGAGGCAGAACATGGCCGCGGACAGCAGGGCGATGCCGAGCAGGTCGAAGGAGCGCGGGGCGTTCTCGGCGCGGTGGTCCAGCAGGATCCACACACCCAGGACGACGGCGAGGACACCGACCGGCACGTTGATGAAGAACACCGACTGCCAGTTGACGTGCTCGACGAGCACACCGCCGAGGATCGGGCCGCCGGCGGTGGAGGCGCCGATGACCATGCCCCAGATGCCGATCGCCATGTTCAGCTTCTCGGCCGGGAAGGTGGCGCGCAGCAGGCCGAGCGCGGCCGGCATCAGCAGGGCGCCGAAGAGCCCCTGGAAGACGCGGAAGACGATGACCGCGGTGATGCCCTTGGACAGCCCGATGGCGGCGGAGGAGGCGGCGAAGCCCGCCACGCCGATGAGGAACGTCTGGCGGTGGCCGAACCGGTCACCGAGCTTGCCCGCGGTGATCAGGGAGACCGCGAGGGCGAGGAAGTAGGCGTTGGTGATCCATTGCAGATCCGACCAGGAGGCTCCCAGGTCCTTGCCGATCGCCGGGTTGGCTATGGCCACGATGGTGCCGTCGAGGGCCACCATCATGACCCCCACTGCGACGGTGATGAGGGTGAGCCAGGGGTGCCCTCGCAGCCCCTTGCCCGGCGTCGCGCCCGACGGCGTCGCCGGTGTGCCGCCCCCCGACCCCGTCGTGTCGATGGTGGTCTGACTAGTCATGTGTTCGAGGCTAGTGACAGCCACTGACAATTGACAAACCAATTCACTAGCCGGTAACTGACACGACATCCCCGTATAGCCTGAGCTGGGCGAACACTTCGGACGAGAGGAACGCCTTGAACCTGCGCGAACGCAAGAAGCAGCGCACCCGGGACGCCCTGCTGCGGGCCGCCCTGGAGCTGTTCGCCACGCGCGGGTACGACGAGACCACGGTCGACGACATCGCCGCCGCCGTCGACGTCTCGCAGCGCACCTTCTTCCGCTACTTCGCCGGCAAGGAGGAGACGGCGTTCTTCGTGCCGCGCCTCGCCGAGGCCCTCGTCGTCGACGCCGTACGGGCCCGGCCGCCGGGCGAGGTGCCGCTGGAGGCGCTGCGCCGGGCCGTGGTGGAGAGCTGGGACACCATCCACGAGACCGTCGCGGAGATCGTGCCGATCGAGCTCCACATGCGCGTCTACCGGGTGATCGAGTCGACGCCCGCACTGCTCGCCGCCCATCTGCGCCGGGCGGCCGAGCTGGAGGAGCAGCTCGCCCGCGTCATCGCCGAGCGCGAGGGGCTCGACGTGGACGCGGACCCGCGGCCCAGGATCCTCGTCGCCGTGTTCGGCGGGGTGATCCGGGTCACCGAGCGGCTGTGGTCGGCGGGGGACGACCTCACCCTCGACGGGCTGCGCGCACTCACCACGGCCTACCTCGACCAGGTGGGACCCGCACTGGCCGGGAACTGGCGTGCGGAGCCGTCCCCTTAGCGCGGACACCGAAACGTGATCCCGGTCACTTGGTTAACGCGAGACCCTCTCGTTCTCCTAGTGTGTCCTTTCAGTGACTTCCTTCGACACCTCCCCGCAACTGAACGTCTGGCGCGCACTGCTCGCTCTGGCCGTCGTCTTCGTGATGCTGGCGACCACCGGCTGGACGGCCCTGCGCAACCAGCGGGGCGACACGCCGCTGCGGGCCTCGCTCTCCGCGTGGGAGCAGGGCCGGATCGCCGGCCACCGCCTGCCGGACCCGCGGTCCGAACCGGCGAGGCTCGCCCGCTTCTTCGCCTCGCTCGGCGAGCGGGACCGCTCGGCCCTGGTCCGCAAGTACGCCCTCGCGGTGGGCAACATGAACGGCGCCCCCGTCGAGCTGCGCTACCGGGCCAACCGCGTGGCGCTGGCCGAGGCGCGCGACGTCGAGCGGGAACGCATGCGCGACAAGCGCCTCACCCCGGCCGGACAGCACGAGGCCGGGCGCAGGATGCACCGCCTGGAGGACCTCCTGGAGAAGGACCGCCGCATCCTGGCCTTCGACCCGGAGGGCTCGGGCCGGGTCGCGGAGGTCTTCGGCGACCTGCGCGCGGCGGAGCGGGTCTCGGTCGTCGTTCCCGGCGTCGACACCGACCTGCTCACCTTCCAGCGCACCCACCGCCCCTACGCGGCACCCGTCGGCATGGCGAAGGCGCTGTACGCGGCCGAGAAGCGGGCGAGCCCCTCGACCCGTACGGCCGTGATCGCCTGGGCCGACTACACGGCGCCGAGCGGACTCGGCATCGACTCCGCGACCGCGATGCGCGCCGGGGACGGGGCCGTGCGGCTCGACTCGCTGGTGCGGGCGCTGCCCGGGCACGCGCCGGTGTCGCTGTTCTGCCACAGCTACGGCTCCGTGGTCTGCGGGGTCGCGGCGCACCGGCTGCCGGACCGGGTGTCCGACATCGCGGTGGCCGGCAGCCCCGGCATGCGGGTGCAGAAGGCCGCCCAGCTGCGCACCAGCGCCCGGGTGTGGGCGATGCGGGACGCCGACGACTGGATCCAGGACGTGCCGTACCTGGAACTCGGCGGGCTCGGTCACGGTGCCGACCCGGTGTCCACCGGGTTCGGGGCGCGGGTGCTGTCCGCGGCGGGTGCGAAGGGTCACGCCGGCTACTTCGAGCCGGGCACGGCAAGTCTGTTCAATTTCGCAGAGATCGGCGTCGGCGCATACCGCTCGGTGCACTGCGCGCACGAAGACGGCGTCTGCCGGACCGGTTTGTCCGGTACGACGGCGGCCTGACGCGCGTAGAGGCGAAGAAACCGCGGTCTGCTCGGGAGGGGGACGGAGGAGCGCGTGCCGCATACGATGAGCCGCATGGGTGACGTACTGGCCGGATTTCATGCCGCCTGGGAGTTCGAGTCCGACTCCGTGCTCATCCGCTACGAACGGGGGATTCGGACACCCAAGCTCTTCCAGGCGCTCGGGGAACGGCGTGTCCCCCTGGACGCCATCGCCGGCGTGACGCTGACGCGCGGCAGGCGCGGCACGGTCGTGCTGCGGGTCGAGCCGCGCCCCGGGGCGGACCCGCTGATGGAGGCGGCCGCCGGGCAGCTCAAGGAGAGCGGCGACCCCTACCGGCTGGTGCTGCCCGCCGAGCGGGAGGTGCTCGCGGAGTACTACGCCGACGAACTGCGCGGACTGCTGACCGGGTCCGGGCCCGTGGACCGGTTCCTCGTGGAGCCGCCGAAGGGGCCGCTGTCGTTCAAGGCGTACGACGGGAAGGCGTCCTTCGACGGCCGGACCGTGGACTTCCGCTGGTTCTGGACGGGGGCGTCGTCGGCGAAGTGGAAGGCCGGGGACCAGAGTTTCTCCGTCGAGGAGCTCAACGGGGTGGAGTGGCGCTCGCCGGAGGTCTTCGAGGGGCACCTGCGGCTGCTGCGGCGGGATGCCGGGGAGTGCGCGGTCCAGGCCGACCAGGACCCGGCCGCTGTGGTGTTCGGGCTGGGGTACGGGCCGGTGCACGAGTCGCTGCCGTTCGCCGCGGCGGTGCTGGCCGCGGCGCGGGCGGCCAGCCCGGTGGCCGCCGTGCCGGCACCGCGACGTGATCCCGCGGACATCGCCGAGCGGATCCGGCACCTGGGGGAGCTGCATCAGGCCGGGCTGGTGACGGATGAGGAGTTCTCGGTCAAGAAAGCGGAGTTGCTGGCGGAGCTTTAGCGTCTGCGGGGTACCGCGCGCCGGCGGGTGCGGCTCGAGTGTGGCCGGTCGCGCAGTTCCCCGCGCCTGAAGGCGTTCCTCTACTCCCTGCCGGCGGAAGTGAACGCCATGTCCGCGTAGCGGTCGCCCGCCACCTGGGCCGCCATGCCGTCCAGCAGGTCGAGTTGCTCGTCCGTCAGGACGATCCCGGCCGCCGCCGTGTTCTCCTCGACCCTGGAGGGCTTGCGGGTGCCCGGGATCGGGATGACCGGGAGGTCGCGGATCGTCGCCTGCTGATGGACCCAGGCCAGGGCGATCTGGCCGAGGGAGGCGCCGTGGGCCTCGGCCACCGAGCGGATCAGTCCCAGCAGGGTCACGTTGGCCGTGGCGTTCTCGCCGGTGAAGCGGGGCTGCTGACGGCGGAAGTCGTCGGGCGACAGTTCCTCGGCCCTGGCGAAGGAGCCGGTCAGGAAGCCCCGCCCGAGCGGGGAGTACGGCACCAGGGCCACGCCCAGCTCGCGGGCCGCGGGGACGACGTGCGTCTCGATGTCGCGGCTGAACAGCGACCACTCCGACTGCACCGCGGCGATGGGGTGCACGGCGTGCGCGGCCCGCAGCTCGTCGGCCGTGACCTCGCTCAGGCCGAGGTGCTTGACCTTGCCCTCGCGGACCAGGTCCGCCATCGTGCCGACGCTCTCCTCGATCGGCACGTTCACGTCGCGCCGGTGCATGTAGTAGAGGTCGATGGCCTCGACGTCCAGGCGCTTCAGGCTCGCCTCGACGGCCTGGCGGATGTAGGGCGGGTCGTTGCGCACGACTCGGCGCGTCGGGTCGTCCGCCGGGATGGACAGGGCGAACTTGGTCGCGATGACGACCTCGTCGCGGTGGGCCCTGAAGAACGGCGACAGGAACCGCTCGTTCTCGCCGGCGCCGTACGCGTCGGCCGTGTCGTAGAGGGTGACGCCCAGTTCCAGGGCCCGCTCCAGGGTGGCGCGGGAGGCGTCCACGTCCGAGGGGCCGTAGGCGAAGCTCATGCCCATGCAGCCGAGGCCCTGGACACCCACCTCGGGGCCGTTGTCGCCGAGCTTCGCCGTCGTGATCCTGCCGTCCGTCATCGGGACCTCTCCGACGCCAGGGCACGCCCGGCGTCCGCGTAGAAACTGATCTTCCGGTCGAGCACCGCGAGCGTGCCGCGCAGTTCCTCGATCCTCGCGAGGACGTCCTCGCGGGTCGTGCGCAGCAGTTCGAAGCGCTCGGCGTAGGTGTGGTCGCCCTCGCGCACCAGTTCCGCGTACCTGACCATGTCGGCGACCGGCATGCCCGTCAGGCGGAGCTTGCCGACCAGGTCGAGCCAGTCGAGGTCGCGGTTGGTGTAGCGGCGCTGACCGGTGTGGGAGCGGTCGATGTGCGGCATCAGGCCGATGCGTTCGTACCAGCGCAGGGTGTGGGCCGTCAGGCCGGTGAAGGCGACGACCTCGCTGATCGTGTAGCGGTCCTCGCCGTCCCGGCGCCGGTTCTGCTGCGGCGGGCCCGCGCAGGTGTCGGTCCCGGTCCCCGTGGTCTCCATCACCGTCATGTGCCCCACGCTAGAACCTTGGAGTGCGCTCCAAGCAAGCGCCGACGGTAAGAAATCGGCAGGACGTCCGGTGATCCGGCTGGTTAGCGTACGGCGTCATGAGTCTCGTACGCCGCGCCCTGCCCGAGGACGCCGAGGAAGTCCTGCGCCTGCGCCAGATCATGATCGACTCGCTGTTCCCCGCCGATCCCCCGGCCGGCTGGCACGGGGAGTCCCTGCCCACGCTGAGGGCCCGACTCGGCGACCTGGACGGGGACTTCGCGGCGTTCGTCGTGGACCACCCGGAGCGGCCCGGGGCGCTGGCGTCGCTGGTGGCGGGGACGATCGACTACCGCATCGGCAAGGCGGGCGACCCGCGGGGCAGGGTGGGTTTCGTCTTCAGTGTCGCCACCGACCCGGGCGCGCGGCGCCGGGGGTACGCGCGCGCCTGCATGACGACGCTGCTGGGGTGGTTCCGCGAGCGGGGCGCCCGGCGCGTGCAGCTCACCGCGTCGGCCGAGGCCGAGCCGCTGTACGTCTCCCTCGGGTTCCGGCCCAAGCCCGACCCCTTGCTGGAGCTGACGCTCTGAGCGCATAGGCTCGCACGCATGTCGCTGAAGAGCCTCGCGCTGATCGATAACTGGCCGGTTCCCACCGCCGCCGCGGGTGTCGTCCGGGCGGACGGCACGGTCCTGGGCACCCACGGCCCGGCCGGGCGGCGGTTCCCGCTCGCCTCGGTGACCAAGCCGCTGGCCGCCTACGCGGTGCTGGTCGCCTACGAGGAGGGCGCGATCGAGTTCGACGAGCCCGCCGGCCCGGCCGGGTCGACGGTCCGGCACCTGCTCGCGCACACCTCGGGCCTGGCCTTCGACGAGCACACGGTCACGGCCCCGCCCGGGGAGCGGCGGCTGTACTCCAACGCCGGGTTCGAGCAACTCGGCGACCATGTCGCGAAGGCGACCGACATCCCCTTCGCCGAGTACCTGCGGCAGGCCGTGCTGGAGCCGCTGGGCATGACCTCGACGACCCTGGAGGGCTCCCCGGCCAAGGACGGCGTCTCCACGGTGGAGGACCTGCTGCGGTTCGCCGCCGAGGTGCAGGCCCCGCGGCTGCTGGATCCCCGCACGGTCGCCGAGGCGATGAGCGTGCACTACCCGGGCACCAAGGGCGTCCTGCCGGGCTACGGCCACCAGAACCCCAACGACTGGGGGCTCGGCTTCGAGATCCGCGACTCCAAGTCCCCGCACTGGACGGGCTCTTCGTCCTCCCCGCGCACGTTCGGGCACTTCGGCCAGTCCGGTACGTTCCTGTGGGTCGACCCCGACGCGGGAGCGGCGTGCGTGGCGCTGACGGACCGGCCGTTCGGCCCCTGGGCGATCGAGGCGTGGCCGGTCCTCACGGACGCGGTGCTGGCCGAGCTCTAGGCCATCTCCCAGACGAGGAGCTCGGCCCGTGTCACGGCTTCGGCCTCCAGGCCCTCGGCCCCGGTGATCCGGGCCGCGTCCCCGGCGCCCAGCTCCTCGCCGTCCAGCCGCACCTCACCGCGGACGACGTGCACGTACGCGTACGGCCCGTCCGGCACCGCCGTGCGCTCCCCCGCCGCCAGGCGCCGCACGTGCAGCATCGCGCCGGCCTCGGGGACGGCGTAGGGAGTGGAGTCGGCGATGCCGCGGACGACCTCGTGGAACGGGTCGCCGCCGGGCCGCAGCGGGGCGAGCCACATCTGCAGGAAGACCAGGGGCTCCGGGCCGTCGTTGCGCTCCACGTGCCGCACCCCGGCCGCCGCGCTGAGCCGCTGCACGTCGCCGTGGCGGACGACGGACTCGTGCCCGGTGGAGTCGCGGTGGGTCAGCTCCCCCTCCACCACCCAGGTCACGATCTCGGTGTGGCTGTGCGGGTGCTCGTCGAACCCGGCGCCCGGGGCCAGCCGCTCCTCGTTGCACGCGAGGACGGCGCCGAAGCGGAGGTTGTCCGGGTCGTAGTGGGCCCCGAAGGAGAAGGCGTGCCGGGTCTCGATGCCGGCCGCCGGGTCACCGCCCCGGTAGCGCTCGTCGGCGCGCCGAATGTCCATCACACGGACCACCGTAGACCCGGCGGCGCACCTTCCCGTCCGGATAAGGCAGTCTTGTCCCCGTGCCCGAACCCGAAACCAGCAAGAACGCAGCCGCAGCCCGTGCCGTCCACCCCCATGCCGCGACGCTGAAGCGGCTGGAGAAGTCGTCCGGATCGCTCGCCGCGCAGGCCATCGCGCGGATGGACGAGTCGCTGCCCTGGTACCGGGCCATGCCCCCGGAGAACCGTTCCTGGATCGGTCTGGTCGCGCAGGCGGGCATCGCCGCGTTCACCGAGTGGTTCCGGCATCCGGACGCCCCGCAGGCCATCTCCACCGACGTGTTCGGCACGGCGCCGCGCGAGCTGACCCGGGCGATCACGCTGCGGCAGACCGTGGAGATGGTGCGCACCACCATCGAGGTGATGGAGTCCGCGATCGACGAGGTCGCGGCTCCCGGCGACGAGAGCGTCCTGCGCGAGGCGCTGCTCGTGTACGCGCGCGAGATCGCCTTCGCCACCGCCCAGGTGTACGCCCAGGCCGCCGAGGCACGCGGTGCCTGGGACGCCCGGCTGGAGTCCCTGGTGGTGAACGCCGTGCTGAGCGGCGAGGCCGACGAGGGGGCCGTCTCCCGGGCCGCCGCCCTCGGCTGGAACTCGCCCGAGCACGTGTGCGTGGTGCTGGGCACGGCACCCGACGGGGACAGCGAGCTGACCGTCGAGGCCATACGGCGTGCGGCCCGGCACGCCAAGCTCCAGGTGCTGACCGGGGTGCTCGGGGACCGGCTGGTCGTCATCGCGGGCGGCAGCGACAACCCGCTGGCCGTGGCCAAGTCGCTCATCGGCCCGTTCGCGGCCGGGCCGGTCGTGGCCGGTCCGGTGGTGCCCGACCTGCAGGCCGCGACCCGGTCCGCGCAGGCCGCCGCCGCCGGCCTCAAGGCGTGTTCGGCCTGGCAGGACGCTCCGCGCCCGGTGCTCGCCGACGACCTGCTCCCGGAGCGGGCCATCGCCGGTGACCCCTCGGCCCGTGAGCAGCTGGTGGAGGAGATCTACAGACCGCTGGAGGAGGCCGGGGCGGCGCTTTTGGAGACCCTCAGCGTCTACCTGGAACAGGCGAGCAGTCTGGAAGGGGCGGCCCGGATGCTGTTCGTGCATCCCAACACCGTCCGCTACCGGCTTCGACGTGTGACTGACGTCACCGGCTGGTCACCCTCCGATGTACGCTCTGCGTTCACACTGCGGATCGCGCTGATCCTGGGGCGTCTGGTCGATGGAGATCTCCAGCCCTAGTGTTTTGTCGGGGCTCGACAAAACCCCCTCGTGTTCTTCGTCCCTGTCCCCACGGGCGGCCGTGCCCGTACCCAAGAGAGAGTGTGAGAGTGCTCGTACTCGTCGCTCCCGGCCAAGGCGCCCAGACGCCCGGCTTCCTGACCGAATGGCTCGACCTCCCCGGTGTCCGCGGTGCCCTGGAGGCATGGTCCGACGCCGCGGGGCTCGATCTGATCCGTTACGGCACCGAGGCCGACGCGGAGGAGATCCGCGACACCGCGGTGGCGCAGCCGCTGCTCGTCGCGGCCGGCATGGTGTCCGCGTCCCTGCTGTTCGAGGACCCGGCGGACCTCCCCCGCAAGGTCGGTGCCCTCGCCGGTCACAGCGTCGGCGAGTTCACCGCCGCCTCGCTCGCCGGGGTGCTCCCGCACGAGGAGGCGCTCCGCCTGGTCCGCGCCCGCGGTCTGGCGATGGCGCAGGCCGCCGCCGTCACGGAGACGGGCATGGCCGCGCTGCTGGGCGGCGACCCGGACGTGACGATTCCGCACCTGACGAAGCTGGGCCTGACCCCGGCGAACATCAACGGCGCCGGCCAGGTCGTCGCGGCGGGCACGAAGGAGCAGCTCGCCGCGCTGGAGGCGGACAAGCCCGAGGGCGTGCGCAAGGTCGTCGTGCTGAAGGTCGCCGGCGCGTTCCACACGCACCACATGGCCCCCGCCGTCGAGACGCTGGCGAAGGCCGCCGCCGGAGCCCGGGACACCGGTGACCCGAAGGTCGCCTACATCTCCAACGCGGACGGGAAGGCCGTCAGCACCGGCAGCGAGGTGCTGGAGCGGCTGGTCGGCCAGGTCGCCAACCCGGTCCGCTGGGACCTGTGCATGGAGACCTTCAAGGAGCTCGGGGTCACGGCCCTGATCGAGGTCTGCCCGGGCGGCACCCTCACCGGCCTGGCGAAGCGGGCCCTGCCGGGCGTGAAGACGCTGGCCCTGAAGACCCCCGCCGACCTCGACGCCGCTCGCGAGCTCATCGCCGAGCACAGTGCCTGAGAAGGAGCCCGAGAGCATGGCGAAGATCAAGCCCGGCAAGGGCGCCCCGTACGCGCGGATCCTCGGCGTCGGCGGCTACCGCCCGACCCGGATCGTGCCGAACGAGGTGATCCTGGAGACGATCGAGTCGTCCGACGAGTGGATCCGCTCGCGCTCCGGCATCGAGACCCGGCACTGGGCCTCCGACGAGGAGACCGTCGCGCAGATGTCGATCGAGGCGTCCGGCAAGGCCATCGCGGACGCGGGCATCTCCGCGGAGCAGATCGGCGGCGTGATCGTCTCGACCGTCTCGCACTTCAAGCAGACGCCGGCCGTCGCCACGGAGATCGCCGACAAGCTGGGCACCGACAAGGCCGCCGCCTTCGACATCTCGGCCGGCTGCGCGGGCTTCGGCTACGGCCTGACCCTCGCCAAGGGCATGATCGTCGAGGGCTCGGCGGAGTACGTCCTGGTGATCGGTGTCGAGCGGCTGAGCGACCTGACCGACCTGGAGGACCGGGCGACGGCCTTCCTGTTCGGCGACGGCGCGGGCGCGGTCGTGGTCGGCCCGTCCCGCGAACCCGCGATCGGCCCGACCGTGTGGGGCTCCGAGGGCGACAAGTCCGACACCATCAAGCAGACCGTGCCGTGGACGGACTACCGCGACGGAACGGTCGAGAAGTTCCCCGCGATCACCCAGGAGGGCCAGGCGGTGTTCCGCTGGGCCGTGTTCGAGATGGCGAAGGTCGCCCAGCAGGCGCTGGACGCGGCCGGGATCACCGCGGACGACCTGGACGTCTTCATCCCGCACCAGGCCAACGTGCGGATCATCGACTCGATGGTGAAGACCCTGAAACTGCCGGAGCACGTCACGGTCGCGCGTGACATCCGCACCACCGGCAACACCTCGGCCGCCTCGATCCCGCTCGCGATGGAGCGGCTCCTGGCGACCGGCGAGGCGAAGAGCGGCGACACCGCGCTCGTCATCGGCTTCGGGGCGGGTCTCGTCTACGCCGCGACTGTCGTTACCCTCCCCTAGGCACTCCGTGCCGGATCATGCGGTCCGGGACGGGAAGAACCACCTGCCACACCCTCTGGATATCTACGAAGGAGCGCCAACATGGCCGCCACTCAGGAAGAGATCGTCGCCGGTCTCGCCGAGATCGTGAACGAGATCGCCGGCATCCCGGTTGAGGACGTCCAGCTGGACAAGTCCTTCACCGACGACCTGGACGTCGACTCGCTGTCCATGGTCGAGGTCGTCGTCGCCGCCGAAGAGCGCTTCGACGTCAAGATCCCGGACGAGGACGTCAAGAACCTCAAGACGGTCGGTGACGCGACCGACTACATCCTCAAGCACCAGGGCTGATCGACCGATCAGGCCCTTGGGCTGACTGCCCCGCCACCCGGCGGTGGCGCCGCTTAATCCTCGGATCCGTTGGAGAAAGAATTCCCGTGAGCTCGACCAATCGCACCGTGGTCGTCACCGGTATCGGCGCAACCACACCGCTGGGTGGCGACGCAGCCTCTACCTGGGAGGGCCTGGTCGCCGGACGTTCCGGCGTCAAGCCCCTGGAGCAGGACTGGGCGGCCGACCAGGCCGTCAAGATCGCGGCCCCCGTCGCCGTGGAGCCGACCGAGGTCATCCCCCGGCCGCAGGCCCGCCGGCTGGACCGCTCGGCGCAGTTCGCGCTGGTCGCGGCCAAGGAGGCCTGGGCCGACGCCGGCTTCGAGGCCAAGGCCGGCGAGGACCCCAGCGTCGACCCCGACCGGCTGGGCGCGGTCATCGCCTCCGGCATCGGCGGCGTGACGACGCTGCTCGACCAGTACGACGTGCTGAAGGAGAAGGGCGTCCGCCGCGTCTCCCCGCACACCGTTCCCATGCTGATGCCCAACAGCCCCTCCGCCAACGTCGGGCTGGCCGTCGGTGCCCGGGCGGGCGTGCACACGCCGGTCTCCGCCTGCGCGTCGGGCGCCGAGGCCATCGGCTACGCCATCGAGATGATCCGCACCGGCCGCGCCGACGTGGTCGTCGCGGGGGGCACGGAGGCGGCGATCCACCCGCTGCCCATCGCCGCGTTCGGCAACATGATGGCGATGTCCAAGAACAACGACGACCCGCAGGGCGCGTCGCGCCCCTACGACATCGCCCGGGACGGTTTCGTCCTCGGTGAGGGCGCCGGTGTCGTGGTCCTGGAGTCCGCCGAGCACGCCGCCAGGCGTGGTGCCCGGGTGTACGCCGAGGCGGTCGGGCAGGGCATCTCCGCCGACGCGCACGACATCGTGCAGCCGGAGCCGGAGGGGCGGGGCATCTCGCACGCCCTGCAGAACCTGCTGGAGCGCACCGACCTCGACCCGGCGGAGATCGTGCACGTCAACGCGCACGCGACGTCGACGCCGGCCGGTGACATCGCCGAGCTGAAGGCGCTGCGGAAGGTGTTCGGTGACGACACCGACCACATCGCGGTGTCGGCGACGAAGTCGATGACCGGGCATCTGCTCGGTGGCGCGGGTGGTGTCGAGACGGTGGCGACCGTGCTCGCGCTGTACCACCGGGTGGCTCCGCCGACGATCAACGTGGAGAACCTGGACCCGGAGGCCGAGGCGAACGCGGACGTGGTCCGCGGCGAGGCCCGCAAGCTGCCGGTCGACGGGCGGATCGCCGCGCTGAACGACTCGTTCGGGTTCGGTGGGCACAACGTGGTGCTGGCGTTCCGGACCGTGTGATCCCGAGCGCCGGACGGCCCGGACTCCTCAAGGGGAGTCCGGGCCGTTCGCCGTTGTGCGCAACGGCGTCACACCACCTGGTGGAGCCAGCGGACCGGGGCGCCTTCGCCCGCGTAGCGGAAGGGTTCGAGCTCGTCGTCCCAGGGCTTGCCCAGGAGTTTGCTGAGCTCTGCTTCCAGGTTGGTCTCACCCCGCTGGGAGCGCTGGAGTGCCGCGCGCAGGCGGTCCTCGGGGATGAGGATGTCGCCGTGGATGCCGGTGACGGCGTGGAAGATGCCCAGGTCGGGAGTGCAGCTGTAGCGCTCGCCCTCGGCGGTGGGGCAGGGTTCCGCGGTGACCTCGAAGCGCAGCAGGTGCCAGCCGCGCAGCGCGGAGGCCAGCTTGGACGCCGTGCCCACCTGGCCCTGCCAGGAGAACTCCGAGCGCCAGGTGCCGGGCGCGGCGGGCTGCCGGATCCAGTCCAGGCTGACGCGTGTGCCGAGCACCCCGGCGACGGCCCACTCGACGTGCGGGCACAGCGCGCGCGGCGCGGAGTGCACGTACAGAACTCCACGTGTCGTCACCGGAACCTCCGGGCAGAGCGGACCATCTTGGAACAGGCGGAACGGCGGTGACCGGGCGGGTCACGTTGATGGCGAGGCTACCGTGCGGGGGCGCGAGGAGTGTGACGTACGGTCGGTCCAGGTGCCGGGAAACTCCCGCCATTCACCCAGGGGGACGCTTGTACGGGTGTGAGCCGTTGCACCTGATGGGCCGGGAACCCCCGTGCGTTGTCATGGGTTGGGGAGACAGGGACGGTACGGCGAGGGGACGGAGCAGACATGCGAAACGGGAAACCCCGCTCACGGGGTGTCCTGGCCGTGGTCGCCGCGACCGTGCTGGCCGTGGCCGGGTGTGACGCCGTCGGCGGCGACTCCGCCGCCCCGTCGGCGAGCGCGAAGCCGTCCCCGAAGCCCACGCCCCTGTGGGACCGCAGCCCGAGCTCCGTCGCCGCGGTCGGTGACTCCATCACCCGCGCCTTCGACGCGTGTGACGTGCTGTCGGACTGCCCGGAGGCGTCCTGGGCGACCGGCACCAGCCCCGAGGTGGACTCGCTGGCGGTGCGGCTGCTGGGGCGGACCGAGGCCGCCCGGCGCAGCTGGAACTACGCCGTGTCGGGTGCGCGGATGGCCGACCTGCCCGGGCAGATGGCCCGGGCGGTGCAGCGCAAGCCGCAGCTGGTGACGGTGCTGATGGGGGCGAACGACGCCTGCCGGGCCACGCCCTCGGCGATGACCCCGGTTGCCGCCTTCCGCGCCGACTTCGAGGACGCGCTGCGCTCCCTGCGCAAGGCCCTGCCCAAGACGCAGGTGTTCGTGGCGAGCGTGCCCGATCTGAAGCGGCTGTGGTCCGAGGGCCGCTCCAGTGCGACGGCCCGGCAGGTGTGGCAGCTGGGCATCTGCCCGTCGATGCTGGGCGACGCGGCCGCCCTGGACGCGTCGGCGACCCTGCGGCGCAACACGGTGCAGCAGCGGGTGGAGGAGTACAACAAGGTCCTCAAGGAGGTCTGCGCCGAGGACAAGCGGTGCCGTCACGACGGCGGCGCGGTGTACGACTACCGCTTCGGCACGGCCCAGTTGAGCCGCTGGGACTACTTCCACCCGAGCGTGAACGGACAGGCCCGGCTGGCGGAGATCGCCTACCGCACCGTCACGGCGGAGAGGCCCCTGACTTAGAGTTCCGCGCATGAACGAACTCTTCGGCACACTTCCCGACGGGACCCCGGTGCACCGCTGGACCCTGGAGCGGGCGGGCGTACGGGTACGGGTGCTGTCGTACGGCGGGATCGTGCAGTCGGTCCAGGTGCCGGACCGGGCGGGGCGGGCCGCCGACGTGGTGCTTCGGTTCCCGGACCTCGACGGGTACCTGGCCCGTCCCGAGCCGTATCTCGGCGCCCTGGTCGGGCGGTACGCCAACCGGATCGCCGGCGGCCGTTTCCCGCTGGACGGGCGGACGTACGCCCTCGAGGCGAACAACGGGCCGAACTCGCTGCACGGCGGGGCGCGCGGCTTCGACAAGCGGGTCTGGGACGTGGTCCGGGTCGAGCACGGTGTGCGGCTGTCGCGGGTCAGTCCGCACGGCGAGGAGGGCTTCCCCGGGCGGCTGGAGGTCTCGGCGACGTACTCGCTGCTCGCGAGCGGGGCGCTGCGGATCGCGTACGAGGCGGTCACGGACGCGCCGACCGTGGTGAACCTGACCAACCACAGCTACTTCAACCTGGCGGGTTCCGGTGACACGGGCGGTCATGAGCTGCGGCTGGCGGCCTCCCGGTACACGCCGGTCGACGCGGACCTGATCCCGGCCGGCGGACCGGAGGACGTGTCCGGCACGCGCTTCGACTTCCGCGCGGCCCGCAAGGTGGGGTCCGGCTACGACCACAACCTCGTGCTCGACAAGGGAGTGACGGACGCTCCGGTGGAGGTCGCCGAGCTGCACGACCCGGCGTCGGGGCGGGTGCTGACGGTGGCGACGACCGAGCCCGGGCTCCAGCTGTACACCGGTGACCACCTCGGCGAGCCGTTCGCCCCCGGTGACGGCATCGCGCTGGAGACGCAGCACTTCCCCGACTCGCCGAACCGGCCGGACTTCCCGACGACCGTGCTGCGGCCGGGCGAGGTGTTCCGCTCGGAGACGGTGTACGGGTTCGGCGTGCGGTAGCCCCGGGGCGGCAGCCTCCGGCGGGCCGGCGAGCCCCGGTCCGGAGGTCAGGTCCCGGACCGGGGCCGCCGAGGGGGAACTTGTCCCGGATCAGACGTTAATGGTCGCGGTGATCCTGCGGTCGGCGATCGAGCGTCCGACCTGGATCTCGTACGAACCCTTCACAAAAGACCACGAGCCGGTCGCTTCGTCCCAGATCTCGAAGGCGCGGCGGGGCAGTTCGACGGTCGCCTCGGCCGTCTCGCCGGGGCCGGCCCCGACGCCCGCGAAGCCGGCCAGCCAGCGCGCCGGGCGGGTCGGGTCCGCCTCGCGGGGAGCGAGGTAGAGCTGGACGACCTCGCGGCCGGGGCGGTCGCCGGTGTTGCGGAGGCGGACCTTCGCGGTGGTTCCTTCCGGTGCTGCGGCGACCTCGACCGACTCGTAGCTCCAGTCGGTGTAGCCCAGTCCGTGGCCGAAGGGGTAGGCGGGGGTGCGGCCGTGCTTCTCCCAGGCGCGGTAGCCGATGAAGACGCCTTCCTCATAGGGGAGTTCGCCGTTCTCCGGGACGACCCGGGTGACCGGGGCGTCGGCCAGGGAGCCCCAGGTGGTGGGCAGGCGGCCGCCCGGCTCGTGGGCGCCGGTGAGGACGTCCGCGAGGGCCGCGCCGCCCTCCTGGCCGGGGAACCAGGACAGCAGCACGGCGGCGACCTCGTCGCGCCAGGGCATTTCCACCGGGGAGCCGGAGTTGACGACCACGACGGTGTTCGGGTTGGCGGCGGCGACGGCGCGTACGAGGTCGTCCTGGCGGCCGGGCAGGCGCAGGTCCGTGCGGTCGAAGCCCTCGGACTCGACGCGCTCGGTGGTGGCGACCACGACGACGGCCGTGTCGGCGTCCCGGGCGGACTCGGCGGCCTCGGCGATGAGTTCGTCGGGGTCGCGCTGCGGGTCCTGGTGGGCGAGGGTGAAGCCGATGACCCGCATGGGGTGGCCGTCGGGCGGCGGGACCGTGTGGGTGAGGGAGACCTCGACCGGTTCCCCGGCGGTCAGGCCGACCCGGGCGTGCGGCACGGGCGGGCCGAAGAAGGTGAGGAACGGGTCGTCCCCGTCGGGGCGCTGGACACCGTCGTAGTACACGGTGCCCGCGACGGTCAGCCGGAAGGGGCCGAGGCCCTTGATGCCGAAGGTGTGCGTGCCGGTCTCGCGCGGGGTGAAGGTGCCGGTCAGTTCGACGCTGCGCAGGTTCTCGTGGGTGACGCCGTCGGGGAGGTCGGCGCCCGTCCACTGGATGTGGCCGCTGGGGGCGGAGCGGGTGCCGAGGACGGTGCCGTCGGCGTCCCGGCAGACGGCGCGCAGCTCGAAGCCCGCTTCGGCGATGGGCAGTTCGGTGTTGGGGTCGGCGCCGAGGGTGTAGGTCAGGGCGCCCTCGGGCAGGGCGGCGGTCAGTCCGTCGAGCGGGGAGACGGTCCGGGCCGGGAAGACGGTGGCGGAGCCGCCGCCGAGGACGCGGGCGTCGCGGGCCGCGGCGCCGGTCAGCGCGACCCGGCCGGGCCTCAGCGGCAGGGCGCCGTTCTCGTTGCGGACGAGGACGAAGGAACGGCGGGCGATCTCGCGGGCGAGGGCCTCGCCGTCGACGTCCGCGGGCGGTGCGGTGACGACGGGGTCGGCGCCCTCCAGGGCGCCCACCCGGGCGGCGAGGCGCAGCACGCGGCGGACGGCCGCGTCGACCAGGGCCTCGTCGGCCTCGCCGGCCCGTACGGCCCGGGCGAGGTTCTCGCCGTAGACGGTGGCAGGGCCGGGCATGGCGAGGTCGAGGCCGCCGGTGAGCGCACCGGTCGTGGAGCGGGCGGCGGTCCAGTCGGAGACGTTGACGCCGTCGAAGCCCCACTGGCCGCGCAGGACTTCGTTGACCAGGTGGTGGTGCTCGGTCATGGTCGGGCCGTTGACCGAGTTGTAGGCGGTCATGATGCCCCAGGGGCGGGCGCTCTCCACGATCGCCTCGAAGGGGGCCAGGTACAGCTCGCGCAGGGCGCGTTCGCTCACGAGGTTGTTCACGGTGAGGCGGTCGGTCTCGGCGTCGTTGGCGACGAAGTGCTTGACGGTGGTGCCGACGCCGCCGGACTGGACGCCCCGGACGTAGGCGGCGCCGATCCGGCCGGTGAGGTACGGGTCCTCGCTGTAGGCCTCGAAGTGACGGCCGCCCAGCGGGGAGCGGTGCAGGTTGACCGTGGGGGCGAGCAGGACGTGGACGCCCTTGCGGCGGGCCTCCTGGGCGAGCAGGGCGCCGGCCCGGTGGGCGAGGTCCGGGTCCCAGGTGGCGGCGAGGGCGGTCGGGGAGGGCAGGGCGACGGACGGGTCGTCGGCGCTCCAGTGCACCCCGCGGACGCCGATCGGGCCGTCGGACATGACCAGCGACGCGAGGCCCGCTTCCGGCAGCGCGGGCAGGCTCCACATGTCCTGGCCGGCCAGGAGCCGCGCCTTGGCGTCCAGGTCGAGCCTGCCCAGGGCCGCCTCGACGGCCGCCTCGCGCCGTTCCTCCGCTGTCTCCGTCACGTCGGCACCTCCATGTCGAAAGCCGCTGGACGTCACCATCGTGCACCGGCGACCTGTAACCTGGCAGGTTTCGTTATACCCTCGTGATGTCAGGGTGTTCGGCATGTCGTACGGTGACGCCATGACGGCCAGGACGAGGAGCGGGGAACGGCGCGCGGAGATCGTGCGGGCCGCCCTGGAGGTGATCGCCGAGCGCGGCTACCGGGGAGCGAGCCTGGCGGCGGTCGCCGAGCGGGTCGGGCTGACCCAGCAGGGGCTGCTGCACCACTTCCCGACCAAGGAGGCGCTGCTCGTCGCGGTCCTCGAGGACCGCGACCGCTGGGACGCGATGCCGGCCGGCCGGCTGCGCCTGGACCTGCTGGCCTCCCTCGTCGAGTACAACGCGATGCGGCCCGCCCTCGTCCAGACCTTCTCGGCACTGCTCGGCGAGAGCGTCACCGAGGGGCATCCGGCCCGCGCCTACTTCACCGACCGCTACGTCGGGGTGCGCGCCGGCATGGCGGAGGTGCTGCGCGCCGAGTACGGCGACCGCCTGCCGAGCGGCCTCAGCCCCGAGCGGGCCGCTCCGCTCCTGGTGGCGATCCTGGACGGGCTGCAGTACCAGTGGCTGCTGGACCCGGAGTCGGTGGACATGGCGTCGGCGTTCCGCGACTTCCTGACGCTGCTGGGCGAGAGCGGCGGCTGACCTCCCTCCCCCGGTCACGTATGGCGTGGACCACTCCCGTCACGGGATACTTCCGCCGTCCGGCACCACGCCACCCCCACCGTGACGGAAGGGCCCAACCCCCTTGAACCTCATACGCGTTCGCCTCGGCGTCCTCGGTCTCGCGCTGCTGACCGGCCTGACCACCACCCCCTCCGCCGGCGCCGCCGGGGCGGCCCCCTCCCCCACCGTCGAGGAGCAACGGCTCGACCGGGCCGCCCCGCGGGAGATCCTGCGCCGCTCCGGGTTCGACGCCGTGGCCCCGCGGCTGGCGCGGTCGCTCGACGCGGCCCGCTCCTACGGGGAGGCCCGCCGGGCCGTCACCCGCGAGGGGTCACAGCTGTGGCGGCGGGCCGTCGACCGGGCACAGGGACGCGGCCCGGCGGGCGGGGACCTGAGCCGGGACGACGACCGGCCGCTGTACTGGGCGCGGTTGGGCATGACCCGCGAAGTGCGCACCTGGCAGCCGGAGTTCGGGCTGACCGACCGGCAGCGGGCCGCCCTGCTGGACGAGCTGGAGCGCACCTCGCGCGGCCAGACCGCCCTCCGCTATCCGCACGGCAAGGGCCTGAAGCGCATCCTGCTCACCGGCTTCGACCCGTTCACCCTGGACCGGGACGTCCGCATCTCCAACCCGTCCGGCGCCACCGCGCTCGCCCTCGACGGCACGGTCGTCGAGACCGCGGCCGGACCGGCCCGCATCGAGACGGCCGTGTTCCCGGTGCGCTGGCGGGACTTCACCGAAGGCACGGTGGAGCGGACGCTGCGGCCGCACCTCGGGAAGGTCGACCTGTTCACCACCGTCAGCCAGGGCCGCGTCGGGCGGTTCGACATCGAGCGGACCAACGGGGCCTGGCGGGGCGGCTTCGGGGACAACGAGAACGTCGGCCGCACCGAGACGATCCCCGTCACCGACCCCGCCTCGCAGCCCCAGTGGACGGCGACCACCCTGCCGTACGCGGCGATCGTCGCCGCCCCCACCGGCCGCTTCCCCGTGTACGACAACACGAGCGTCACCGAGATCCCGGCCGGCGCCACCCAGCCCGTCGTGCGCCCCGAGGGGCCGACCCCCGGCTCGACCGCACGCGCGGGCGGCGGCGGGGACTACCTCTCCAACGAGATCGCCTACCGGGCGACCCTGCTGCGCGACCGGCTCGGCCTGCACGGAGTGCTGCCGGGCGGGCACGTGCACACCCCGGTGCTGCAGTTCGGCGCCGGGAACACCACCGAGGTCACCGACCCGGACTTCGTGCGCAACCGGCTGGACATCATCGCCCAGGTGAGGAGCATCCTGAAGGTGGCTACGGAAGCGTCTTGACCGCCTGATCGCCGCCCTCGTCGCTCTCCCGGATCTCCTCGCCCAGCAGCTCACGCGCCATGAGGGTGGCGCCGGCCACCGCGCCCGGCATCAGGAACACCGCCACGAACGGCACCAGGAAGGACACGGCCAGGGGCGTGCCGAAGCCCCAGACCAGGGTCCTGCGGGAGCGCAGCAGCGTCAGGCGGGCGCGCAGTTCCACCCCGCGGCGCTGGAGGGCGACGGCGGTCAGTTCCTCGGTGAGGAAGAACCCGGTGACGAAGAACCCGATCACGGGCACGGCCGTCTGCCCGACGACCGGGACGAAGCCGCAGGCGAACAGCAGTACGCCCCACAGCGCGGCCCGCACGACGATCCGGAGGCTGTCGCGGCCGGAGATCCACAGCTCCCGCCACAGCGGCAGCCCCGACTCGGGGGCGTGCCCGTCCGGGGACACGTCCCGGTCGACCTTCTCGGAGAGGTTCTCGTAGAAGGGCTGCCCGATCAGCAGGGTCACCGCGGTGAAGGTGACGACGGCGAGCAGCAGGGCCAGGGCGAACAGCACGACGGTGAGGAAGCCGCGGAAGAGCCCGGCCCACGGGCTCGACCAGTCGTCGGCGAACGGCGTCGCCCAGGCGACGGCGTCCTCCCCCCACAGCCCCAGCGCGACGAGCGCCGCCGCGTACAGCACCAGGGTGATCAGGCCCGGGAGCAGCCCGAAGCCGTACTGCCTGCCGTGCCGGGCCACCCACCGCTGGCCCTTGAGCAAGTACCGGAAACCCGTCCCCAGATCGCGCATGGGACGACCCTATCGGGGCCGGTGTCGCGCTCCTGACGCGCTCCGGTCACACCGCTGTCACGGGCCGCCCAGGCCGGGGCGGGGCCCGCCCGTGGAGCCGTCCGGGGCACGGGTGAGACCAACGCGGCCTTGTTGCCGTTGAGTCGAACCGGTACACCTCGCCGTACCGATCTCAGGAAGCACCACAGGAGGTACGCGTGCGCACCACGAGAACCGTTCCTGCGAGACCTGTACTGATCGTCACCCTCGGCCTCGTCACGGCGGGTTCGCTCCTGCTCGCCCCCGGCTCCGCGGGCGCCGACCCCCGGCCGGTCACCCGGGAGGGCGCCCCCGTCGACGACCGGGCGGCCCGGGCCCCCGAGAGCACGGCCCGGCGGGCCCTGGCCGCTCCCGGCACGACCCCCGCCACGACGGACACCCGCGGCTACCCCCGCCGCCAGGTCCTCTCCCCCGACCCGGTGAACCCCGGCGACAAGTCCCTGAAGCTGGGGCTCGTCCCGTACCACGGGATCGTCCCGCGCCTGAACGCCCTGCAGCGCCTCGGCGACCGGGTGAGCGTGGAGGTGGCGGGCCGTTCGGCGGGCGGCCACCGCCTCTACCTCGTCACCGTCACCGCCCCGGAGACCACCCGCGAGGCACGCGCCCAGCGGCGGATGCGCGAGCTCATCGAGAACGCACCGGCCAGGGCGGCCAAGTCGGCCGAGATCAAGCGCACTTACAAGACCCCGGTCTTCGTCAACGGCAACATCCACGGCAACGAGTGGGAGGGCACGGACGCCTCCCTGAAGGTCATCGAGGAGCTCGCGACCGCACGGGACGCCAGGACGCGGGACCTCCTCGCGCACAGCCGCCTGTACTTCAACATCACCGCCAACCCGGACGGCCGTATCGCCGGCACCCGCGCCAACGCGGGCGGCTTCGACCTGAACCGCGACTTCGTCACCGCCTCCCAGCCCGAGACCCGCGCGATGCGGCGCATCCAGCTCGACACTCAGCCGGCCGTCCTGCTCGACCTGCACGGCTACGTCAACGGCACCCTCATCGAGCCCACCACTCCCCCGCACGGCGAGAACTACGAGTACGACCTCTTCCTGAAGAACACCTACGCCAACGCCCTCCGCATGGAGTCCGCCGTCAACGCCCTCGGTTACACGCCCGCGAAGGACGGCGTGGAACCGGCCCAGATCCCCTTCCGCGACCAGGAGGAGGGCTGGGACGACTGGCCGCCGATCTTCACCCCGCAGTACGCGGCCTTCCACGGCACGGTCGCCGCCCACACCGTGGAGATCCCGCTGGCGGTGAACAACGAGGAGTACGAGGAGCTGCCCGATGCGGAGCTGCGCCGCCGCTCCGCGGTCAACACGGCCGTGGCGGGCGCGGCCGTCCGCGCGACGCTGGACCACGTGCGGGAGCGGCGCGCGACGCTGATCGCCGACCAGATCGAGGTGTTCCGCCGCGGGGCGGCCGGCGCCCCGCAGGTGCCGGTGTCACCGCGGTCCGTGCCCGGCGTGCCCGGCATCGGCCCGGAGGACGTCTACACGACGTCCTTCCCGCGCGCCTACGTCATCCCGTCCGGTACCTCGCCCGCGCAGCGCTCCGCCCCGGCCGCCGCGCGCCTGGTCGACCACCTCTTCGCCAACGACGTCCGCGTCACGCGCGCCGCCCGCCCCTTCCGGCTCGCCGGACGGACGTACCCCGCGGGCTCGTACGTCGTCGACATGCGCCAGCCCAAGCGCGGCATGGCGAACGCGCTGCTGGCCGACGGCCGGGACATCAGCGGCAAGGTGTCGGTGATGTACGACATCTCCGGCTGGAGCCTGGGCCGGCTGTGGGGCGCCACGGTCGAACCGGTGGCGTCGGGCAGCCTGCGGGACGCGGCCCTGCGCCCGGTCACCCGGGCGGCCCCCGTCGCGCACGTACCGCCGCACGGCGACCTCCTGCTCCGCCTGGGCGACCCGCGCGAGATCGCGGCCCTCAACTCCCTCCTGCGCCGCGGCGTCACCGTGCGCGAGGCGCCGGACGGCGGCGCGATCGTGCCCGCCTCGGCCCGCCGCGAGGCGCTCGCCGCCGCCCGCGCGCACGACGTCTCCTTCACGGCCACCCGGCGCACCGGCACCACCCCGCTGCACCGCCCGCGCGTCGCCGCCGCCGTCACGCCGGGTGAGCTGTTCGCGCTGCGGGAGATGGGCTTCGACGTCACGCCGGTCTCGACCGCCGTGCTGAACGCGGGCTTCGACTGGTCCGGCACGGACGTGCTGTTCGTCTCCGCCGGACTGGACCGCGCCCGGCTGACCGCGCCCGCCCGCGGCGCCCTGGACGCCTTCCTCGGCCGTCACGGCCTGGTCGGCCGGGGCGCGACGGGCGCGGCCCTGAACGCGGCGGCGGGCCGGCTGGCCGTCACGCCGGTGGCGGGCAACGCGGACGCGAACGGCGTGGTGCGGGTGACCAACCCGGGCCCGCTCACCCGGGGCGCGCCGGACCACACCTTCGTCTACGCCCCGCTGTGGTTCACCGGTCTGGGCACCGGGGTGCGCGTCGAGCAGGCGTACGCGCCGGGGAACCCGCTGGTCTCCGGCCACTGGCGGCCCCTGCGGGACGGCTCCGGCGGCCCGGCCGCGGCAGCCGGCCGGGCCGCCGTGGTCAGCGGTGACCGGACGGTCCTGTTCGGTACGGAACCACTCTTCCGGGGCCACCCCAAGGGGGAATTCGCCCAGGTGGCGAGGGCATTGTTCACAGTGGCACACAGCGGTTCGGTTGAGGAGAGCGGATGACGCAGGAGATCCACGGCACCGTGGCGGACGGCTTCGAGGACGTACGCGAGGAGTTCGCCGCGTTCGTGGCCGGGGAACGGCCCGACTACGAGGGCCAGCTGTGCGCCTACGTCCACGGGCGCAAGGTCGTCGACCTGTGGGCGGGGACCGAGCCGGACGCCCTCTACGGCGTGTTCTCGTCGACCAAGGGCGCCGCTTACCTGGTCGTGGCCCTCCTGGTCCAGGACGGCACGCTGGAACTGGACCGCAAGGTGACGTACTACTGGCCGGAGTTCGGTGCCGAGGGCAAGGCGGGCCTGACGCTGCGCGACCTGCTCGCGCACCGGGCGGGCGTGGTCGGCACGGACAGCGGATTCACGCTCGCGGAGCTGGCGGACGACCGCCAGCTCGCCGAACGCCTCGCGGACCAGCGGCCGTTCTGGCGTCCCGGCACGGCGTTCGGCTACCACGCGCTGGTCGGCGGCGCCCTCGTCGGCGAGGTGGTCCGCCGGGCCACCGGACGCACGCTCCAGGAGGTCTACCGGGAGCGGATCCGCATCCCGTACGCCCTGGACTTCCACCTGGGCCTGCCCGCCCCGCAGGAACCCCGCTTCCGCACGACGCAGCCGATGGCCCCGACACCGCAGCAGCGGGCCCTCCTGGACGCCGCGCCCACGGGCCCGCACACACTGACCTCGATCGCCTTCAACCGCAACGCGGCGGAGCCGACCGACCTGGCCTCGCTGCCCAACATGCCGCTGGTGCGCGCCAAGGGCCCGGCGTCGGTGGGCGGGGTGGCGTCCGCGCGGGGCCTGGCCGGGATGTACGCGGCGGCGATCAGCGAGACGGGCGGCCGGGCGCCGCTGCTCAAGCCGGACACGGTGGCGGAGTTCGGCCAGTTCCACTCGGCCGGCTACGACCTGGTGGCCCGGACGCACAAGTCGTTCGGGCTGGGCTTCCAGACGACCGCTGACACGTGGCACCCGTTCCTCGGCGCCGGGACGATCGGGCACAGCGGCGCGAACGGTTGCCAGGCGTTCGCGGACCCGTGGAGCGGCCTGGCGTACGGCTACACGCGCCGCCGGTTCGCCTCCCCGGGCGGGGCGGCCCCGGAGAACGACCGGCTGGCGCGGGCGGTCCACCGGGCGGCACTGGCCGCCTGAGCCGGGCACGGACGAGGCCGCACCCCACGTCCCGGGGTGCGGCCTCCGCGTACGCGACGACGGTCGTCAGACCAGCGTCACGGTGATGTCGCCGCGGGTCGCCTTCGAGTACGGGCACACCTCGTGGGCCTTCTCGACCAGCGACCGGGCGGTGCCCCGGTCGACCTTGGGGATGTCGGCGGAGATCTCGACGAGGATCCCGAACCCCTCCCCGTTCCTGCCGAGACCGACCTTCGCGGTCACGGTGGATCCGGTGAGGTCGGCGCCCTCCTGCCGGGCGACGACACCGAGCGCGCCCTGGAAGCAGGCGCTGTACCCGGCGGCGAACAGCTGCTCGGGGTTGGTGCCGGCGCCGCTCCCGCCCATCTCCTTCGGCGGGTTGACGACGACGTCGAGCTTGCCGTCGTCGGTGGCCACGCGGCCGTCGCGCCCGTTCTCGGCGGTCGCCACGGCGGTGTACAGGACGTCGGACTGCTGGATCGGCATGCGGTGGTGTTCCTTCGGTCGTCCGCCGCGGCTCGCGCCCGGGCCGGGACGGATTCGGAAAGAAGTTACCGCATGCCGGAACTCAAGCAAAGGGGTGCCGGGAGCGTCAGAGCTTGACGATCATCTTCCCGGTGTTGTCGCCCCGGAGCACCCCGAGGAACGCCTCCAGGTTGTTCTCGATGCCCTCGACGACGGTCTCGCGGTACTTCAGCGCGCCGGAGGCGACCCAGGGGGCGACCTCCCGCACGAACTGCGGCTGCAGGTCGTAGTGGTCGCCGACCAGGAAGCCCTCGATGCGGCCGCGGGTCTGGATGAGGCGGGCGAGGTTCTTCGGGCCCGGGGCGGGCTCGGTGTTGTTGTAGACGGAGATCATGCCGCAGACCGCGATCCGGCCGCCCTCGTTGAGGGAGCCGATGGCCGCCTCCAGGTGGTCGCCGCCCACGTTGTCGAAGTAGACGTCGATGCCGTCGGGGGCGGCGGCGCGCAGCTGCTCGCTCACCGGCCCGTCCTTGTAGTTGAAGGCCGCGTCGAAGCCGTACTCCTCCACCAGGAGCTTGACCTTCTCCTCCGACCCGGCGGAGCCGACGACCCGCGAGGCGCCCTTCAGCTTCGCGATCTGCCCGACCTGGCCGCCGACGGCCCCGGCGGCGCCGGAGACGAAGACGGAGTCGCCCTCCTTGAAGGCGGCGGTGCGCAGCAGGCCCGCGTAGGCGGTGAGACCGGTCATGCCGAGCACGCCCAGGTACGCCGAGAGCGGCGCGGCCTCCGGGTCGACCTTCACGGCGTTCTTCGCGGCCATGACGGCGTACTCGCGCCAGCCGAAGAAGTGCAGCACGTGGTCGCCGGCGGCGATCCCCTCGGCGTTCGACGCCACGACCTCACCGACCGCGCCGCCCTGCATGACCTTGCCCAGCTCGAAGGGGGCGGCGTAGGACTTGGCGGCGCTCATGCGGCCGCGCATGTACGGGTCCACGGAGAGGTACTTGTTCCGGACGAGGACCTGCCCCTCACCGGGCCGCGGGACCTCCGCCTCGACCAGGGCGAAGTCCTCGGGCTTCGGCCAGCCGACCGGGCGGCTCAGCAGGTGCCACTCGCGACTGACGGCGGGGAGGGTGGGCGTGTCGGTCATGGTGCGCCTTTCCTTCGGTCGAGCGGATGCTTCAGTACCTGAAACAACCATGCTCCTGAATATTTCAGGTTGTCAAACAACCGGGTACCCTCGACGGCATGGCCTCCACCACACCGGCTCCCCGGAGCAGGACGAACCGCCGCCCCGATCCGCTGACCCTCGAAGTCGTCGAGCTGATCGGGGAGGTCGTGGCGCGGTTCCACGAGGACTACGAGTCGGCGGCCGCCGAGCACGCGCTGACGGGCGCGCAGGCGCGGCTGCTGAGCCTGCTGTGCCTGGAACCGCTGCCGATGCGGAGGCTGGCGCAGCGGCTGAAGTGCGAGCCGTCGAACGTGACCGGGATCGTGGACCGGCTGGAGGCCCGGGGGCTGGTGGAGCGGCGGCCCGACCCCGCCGACCGGCGGGTGAAGGTGGCGGCGGCGACGGAGGAGGGGCGGCGGGTGGCGCGGAGCCTGCGGGAGTCACTGCGGTTCGCGCGGGAGCCGCTGGCCGGGCTGCCGGAGGAGGAGAGAGTGGCGCTGCGGGATGCGTTGCGGGCGATGCTGGAGTGACGTGACCTCGCGGGTGCGCGGGGCCGGCGCCCGGGTCGGGGCGCCGCGCGGCCCGGCGTTCGCGGTGCCGGCGTCGCCATTGAGGCCAGGTGGGTCCGCACCCCGGCGGCGCGGGGTGCCGCCGCGCCCACCCGTGCCGCCCCTGGCGGCACGCAGGCCCGCAGCCGGGGCGGCGCGGCCCCTGCCCACGCCCGCCGCGAAGGCGCTACGTGCACCACCACAGGAACCGGTCGCAGGTCTCCGAGGGGGACGGTTCCGGGTCCGGGGGGCGGGTCGTCGGGCCCGAGGTCGGGGTCGGCGCCGGGGCCGGTGCGGTGGCCGTCGGAGCCGTGGGCGGGCGGCTGGGGGACGTGCCCGCCGGGGCCGATGCCGGGGCCTTCGACGTCTCGTCCTCGTCCGGCGTCTTCGACTTCTCGTCCTTCGGGGAGGCGGACGCCGACGAGGAGCCGGATGCCCTGGGAGAGGGGCTCGCTGACGAGCTCTCAGGTGCGCCGTCCCCACCGGGGCCGGTCCCCGGCTCCCCCGCCTCGACCTCCAGCGCGTCACCGTCCGCCGACTCCCCGCCGGCCGCCGCGGGCCCCCGTGCCGGCTTCTGCGCGTCCATGCCCAGCTCCGCCAGGCTCAGCCCGCCCGCCGCCAGCACGAACCCGGCCGCGATGAACAGGGTCCGGCGCCGCCGCCGGCGGTGCGCCGCGGCCTTGCGGTCACGCCGGCTCGACCCGACCGGCCCGTCACCGGCCGGCTCCGGTCCGCGCCCCGCCCGCCGGCGCGCGGCACGCCCCGACGGCTCGTCACCGGCCTCGTCGGGCGCGTCACCCTCGTCGGGCGTGTCGTCAAAGGCCTCCTCGGCGACCCCCTCGGCGACATCCCCGCTGTCCTCCGCAACGGCGTCGGCGTACACGCCCGGACCCGGCTCACGCCGGGGCATCGATTCCGCTGAGGTGCCGCACCCGGGGCAGGCCAGCGCGCCGTTGAGGTGCCGTCGGCACGGGTCGCAGTAGTCCATGACGCGGGAAGATTAAGTTCCGCGCGGGTGCCGTTCCTAGATCCAGCTGTGAAGGTTCTGTAGGGACGCACTCCGACCGGGGTTTCGAAACTGTCGAAACCGTTATGCGCGCGACCCATTGACACCCCCACCGCCGCGTCCTTACTGTCACGCCAGCATTTCGAACGTGTGCCGAAATCTCGAACATGACATGACGGCGCACGGACGGAAGACTGACGGAAACTGAGCCGACGAAGCTGCGAGGGACAACCGCCGTGCGCATCACCGGAATCAGCACACACGTGGTCGGGACGCCGTGGCGCAACCTGACGTACGTCCAGGTGCACACCGACGAGGGCATCACCGGAGTCGGCGAGACCCGGATGCTGGGACACACCGACGCCCTTCTCGGTTACCTGAAGGAGGCTGAGGCCAACCACATTCTCGGCTCCGACCCGTTCGCTGTCGAGGATCTCGTCAAGCGGATGAAGTACGGCGACTACGGCCGTGCGGGCGAGATCGTGATGTCGGGCATCGCCGTGATCGAGATGGCCTGCTGGGACATCAAGGGCAAGGCCCTGGGCGTCCCGGTCTGGCAGCTGCTGGGCGGCAAGGTCACCGACAAGGTCAAGGCCTACGCCAACGGCTGGTACACCACCGAGCGGACGCCCGAGGCCTACCACAAGGCCGCCCAGGGGGTCATGGAGCGCGGCTACCGCGCGCTCAAGATCGACCCCTTCGGCACCGGCCACTTCGAGCTGGACCACAAGGACACCCTGTACGCGGTCTCCCTGATCGAGGCGGTCCGCGACGCCATCGGCCCCGAGGCCGAGCTGATGCTGGAGATGCACGGCCGCTTCTCCCCGGCCACGGCCGTGCGCCTGGCCAAGGAGCTGGCGCCGTTCAAGCCGGCGTGGCTGGAGGAGCCGGTCCCGCCGGAGAACCTCAAGGCGCTGGAGAAGGTCGCCGCCAAGGTCGACATGCCGGTCGCCACCGGCGAGCGCATCCACGACCGGATCGAGTTCCGGGAGCTGTTCGAGAACCAGGCCGTCGACATCATCCAGCCGGACGTCGGCCACATCGGTGGAATCTGGGAGACCAGGAAGCTCGCCGCGACCGCCGAGACGCACTACATGCTGGTCGCCCCGCACAACGTGGGCGGCTCGGTGCTGACCGCCGCCTCGCTCCAGGTCGGGTTCACCTCCCCGAACTTCAAGATCCTGGAGCACTTCAACGACTTCGCGGACGCGGAGATCAAGAAGGTGGTCAAGGGTGCCCCGCAGGTGAACCCGGAGGACGGCTGCTTCCACCTCTCCGACGCTCCGGGCCTCGGCGTGGAGCTGGACGTGGACGCCGCCGCCGAGTTCCCGCAGCAGCAGGCCCGCTTCGACCTCTGGGCGGAGGGCTGGGAGCAGCGCAAGCCCAAGGCCACCCAGTGACCGTCCGGCCCCCGGAAACCCGGCACCGGCCACCGAAACCTTCGAAAACCGGAGGCGCCCCGTGAGCACCGCGGTAGTGATCGACGCCCCGGGCGAGCACCGTCTCGTCCCGCACGAGCCCCGGCGGCCCGGGGCCGGCGAGGCCCTGGTGCGCGTGCACGCCTCCGGCATCTGCGGCAGCGACCGCGAGGTGTACCAGGGCAACCGCCCCGAGGGGTACGTGCGCTATCCGCTCACCCCGGGCCACGAGTGGTCCGGGACGGTGGAGGCCGTGGGCGCGGACGTCCCCGCCTCCCTGGTCGGCCGCAAGGTCGTCGGCGAGGGCTTCCGCAACTGCCAGGTGTGCGACCGCTGCCACGCGGGCGACACGACCCTGTGCACGGCCGGGTACGAGGAGACCGGGTTCACCCAGCCGGGCGCGATGGCGGCCACGCTGACCCTCCCGGCGCGGTTGCTGCACGTCCTGCCGGACGGCTGCGACCTCACGGCCGCGGCGCTGCTGGAGCCCGCCGCGTGCATCGCGGCCGCCGCGCTGAAGGCGAACGCGCGGCCCGGCGAGAAGGTCGCCGTGGTCGGCACCGGGACGCTCGGCATGTTCGCCGTGCAGTTCCTGAAGGCGAACTCGCCCGCGCATCTGCTGGTCGTCGGCACCCGCCGGGACCGCGAGGCGCTGGCGCGGCAGTACGGCGCGACGGACTTCCGGACCAAGGACGAGCAGCTCCCGGACGACGTCGACGTGGTGATCGAGACGGCCGGGTCCGCGGACGCCGCCCGGCTCTCCGCCGCCCTGCTCAGGCGCGGGGGCCGGCTGGTCCTGACGGGTATCCCGGCCGCGGGTGCCGAGGGCCTCGACCCGACCGACCTGGTCGTACGGCAACTGGAGGTGCACACCGTCTTCGGTGCCCCGCCGGATGCCTGGGCGCACACCGTGCGGGTGTTCGCCGCCGGGCTGCTCGACCCGCTGCCGCTGGTGACGCACGAGCTGCCGCTCTCCGAGTTCTCGCAGGCCATCGAGCTGGTGGGGGCCGGGGATCCGAAGGTGGGCAAGGTGCTGCTCCGCCCGTAGACGTACGCCGGTACGGGGGCGACCTGACGGTTCCCGTACCGGCGTACACCCAGCCTTGCCCTGCCCCGAGCCGCGAACCTCGTCCGACATATCGAACCGAAGGACTTTGCTGTGACCGACGCTTCCGCCCCGGCCGCCCGCAGGCCCGGTGAGCAGGCGCTCACCACCCTGGGCCTGAACGCGCCCGCCCTCGATCCCGCCGACGCCTCGCCGCACTCCTTCCCGGGCGGCGGCCGCTGGCGCACCGAGATCCCCTCGTGCGAGGGCCCGGAGGCACTGGCCGTGGTCCTGAAGGAGGCCTCGCGGCTGGACGTGCCGATCCACCGGATCAGCCAGGGCAGCGGCGTGTGGATGCTGACCGACGCCGAGATCACCGAGATGGTGGAAGCCACGGCCGAGCGCGACATCGAGCTCTGCCTGTTCACCGGCCCGCGCGGCACCTGGGACATCGGCGGGTCCACGCGCACCGACTCGCGGGGGGCCGGACTGCGCGCCCGGGGCCACGACGCGGTCGCCGGGTGCGTCGAAGACGCCGTCCGGGCCACGGAGTTGGGCGTCAAGTGCCTCCTCGTCGCCGACGAGGGCGTGCTGTGGACACTGCACCGGGCCCGCGCGGCCGGCATCCTCCCGGCCGACACCACGCTCAAGGTGAGCGCGCTCATCGGCCCCGTCAACCCGGCGGCGTACGCCGTCTACGAGCGTCTCGGCGCCGACTCGGTCAACGTGCCGAGCGACCTGACGCTCGATCACCTCACCGAGATCCGCCGGGTGTCGGGCGCTCCGATGGACATGTACATCGAGGCCCCCGACGACCTCGGCGGCTACGTCCGGATGTACGAGGTCGCCGAGCTGATCCGGCGCGGCGCACCGCTCTACCTGAAGTTCGGCCTGTCGAAGGCGCCCGGGATCTACCCCTACGGGCACCACATGCGGGAGCTGACCCTGGCCACCGCCAAGGAACGCGTGCGGCGCGGCCGGCTCGCCCTGGACCTCCTGGCCCGTCACGGAGCCGACGGCGACATGGCGCCGCTCGGCTCACGACTGCCGGGCGATCTGCAACGGTTCGAAATCTCGGCATAACGTTCCGGAAACTCGCCTTCACAAAAGAAGACACAGCCGCGCACAATCCCACACATCTCTTCTCGGTCTTTCCGGCACGACCACCCGGAGCGACTTCGCGCCTCCCAGACCGAGCCCTGCACACAGATCAAGGATGATGATCATGCGTAACCGCAGAGCCGCCCTCGCCGCCATAGCCGGAGCCGCGTCCCTCGCCCTGACCCTGTCCGCCTGCGGGCAGAACAGCGAGGGCGGCAGCGAGGAGAGCGGGGACAGCGCCAAGGGCGGGACCATCGGCATCGCGATGCCGACCAAGTCCTCCGAGCGCTGGATCGCCGACGGCAACAACGTCAAGAGGGATCTGGAGTCCAAGGGCTACAAGACCCAGCTGGTCTACGGCGAGGACGACCCGGACCAGCAGGTCTCGCAGATCGAGAACCTGATCACGCAGGGCGTCAAGGCGCTGATCGTCGCGGCCATCGACAACAAGTCGATGAACAACGTGCTCCAGCAGGCCAAGGACGCGAACATCCCGGTCATCTCCTACGACCGCCTGATCCTCGGCACGAAGAACGTCGACTACTACGCCTCCTTCGACAACGAGAAGGTCGGCGAGCTGCAGGGCACCTACATCGTCGAGAAGCTCGGCCTGAAGGACGGCTCCAAGAAGGGCCCGTTCAACATCGAGCTGTTCGCCGGCTCCAACGACGACAACAACACCCGCTACTTCTTCCAGGGCGCGATGAACGTGCTGCAGCCCTACATCGACAAGAAGCAGCTCGTCGTCCGCTCCGGCCAGACCAAGCTCAACCAGGTCACCACCCTGCGCTGGGACGGCGGCACCGCCCAGAAGCGCATGGACGACATCCTGACCTCGGCCTACAAGACCGAGCGCGTCGACGCCGTCCTCTCCCCCTACGACGGCATCTCCATCGGCATCCTGTCGGCCCTGAAGTCCGACGACTACGGCTCCAAGAGCAAGCCGCTGCCGGTCGTCACGGGCCAGGACGCCGAGGTCGCCTCGGTGAAGTCGATCATCGCCGACCAGCAGTCGATGACCGTCTACAAGGACACCCGCGAGCTCGCGAAGGTGGCCTCCAACATGGTCGACGCCCTGCTGAACGACAAGAAGCCCGAGGTCAACGACACCAAGACCTACGACAACGGCGCCAAGGTCGTCCCGGCCTACCTGCTGGAGCCGGTCGCCGTCGACAAGAGCAACTACCAGAAGGAGGTCGTCGACTCCGGCTACATCAAGGAGAGCGACCTCAAGTAGCCCCGCCACCCACCGACGATTCACCACTGATTGGAAGGCACGACCATGGCGGGACCCGTCCTGGAAATGCGCTCGATCGTCAAGACCTTTCCCGGCGTCAAGGCGCTGTCGGACGTCACGCTGACCGTCCGGCAGGGCGAGGTCCACGCCATCTGCGGGGAGAACGGCGCCGGCAAGTCGACCCTGATGAAGGTCCTCTCCGGCGTCCACCCGCACGGCACCTACGAGGGCGACATCCTCTTCGAGGGAGAGGTCTGCCGGTTCAAGGACATCCGGGCCAGCGAAGAGCGCGGCATCGTGATCATCCACCAGGAGCTGGCCCTGGTGCCCTACCTCTCCCTCGCGGAGAACATCTTCCTCGGCAACGAGCACGCCACGCGGGGCATCATCAGCTGGACCGAGACCCTGAAGCACGCCACCGAACTGCTGCGCCGGGTCGGCCTGTCCGACCACCCGGACACCCGCGTCGCCGACATCGGCGTGGGCAAGCAGCAGCTCGTGGAGATCGCCAAGGCCCTGTCCAAGAAGGTGAAGCTGCTCATCCTGGACGAGCCGACCGCCGCCCTGAACGACGAGGACAGCGGCAAACTCCTGGACCTCATCCTGGAGCTGAAGAACCAGGGCATCACCTCGATCATCATCTCCCACAAGCTCAACGAGATCCGCAAGGTCGCCGACTCGGTGACGATCCTGCGCGACGGCCAGACCATCGAGACCCTGGACGTGAAGGCGCCGGAGACCACCGAGGACCGGATCATCAGCGGCATGGTCGGCCGTGACCTGGAGCACCGCTTCCCGGAGCGGTCGCCGCACGAGCCCGAGGAGGGGGCGGCCCCCGCCCTGGAGATCCGCAACTGGACCGTGCACCACCCGATCGACCAGCAGCGCAAGGTGTGCGACGACGTGTCGCTCCACGTGCGCCGGGGCGAGATCGTCGGCATCGCGGGCCTGATGGGCGCCGGCCGCACCGAACTCGCGATGAGCGTGTTCGGGCGCACCTACGGCCGGTACGCGGGCGGCACCGTCCTCAAGGACGGCAAGGAGATCCGCACCAAGACCGTCCCCGAGGCGGTCAAACACGGCATCGCCTACGTCACCGAGGACCGCAAGCACTACGGCCTGAACCTCATCGACACCATCAACCGGAACATCTCGCTGACCGCCCTCGGCAAGGTCGCCAAGCGCGGTGTGGTCGACGAGCACGAGGAGCGGCAGGTCGCCGAGGGCTTCCGCAAGTCGATGAACATCAAGGCGCCGACCGTCTTCGAGCCGGTCGGCAAGCTGTCCGGCGGCAACCAGCAGAAGGTCGTCCTCAGCAAGTGGATCTTCTCGGGTCCGGACGTGCTGATCCTGGACGAGCCGACGCGCGGTATCGACGTCGGCGCCAAGTACGAGATCTACACGGTCATCGACCAGCTGGCCGCCCAGGGCAAGGCGGTCGTCTTCATCTCCTCCGAGCTGCCCGAACTGCTCGGCATGTGCGACCGCATCTACACGATGGCCGCGGGGCGGCTGACGGGTGAGTTCTCGCGGGCCGAGGCCTCCCAGGAATCGCTGATGCGTCAGATGACGAAGGACAAAGAGGTATCCCGATGAGCACGGACGTGACCGCCAAGAGCCCGGCCCCCGCGCCGCCGGGCAGGAGCGGAGGAGCCGCGGGTGACGGCCTGCTGGCCCTGGTGATGGACGGCATGCGCCGCAACATGCGGCAGTACGGCATGCTGATCGCGCTCGGTCTGATCGTGGCCCTGTTCGCCGTGTGGACCGACGGCGACCTGCTGCTGCCGCGCAACGTGTCCAACCTGGTGCTGCAGAACAGCTACATCCTGATCCTCGCGATCGGCATGATGCTGGTGATCATCTCGGGCCACATCGACCTGTCGGTCGGCTCGCTGACGGCGTTCGTCGGCTCGATGGCCGCCGTGTTCATGGTGAAACAGGACATGCCGTGGCCACTGGCCGTGGTGCTGTGCCTCGCCGTGGGCGCGCTGGCGGGTGCCGTCCAGGGGTTCTTCATCGCGTACGGCGGCATACCGTCGTTCATCGTGACCCTGGCGGGCATGCTGATGTTCCGCGGCCTGACGGAGATCTTCCTGGAGGGCCAGACCCTCGGCCCGTTCCCGGAGGGCCTGCAGAAGGTCGCCAACGGCTTCCTGCCCGAGGTCGGCCCGAACACGAACTACCACAACCTCACACTGCTGCTGGGCTTCGCGATGATCGCCTTCGTGATCTTCCAGGAGGTCCGTGACCGCAAGCGGCAGCAGGAGTTCGCGCTCGACGTCCCGCCCGCCAAGCTGTTCCTGCTGAAGCTGGTCGCGATCGGCGCGGCCATCCTGACGCTGACGCTGCTGCTGGCCAGCTACAAGGGCGCCCCGATCGTGCTGCTCATCCTGGGCGTGCTGCTGGTCGGCTTCGGCTACGTGATGCGCAACGCGATCATCGGCCGCCACATCTACGCGATCGGCGGCAACCTCCCGGCGGCCAAGCTGTCGGGTGTGAAGGACAAGAAGGTCACCTTCCTGGTCTTCCTGAACATGGGCATGCTCGCGGCCCTGGCGGGTCTGGTCTTCGCCGCCCGCTTCAACGCGGCCTCTCCCAAGGCCGGCCTCAACTTCGAGCTGGAGGCGATCGCGGCCTCGTTCATCGGCGGCGCGTCGATGAGCGGCGGCGTCGGCACCGTCCTCGGCGCGATCATCGGTGGCCTGGTCCTGGGCGTGCTGAACAACGGTATGAACCTCGTCGGCATCGGCACCGACTGGCAGCAGGTCATCAAGGGCCTGGTGCTCCTGGCGGCGGTCGGGTTCGACGTGTGGAACAAGCGCAAGGTCGGTTCGTAAGTCCATCGGGGCCCCGCCGCAGCGGCGGGGCCCTCTCCTTATCGGGAGCCGCACACATGGAACTGAACAGACGCACGGTCATCGCGGGAGCGGCGGCGGCGGGCATGGCCGCCACCGCGTTCGGCGGCACGGCGCACGCCACGGGAGGCAGGAAGCCGGTGAAGACGCTCTTCGGCAAGCTCGCCGACGGCACCAAGGTGCACAGCTGGTCGCTGGAGAACGGCGGCACCCGCCTGAAGGTCCTCTCCTACGGCGGCATCGTGCAGTCCCTGGAGATCCCCGACCGTCGCGGCCGGTACGCCAACGTCAGCGCCGGTTTCGACAACCTCGAGGACTACGTCGCCAGCAGCCCGTACTTCGGCGCCCTGATCGGCCGGTACGGCAACCGCATCGGCCAGGGCAAGTTCACCCTCGACGGCAAGAACTACCAGCTCTCCGTCAACGACGGCGAGCAGAGCCTGCACGGCGGCGCCAAGGGCTTCGACAAGCGCGTCTGGGACGTCGAGCCGTTCGTGAAGGGCTCCGACGTCGGCCTGTACCTGTACTACACGAGCGTCGACGGGGAGATGGGCTACCCGGGCACGCTGAAGACGAAGGTGACCTACACCCTCACCAAGCACGGCGACTGGCGCATCGACTACCAGGCCACCACCGACAAGGCCACCGTCGTCAACCTCACCAGCCACGTCTACTGGAACCTGGCCGGCGAGGGCAGCGGCACCATCGAGGACCACGAGCTGCACATCGCCGCCTCCCGCTACACCCCCACCGACGCGGGTTTGATCCCCACCGGCGAGCTGGCCAAGGTCGCGGGCACCCCGTTCGACTTCCGCAAGGCCAAGCCGATCGGCCGGGACATCCGCGTCTCCCACCCGCAGCTGGTGACCGCCAAGGGCTTCGACCACAACTGGGTCCTGGACAAGGGCATCACCGCCCGGCCCGAGCCCGTGGCCACCCTGCGTGACCCGTCCTCCGGCCGCACGATGAAGATCTCCACGAACGAGCCGGGCCTGCAGTTCTACTCCGGCAACTTCCTCGACGGCACGCTCACCGGCCCGTCCGGCCGCACCTACCGGCAGGGCGACGCGCTGTGCCTGGAGACGCAGCACTTCCCGGACTCGCCGAACAAGCCGTCGTTCCCGTCGACGGTGCTGCGGCCCGGGCAGACGTACCGGACGACGACGATCCACACGTTCGGCTGCTGAGCCGGACCCAGCGGCCGTCTTCGGCCGTCTTCACAGGTGGCGCACGACTCTCTGAGGGACGCCTCAGTGGTTGAACGGCGTCACCGGAGACTCCGTATGTAAGGGCGGCCCGCGCTCCCCCGCGCGGGCCGCCCTTGAACGTCGGGTCCGGCCGTCCCCAACGGGCCCGCCCCCTACGGAGGTTCCATGGCCGACAACGTCACGTCGCTGTTCCGCAGTACCGCGGCCCACAGCCCGTCGATGGCGGCTCTGACACGCGAGGGCGGCGAGGGAGCCGGCCCCGTGGACTTCTGTATCCCCTGCAACCCCTACTTCCCCACCCCGGCCATGTTCGAGGACATGGCGGCCAGGCTGCGGGACATCATCACCTACTACCCGAGCAGCGCCGACACGATCACGGCGGAGCTGTGCAGCCTGCTGCAACTGCCGCCGCAGTGCGTGGCGATGGGCAACGGCTCGACCGAGTTGATCACCTGGATCGACCACCTGCTGGTCCGCGAGTCCCTCGCCGTCCCGGTCCCCACGTTCGGCCGCTGGACCGACCAGCCCATGGAGACCGGCAAGCGGGTCGACATGTTCCCGCTCCAGGAGTCCAGCGGCTTCGCCCTGGACCTCGCGCAGTACGCCGAGTTCATCCGCGCCCGGGGCACCCGGGTCGCCGTGATCTGCAACCCCAACAACCCCGACGGCGGCTTCCTGCACAAGCACGCCGTCGTGCAGTTCATGGACGCCATGGCCGACCTCGACCTCGTCGTGATCGACGAGTCGTTCCTGGAGTTCGCGGACGCCGAGACCGAACCGTCCGTCGTGCAGGAGGCGATGCTCCGCCCCAACGTCGTGGTCCTGCGCAGCCTCGGCAAGAACTTCGGCCTGCACGGCATCCGCTTCGGCTACCTCGTCGCCAACCCGGCGCTCGCGGGCCGGGTCCGCTCCATGCTGCCCAAGTGGAACCTCAACTCCTTCGCCGAGCACGTCGTCTTCATGCTGAAGGAGCACGGCGCCGAGTACGCGCAGAGTCTGCAGCAGGTGCGCCGGGACCGCCTCGACATGGCGAGCCAGCTCTCCGCGCTGCCCGGTCTGACGGTCTACCCGTCCCAGGGCAACTTCCTCTTCGTGCGCCTCCCCGTGGGCGCCGAGGGCACCGTGGTCCGGGACCGGATGCTCACCGAGCACCGGATCCTGGTCCGCGAGTGCGGCAACAAGATCGGCTCCTCCAGCCGCTTCCTGCGTCTCGTGGTGCGCCCCCAGGTCGACGTGCGTCGCCTGGTGTCCGGCCTGGAACAGGTGCTCTACGGGACGTCCAGGAGGGGAGCCGCCGTGCCCGAGCTGGGCAACGGGACCAGCTACAGCTCGGGTACGGCGGCCGTGGACCGGCTGGTGAGCGAGACGAACGGGGCGGGCCTGCGGGGGCTGGCGGCGCAGGCGGCGGGGTTGGCCGCGGCGCCGGCCGCCGCGCCGGGGGCCGGGGGGCCGGTGCCCGTCGCGGCTCCGGCCGCCGCGAGTGCCGGCCTCCCGGGCCCGGCGCCGGTCCAGGCACCGGCACCCGCGAGCACAGGCGGCCCCGGGCTCGCGCCGGCGCCCGCCGCGCCGATGCCCACCCCTGTGCCCACCCCCGTCCCCGCTCCGGCCGCCGGCATCGGCATGCCGCTCCCCGCCGCCGCGTCCGCCGTTCCGGCGGGTACGAGCGGCGGGATGCCGATGCCGGCCGCGGCGCGGATGCCGCAACCGCAACCGGTCCCGCAGATGCCGCAGCCGCAGGTGCCGCAGCCGGTCCCCCAGCCGGTGGCCGCGCCCTTCAGCGGGCCGACGCCGCCCGGTGTTCCGGCGCGTGGGGGTCTGACGGCCGCGCAGGTGCGGGGCACCAACGGGCTGACGCCCGCACCGGCCACGGGGTGGCCCGCCGCGCAGAGCTGGCCCAACGCGGCGGGCATGGGGCAGGCCGGGTAGTTCGGCGGGCGCGGGTGGTCGGTGACTGGTCACGCGGTTCCCCGCGCCCCCCGGGGGGCGTTACACCGCCGTCAGCCTCCACTGCTGGCAGGTGTTGTTGAGCCAGGTCCACTGGCGTACGTCGGCGCTGTCCGCCGTGGAGCAGTCGGCCACGTCCGCCACCTTGCCCGTGGCCTGGTTGGCGATGCGGACGTAGCCGCCGTCCGTGGCCACGAAGCGGAACCGCTGGCAGCTGTTGTCCAGCCACGACCACTGCCGCAGGTCGGCGCCGTCGGCGGAGGAGCAGTCGGCGGTGTCGAGGACCTTGCCGGTGGCGACGTTCACCAGGCGGTGGGTGTCGTCTCCGAGGTCCTCCAGGCGCCAGCGCTGGTTGGCGTTGCCGTTGCAGGTGTACTGCGCGACGTTGGCGCCGTCGGCCGTGGAACCGCCCGCCACGTCCAGGCACTTGCCGCTGTTGCGGTTGGTGACCGTGTACGTGGTGGAGGCGCTGGACGGCTCCCCGGAAGGCCCGGGCAGCGAGGCGCCGAGCCGCACCGGTGTGCCGAGGTTCGGGGTCCCGTCGGCGTTCCAGGTGAACTTCTGGGCGCGGGTCGTGCGGCCGTTGTCGCAGCCCTCGGAGGCCGAGTCGTTGGCGTGGTAGACGATCCAGTTCTCGCGGCCGTCGGGTGAGGTGAAGAAGCCGTTGTGCCCGGGCCCGTACACCCCGCCCGCGTCGCTGCGCTGGAAGACGGGCGTGGACTTCTTCGTCCAGGACGACGCGGACAGCGGGTCGGGGCCGGTCAGCTCCAGCTGCCCGAGTTTGTAGTCGGGGGTCCAGCAGCCGCTGGCGGAGTAGATCAGGAAGGTGCGGCCGCCCCGCTGGAGCACCTCGGCGCCCTCGTTGACCGTGCCGCCCTGGCGTTCCCAGGCGTACGTCGGGGTCGAGATGGTCGAGTAGGAGCCGCTGACGGTGTACGGGTTGGACATGGGGGCGATGACGAGGTTCTGCGTGCCGCCCGTGATGGCGCTGCCCAGCATGTACAGCCGGCCGTTCACGTTCAGCACGCTCGGGTCGAGCATCCACACGCTGCTGAGCTGGCCCTTGTAGGTGTACGGCCCCATGGGATCGGAGCCGGCGCTCTCCAGGACGTGGCTGCGCTGGGTCGGGTTGTAGTCGGACACGTTCTGCCCGGCGACGTAGTACAGGTACCAGCGGCCATTGAGGAAGTGCAGCTCGGGCGCCCAGATGTTGCAGCAGCGGGAGGCGGCGTCGCCCTTCCACACCTGGACGCTGGGGGCGGTGGAGAGTCCGGCGAGGGTGGTGGACTTGCGGATGGTGATGACGTCGGTCCAGCTGGTCGTCACCAGGTAGTAGTTGCCGTCGTGGTAGGAGATCCAGGGGTCGGCGCCCTTGACGGACTTGACGGGGTTGGTGAAGGAGGCGGCGCTCGCCTGGCTCTGTCCGACGGACAGGGCCAGCAGCAGGGCCGCCAGCAGGGTCAGTAGGCGACGGGCCATCCGCTGCTCCAGTTCAGAAGGTTGATGCCCAGCTTGGGCGTGCCGTTGTCGTTGCCGTCGTAGTAGTGGTAGACGATCAGGTCGCCGTCGGCGTCCTTCAGGATCGACTGGCCGCCGGGGCCGATGACGCTCCCGTGCGATTCGAGGACGGGGGTGCCGCCGTTGTTCATCAGGTCGACGCCGTTCCTGTCGCGGTAGGGCCCGGTGACGCTGGAGGCGCGGCCGACCTTCACCTTGTACGTGGAGCCGGTGCCGGCGCAGCAGGTGTCGTAAGAGGCGAACAGGTAGTAGTAGCCGCCCCGCTTGACGATGAAGGGCGCCTCGACGGCCTTGGTCCCGGTGGGGCGGGAGGCGAGCGAGTGGCGGGTGGTGTCGGAGCCGAGCTGCTTGCCGGTGGAGGGATTGATCCGGATCATCTTGATCCCCGTCCACCAGCTGCCGAACGACAGCCACCACCTGCCGTCGTCGTCGACGAAGAGGTTCGGGTCGATGGCGTTGAAGTCGCTGGCGGAGTTGGAGGTGTAGACGGTGCCCTGGTCGGTCCAGCTGCCCGGCTGTCCGGTGCTGGAGGTCGCCAGTCCGATGGCGGAGGTGTTCGAGCCGAACTTCGAGACGGAGTAGTACATCAGGTACCTGCCGCCCTGGTACGAGATGTCCGGCGCCCAGGCCTCGGGAACGGAGGAGTAGTTCCGCCACCAGCTCGGCCTGCTGGTGAAGGCGTCGGCGCCGTTGCGGAAGGCGGTGCGGTCACCGCTGGTCTTGTGGGCGATGCCGCCGCCGGTGGCGTAGAGCAGGTACTGGCCGGACGAGGTCCGGATCATCGACGGGTCGTGGGTGACGATGTCGCCCGTGACGCGGCCGGGGTTGGGGTAGGCCGACGCCGTGCCCGGGATCAGGGCCAGGAGGGCGGCGGCGGGGAGGGCGAGCAGAGCGGTGCGCCTGCGCAGGGGGATGCGGCTCATACGGGGGGTCCTCCTTGCGGTGGGGGTGTTCGACTGTTCGGAATGCCGAACAGTGCTCGCAAGTTCGAACGGGAACGTAGAATCGAACCCCTTGCGCGTCAATGGTTCGCGCAGCAACGACCACGCCCCGGGCAGGAGATGCCCCCGGTCATGTCGGCTCGACGACGTCGATCCATTCCGGCAGGTCGATCTCTGCCCGCACCGTCTTGCCGGGCGGCTCACGGTCGAGCACCTCCCATCGATCGGCGAGCGCGTCGACGAGGACGAACCCGCGGCCGTGCTCGCCGAGGGGCCGGGGCGGCCGTACGGCACCGGGTGCGGGCGGGCGGGGCGGCCCGCTGCGGGAATCGGTCACCTCGACGCGGACACGGCCCGGCGCGAGCTCCAGCCGCAGCGCGAAGTCCCGCCCCGGCACGCGCCCGTGCGTCACGGCGTTGGCCGCCAGCTCGGCCACGATCGCGGCGACCGCGTCGGAGACGTCCGTGCCGTAGGGGATGCCCCACGAGTGCAGCTCGCTCAGCGCGAGGCGGCGGGCGAGTCGGGCACCGCGTGGAGTGGAGCTGAGGCGCTGCTTGAACACACGTACGGTGACCGGAGGTTGGGCGGTGCTGCGGATGATCGGCGCTTTCATGTGCCCAATGTGACCTGCGGGGACGGCATTCTCCAGGCCGGAGCCGCGTACGCTGCGGCAGTGTACGCGGTCACGGACTGGACAGTACCGGTGACCGGCCGTGACCATGATCCGGGGAGGTGACCGTCAGTGGTCGATGGCATGGTGGGGACGGGTGGCGAGCCGGAGTCGTCGGACAGTCTGCGGACGTTCGGGGCGGTGGTCCAGGGCTTGCGCGAACACGCCGGGCTGAGCCGGGAGGAGTTCGGGGAACTGGTGCGGTTCTCCAAACACACGGTGGCCTCGGTGGAGTTGGGGAGGCGGATGCCGGATCCCGAGTTCGTGCAGCGCGCGGAGGAGGTGTTCGGCAGGACCGGCGCGTTACAGAGGGCGGCGGGGTGCCTGGAGCGGCAGCCGGGGCTGGCGGCTTGGTTCCGGCGGTGGGCCCGGCTGGAGCAGGTGGCCATCACGCTGTACACGTACGAGTGCCGCATGATTCCGGGCTTGTTGCAGACGGAGGCATACGCCCAGGCGTTGTTCGCCAACCAGTTGCCGCCCTTGGACGACGCACAGATCGATCAGCGTTGGGCAGCTCGTGTGGAGCGACAGCGACTGCTGCGTGAGCGGCCGAACACCGCGTTCAACTTCATCCTGGAGGAGCACACATTCCTGCGGCGAACAGGCGGTGCGGAGGTCACGCGCGGGCTCATCGACCACGTCTTGGAGATCGCCGGGCGACGAAACGTCGAGTTCCAGGTCATGCCGCTGGCGCAGGGGGCACATGCAGGCCTGGCGGGCCCCATGCAGTTGCTGGAAACGCCCGAGAATCGCTGGTTCGCCTACAACGAGGGGCAACGCGGCGGGCAGTTCGTCTCTGACCCGAAAGAGATCAGCGTGCTGCACAGGCGATATGCCAGGATGCGTTCACAGGCTCTCACCCTCGAAGACTCCGTGAGCCTGTTGCAGCGGATGCGAGGAAACCTATGAGCAGCTTCGAACTGGCCTGGTTCAAGTCCAGCTACAGCAGCAGCGGCGACGGCGACTGCGTAGAGATAGCCGCTGCCCCCGACACCATCCACATCCGGGACTCCAAGAACCGTCAGGGTCCCGAACTCCACGTCTCCCCCACCGCCTGGTCCGCCTTCCTCACACACGCCGGCGAGTAACCCTCACCGCCGCCCCCCGAACTCCCACGCGTGTACCTCGACCTCGGCGTACGCGCCCCGGGTCAGCACCGCGCCCGCCGCCTCCGCGTCTGCGGCCCGAACCAGTGCCGCCGTACCCACCCACACCTCACCGTCGTCGGACAGCAGCGGCCCGTACGCGATCAGGTCGTCCCGCACGGCGTCCGGAGCGTCGAGATCCACACCCTCCCCCGAGCCGAACCCGAGCACGAGGTACCGCTTCCCGCCGGACCGGCCGCCGGGGAACTCCCACATGGTCCGTCCGAGCACGTTCCGCCACCGCCGCAGCAGGACGTCCCGGTACACCCCGGCCTGCTGGTTGGGCTCGTCGAAGGCGAACGCCCGGGCCGCGGCGGGGTCCGGGAGGTCGACGATGTGGACGCTGCCCGTCGGGGTCTCCCCGTCCGGGGCGAAGGTGGGGCCACGCGCGATCAGCTCCGCCTCGTAGCCGTCCATGTAGGCCCAATGCGCCTCGCCCAGGTCCTGGCGCAGCGGCAGGGAACCGGACCGGTCACGGTGGTAGCAGAAGAACTCCATGCCTCATCCAACCGCGAACTGCCCGGATCGCGCGCGTCGCGATGAGTTCCGCCTGGCCCGGCGGTCGTAAGGTCGGATCCGTCAACCAGGAGGACTTCGATGCGCAGCGTGACCTATGCGATGAACGTCTCGCTCGACGGCTACATCGTCGGGCCCGACGGCGATTTCAACTGGTCGGAGCCCATGCCGGACGTCTTCCGCTTCTGGATCGACGACATGAGGCAGGTCGGCGTCCACCTGATGGGGCGGCGGCTGTACGAGACGATGCTGTACTGGGAGACCGCCGAGCAGGAGGACTCGCTCGACGAGGCGGAGCGCGAGTGGGCCGCCCTCTGGAACCCGCTTCCCAAGGTGGTGTTCTCCACCACCCTGTCGGAGGTGCGCGGCGCTGCCCGCCTGGCCTCCGGCAGCCTGGCGGAGGAGATCGAGCGGCTGCGGGCCGAGCCGGGGGAGGGCGAGATCGCCATCGGCGGCGCGACCCTCGCCGCGCAGGCGGCCGAGCTGGGCCTGATCGACGAGTACCGGGCCATGGTCTACCCCGTGCTGGTGGGCGGCGGCATTCCCTTCTTCCCCCGCGGTGAGCTCCGAGTGGATCTCGAACTCGTCGAGACCCGTACGTTCAGCTCCCGAGTCGTCCTGCTGCGCCACCGCGTGACGCGTTAGGCGACCGTCCGCACGACACCGGGGCACGGGGGCCGGCTCCTGCTCCGGCCCCCGCCCTCCTACCGGCCCGGGCACTCCTTCCACGCCATGTGGTACACCGTGCTGATGTCCCCGTCCGTCGAGTCCATCGTCATGAAGCTGACCTTGTCGGCCGCCTGCGTACCGGCGTTGACCCGGATCTCGGTGTTGATGTTGAAGTTGCGCTGGACGCCGCAGGGCGCGTAGACGAGCTGGGCCCAGTCCGTTTCGTCGGTGGCCTGCCAGTTGTCGTTGTAGGGGCCGCTGAAGGGGTGACTCCGGTACGCCGTGCTCGGCGAGCCCTGGAAGTAGTACGAGGCCCGCTGGGTGGCGCTCGCCCCGCGCTGGAGTGCGGCGAAGCCGCGGTAGTCGGCGCTGGCGATGGCGTACGTGAAGCCCTGGGGCACGTGGACGATCAGACTGAGCTGGCAGTTCTTGCGGAACGCGGTGGGGTCGGAGTTCCCGCCCGCCTGGGCGAGGTAGTCGCTGTAGGTGACCGTGAAGGCCGTGTTGTCCTCGGAGACGGCGACCGCGGCCGTGCCCTGGGGGCAGCCGGAGCCGTTCACGGTGGCGACCTTGATGACGATCTTGTCCGGGGGCGGGTCGACGAACCCGGAGGACGGGGATTGCGCGGGAAGTGCGCTGGTGAGCAGCGCGGCGATCGCGCCGCTCAGGAGCAGGCCACCGGCCATGGTTCTCCCATCCGTTCGTGGGGGGTGGATCCACAGTGGGCATGAGCATGTCAATACGACAGCGCATGCGCGCCCGGCCTGTGTCCATGAGATGGAGGAGCTGTGAAGGCCGGGAGCGGTCGCATCGTACGCAGGGCCACCGGGGGCGGCCAGGTCGTCCTCCGGCCATTCACAGGGCGGGATTTCACATCGGTTCCCCATCGGCCGAGGTGGGGCGGGGAACGTCCCGCGCCCGGCCCGGCCCCGTCGGCGCGGCCGTGCCGCCGGGCGCATAGGGTGCGTTAGCAGTGCGTCGACCGAGGCTCCCGAGGACGCGATGAGGATCACCCACGGACCCGCCCCCCGCGGCCCGCTCAGCCGCGGGCGCGGCCCGTCACGGGTTCTCCCAGGCCGCCGGTTCGGCCGCGAGCCGCTCCACCGGCTCGGGCAGCGCCCCGGCCGCGAGGTCGGCGATCGTCACGCCCTCCAGGATCCGGCGCACATTGGCCCGCAGCGCGATCCACAGCGGCAGCAGCGGCTCGGCGGTGCCGGTGTAGGCGAGGCCGGTCGGGCGCTCGCCCCGCACGGAGACGATCGGGCCGTCGACGGCGCGGATCACGTCCGCGACGGTGATCCGGTCCGCCTCCCGGGCCAGCCGGTAGCCGCCGCCCCCGCCGCGGCGGCTGTCGACGACCCCGCCGCGCCGCAGATCGCCGAGGATCCCCTCCAGGAACTTGTGGGGGATGTCCTGCGCGGTGGCGACGGTCTCCGCCTTGACCGGCCCCTCCCCCTGCCGGACGGCCAGTTCCACGACCGCTCGTACCGCGTAGTCCGCACGTGCCGAGATCCTCATAGCACCATTGTCGCGGTCACCCTGTAGACATTGAGCACACGCACCACGCATGGCATGGCACAACAGGAGGCGCTCCCTTGGAGCTCAGCAGGCGTACCTTCCACGCTCTCGCCGGCACGGCGGCGCTCGGCTTCGCGCTGACCGGCAGCGGGTCGCCGACCTCCGCCCACCCGGCCCGCAGCGCCCCGACGGGCCCGCCGCCGCCCGTGCCGCGCGCGGACGGCCGGCGGCACGAGATCGGCTTCGACCGGTACTCCCTGCTCGTCGACGGCCGCCGCCTGGTCCTGTGGTCGGGCGAGATGCACCCCTTCCGGCTGCCGAGCCCGTCGCTGTGGCGGGACGTGCTGCAGAAGATGCGCGCCCACGGTCACAACGCGGTCAGCGTGTGCGTCGCCTGGAACTACCACTCCCCCGCGCCCGGCCGGTACGACTTCACCGGCGTGCGCGACCTGGACCTGTTCCTGCGCACGGCCGCCGAGACGGGGCTGTACGTGATCGTGCGGCCGGGCCCGTACATCGAGGCCGAGGTCGACGCCGGCGGCTTCCCCGGCTGGCTGACCGCCACCGACGGCACGGCCCGCACCTCCGACCCGACCTACCTGCGGTACGTCGACGAGTGGCTGACCGCCGTCAACGCCGTCGTCGCCAAACGCCTGTTCACCCGTGGCACGGGCACGGTGCTGCTCTACCAGCTGGAGAACGCGTACGACGCGCACGTCGGCGAGCCGGCCGGGCGCGCCTACATGTCGTACCTGTACGAGAAGGTCCGCGCCGACGGCATCGACGTGCCGCTCCTCCCCGGCGACAAGGGCAGGAACGGGCGCTGGGCGCCCGGGTCGTTCGGAACCGGGGGCCGGTCCGACCCGTGGGGCGGCTCCTCGTTCGGCGGCAAGGGCTACGCCGAGTCGCGCCGGATCCGGGACGCCGCGTACGAACGGCGCTTCCACCTGACCAACCTCGCGGGCGGCAGCACGCTGCACAACGTCCCCATGACGTACGGCGGCACCTCCTGGGGCTGGCTGCCCGCGCCCACGGTCTACACGTCGTACGACTGCGGTGCCGCGATCGACGAGGCCCGCAACGCCACCCCGAAGCTCGCCCCGATGCACCAGGTCGGGCAGTTGCTGCGGCACGTGCCCGACCTGGCCAAGCTGAACCCGGCGAAGCGGGTGCGCGCCACCGACGAGCGGATCAGGGTCCACCACCTGACCAACCCCGACACCGGCGCCCACGTCTACGTCCTGCGCAACGACACCGGCGAGGCCGTCTCCGCGACGCTGCCGGACGCCGGGATCGACGTGCCGCTCACCGTGGGGGCCCGGGACGCCAAGCTGATCGCGGCCGGACTGCGGCTCGGGCGGCGGACGCTGGTGCACTCCACCGTGCAGCCCATGCTGAGCCTGACCGCCGGGCGGCAGGACATCGCCGTGTTCACCGGGCGGCGCGGCGAGATGGCGCAGGTCGTGCTGCGGTGCGCGGACGAGCCGACGCCCATGCGGCTGGACGCGGAGCCGGCCTGGGCGTACAACCTCGGCAAGCTGCACATCACCGCTCCGCTGGGCGCGGGCGGGCTGAGCCGGGTGCGGGTCGAGGGCGACGGCGTGGACACGCCGATGCTGGTGCTGTTCGCCGACGACGCGACCGCCCTGCGCCTGTGGCCCTACGAGACGCCGTCCGGCCCGCTGCTCGTCTACGGCCCGGCCCTGCTGCGCTCGGCCGAGCTGCGCGGCTCCACCGTCCACCTCACCGGCGACACCATCGGCGCGACCGGGCTGGAGGTGTGGGGCCCGCGCGGCATCACCCACGTGACGTGGAACGGGCGCCCGGTGCCGACGCGGATCAGCGCCTCCGGCAGCCTGCTCGCGCTGCGGCCGCTGCCCGGGGTGACCCGGCCGGTCCTGCCCGCCCTGGCCGGCTGGCGGCGGCGCGCCGGGAACCCGGAGGCGGAGCCGGACTTCGACGACTCGGACTGGACGACGGCCGACCGCACGACCACCTTCAGCACCACGCCCGTGCCCGACGGGCAGCCCGTCCTCTTCGCCGACGACTACGGCTTCCACTACGGCGACGTCTGGTACCGGGGCGCGTGGACGGGCGCGGGCGGCGTCGAGTCGGTGTCCCTCGCCTACAGCACGGGCACGCAGGGCCTGCTGATGGCCTGGCTGGACGGCGAACCGCTGGGCACCCACCGCATGCCGGTGCCCGGCCGGGACCGCGCCCGGCGGGGGACGTGGACGGCGCAGGCCTCCTTCGGCCTGCCGGACGAACTGCGCGAACGGCTGCGGGAGGAGCGGCCCGGGACACGCCACGTGCTGTCCGTGCTCGTGCGGCCGATGCAGCACGACATGGACGGCGGTGCGCGCGACACGCACAAGGCCGCGCGCGGGCTGACCGCCGTCACCTTCGAGGGCGCCCGACCGGAGGTGACCTGGCGCATCCAGGGCGCCACCGCGCCCGACCCGGTGCGCGGCCCCATGAACAACGGCGGGCTGTACGGCGAGCGCGAGGGCTGGCACCTGCCCGAGCACGACGACCGGGACTGGAAGGAGACCGAGCTGCCCCGGGCCGACCGGCGGCAGGGCGTCACCTGGTACCGCACCGGCTTCCGGCTGGACGTCGACCCGGGCGTGGACGCCTCGGTCGGCCTCCTCCTCGACGACGACCCGGACCGGGCCTACCGCGTGCAGATCTTCCTCAACGGCTGGAACCTCGGCCAGTACATCAACGACGTGGGGCCGCAGCACACGTTCGTGCTGCCGAACGGGATCCTGCGCACACGTGGTGCCAACACACTGGCACTGGCGGTGCTGTCCGACGGGACCACCCCCTCCGGGCCGGGGACCGTGCGGCTGACGCTGCTCGGTGCCGCGGCCGGAGGGGTGCCCGTCAAACCGGTGTGACCGGGCGCCGTCACGCCAGCCGGATCACGTTCCAGGACAGCGGCTCCAGGACGGTGCTCAGCGTGCCGTCCTGGAGGGTGGTGCCGTCGACCGCGTGCGGGGTCACCCGCTCGGGGTCGTCGAGGGTGTTGCGGGCGTCGGGGTCGGCGTCCGCGAGGGCGCTGTGCTCGACGACCGACGACAGGTCCAGCCCGTTCAGCGCGACCTCCAGGGGCAGCGGCTCGGTGCGGCTGCGGTTGACGGCGAAGACGGTGACCGTGCCGTCCTCGCCGCGCACGGCGGTGGCGTGCAGCAGGTCGGTCTCGCCGTACTTGCGCGTCGCGTACGTCGGCGAGTCCACGCGCACGTCGAGGACCTGGCCGCGGCCGTACTTCGAGGCCTGGGCGAACGGGAAGAACGTGGTCTGCCGCCAGGCCGGGCCGCCCGGCTCGGTCATGATCGGCGCGATGACGTTGACGAGCTGGGCGAGGCAGGCGACGGTGACCCGGTCGGCGTGCCGGAGCAGGGCGATGAGGAGCGAGCCGAAGACGACGGCGTCGGTGACGCTGTAGTTGTCCTCCAGCAGGCGTGGCGCCTCCGGCCAGTCGTGCTGCTCGAAGGTCTTGGCGCGGGCCTCCCACTCCGGCAGGTACCAGACGTTCCACTCGTCGAAGGAGAGGTTGATCTTCTTCTTCGACTTCAGTTTCGCGCCCACGTGGTCGGCGGTCGCGACGACGTTGTCGATGAACGACTCCATGTCGACGGCGGAGGCGAGGAAGGAGTCGAGGTCGCCGTCCTCGGGCCAGTAGTAGGCGTGCAGGGAGATGTAGTCGACGAGGTCGTAGGTCTCCTCCAGGACCGTGGCCTCCCACGCGGCGAAGGTCGGCATGGACTGGCTGGAGGAGCCGCAGGCGACGAGTTCGACGCCGGGGTCCTGCTGGCGCATGGCCCGGGCCGTCTCGGCGGCGAGGCGGCCGTACTCCTCGGCCGTCTTGTGGCCGGTCTGCCAGGGGCCGTCCATCTCGTTGCCCAGGCACCACAGCCGGATGCCGAAGGGGTCCTTGTCGCCGTGGGTCACGCGCAGGTCGGACAGGGCCGTGCCGCCGGTGTGGTTGGCGTACTCCTGCAGTTCCAGGGCCTCGGCGACGCCGCGGGTGCCGAGGTTGACGGCCATCATGGGCTCGGCCTGGGGGCCGATCTTGCGCAGGAAGCCGATGTACTCGGACAGGCCGAAGCGGTTGGTCTCGGTGGAGTGCCAGGCCAGGTCGAGGCGGCGGGGGCGGGATTCGGCGGGGCCGACCGAGTCCTCCCACTTGTAGCCGGAGACGAAGTTGCCGCCGGGGTAGCGGACGGCGGTGACGCCCAGTTCGCGGACGAGGGCGAGGACGTCCTGGCGCAGGCCCTTGTCGTCGGCGGTGGGGTGGTCCGGTTCGAAGACGCCGGTGTAGACGCAGCGGCCGAGGTGCTCGACGAAGCTGCCGAAGAGCCGGGGGTTCACTTCGCCGACGGTGAAGGCGGGGTCGAGGGTGAAGCGGGCGGTGTGCATGCTTGCCTTTCGGGGTTCAGTCTTGTCTGCGGGTGGTTCGTGGCCGGTCGCGCAGTTCCCCGCGCCCCTGTCGGGGCGCCATCTACTGCCCGGCCAAGCCGGTGTGGGCCACGCCCGCCACGATCTGCCGCTGGAAGAAGACGAAGACGATGATCAGGGGCAGGCCCGCCATCAGGCCGCCGGCCATCAGCTGGGCCCACTGGATGCCGTAGGAGTTCATGACGGTCGCGATGCCGTTCGGCATGGTCATCAGGTCGGGGTTGTTGGTCACCATGTACGGCCAGAGGAAGTTGTTCCACGAGGCGATGAAGGTGAAGATGCCGACCGCGGCCAGGGAGGGGCGGGAGAGCGGCAGGACGATGGTGAAGAAGACCCGCCAGCGGCCCGCGCCGTCGATGAAGGCGGCCTCCTCCAGTTCGCGCGGCAGGCCCTGGAAGAACTTGTAGAGGATGTAGACCATCGCGGCGGGCGCGCACTGCGGCAGGATCATGCCCCAGTAGGTGTCGACCATGCCCATCTGCTGGACGGTCGTGAACAGCGGGACGCCGAGCACCGCGGGCGAGATCATCAGGCCCGCCATGACCAGGCCCAGCAGCACGTTCTTGCCGCGGAACTCGGTGCGGGCGAAGCCGTATCCGGCCAGCGCGCTGACCAGCAGCACCACCGCCGTCACGCAGACCGAGACGACCACGGAGTTCACGAACCAGTTGGTGAGGGTGCCGGCCTCGAAGAGGGCCTGCCAGGCCTGGCCCGTGACGTCCTCGGGGAGCCAGTGCGGAGGGACCTCGACGGCCTCGGTCTCCGACTTGAGGGAGGTGAACAGGGCCCAGGCGAAGGGGGCCAGGAAGACGACCGAGACGGCCGCCGCGAGGAGGGTCAGGACGATCTGGGCGGGGCTCCACGCCTTGGTGGTCATCGGGCGCTCTCCTCACGGTTGCGCAGCAGCCACATCCGGGCGAGGGCGACGGCCGCGATGATCACGAAGAAGATGACGGAGATCGCGGAGGCGTAGCCCACGCGGTAGCTGGTGAAGCCCTCTTCGAGGGTGAACTGGACGAAGGTCCGGGTCGATTCCTCGGGCCCGGGGCCGAAGTCCTGCATCACCACGGCCTGGTCGAAGACCTGGAGCGAGGCGAGGATCTGCAGGGCGACGACGAGGCCGGTGATGTTGCGCAGCATCGGCAGGGTGATGTGGACCGTGCGGTGCCAGGCGTTGGCGCCGTCGAGCCTGGCCGCCTCGTAGAGGTGGCCGGGGATGCCCTGGAGGGCGGCGAGGTAGAGCAGGAAGCTGAAGCCGACGGTCCACCACAGGGTCATGATCACGATGGCGGGCATCGCGTAGGACTTGTCGGTCAGCCAGGGGGTCTCCAGGCCGAGGACGTGGTTGACCATGCCGGTGCCGGGGTTGAACAGCCACTGCCACAGGTTGCCCGCGACGGTGGACGGCAGCAGGAACGGGGCGAAGAAGCACAGCCGCCACAGCCACTTCCCGCGTTCGATGTGGTGGGCGAGCATCGCGAGGAGGAAGGCCAGGACGGTGATGCAGGGCACGACCAGGGCCGTGAAGAAGGCGCTGTGGCCGAGGGAGTCCCACAGCAGCGGGTCCTTCAGGGCCTCGCGGTAGTTGTCGAGGCCGACGAAGCTCGCGCCCTCGCCGGTGATGTTGGCGTCGGTGAAGCTGAGGTAGACGCCCTTGAGGAGCGGCCAGATCACGAACAGGGCGAACAGGGCCAGGAAGGGGGCGACGAACCAGCCGCCGTGCTGGAAGCCCTGCTTGCGGCGGAGGGAGGCGCCCGCGGCGGCGGTGCGCGCGCGGGCGGGTACGGCGAGGGTCTGGGCGCTGGTCGCCATCACGCGGCCGCACCTCCTTCGGCGGCGGTGCGGCCGTCCATGGGGTTCTTCGTGGCGAGCAGTCCGGTGAGGGCGCTCTTCATGCGGCGGGCGGCGGTCTCCGGCCCGGCGGAGCCGGTCGTGGCGGAGACGACGATCGGGCCGACGCGCTGGGCGAGGATGCCGGTGGAGCCGGCGAACCACACCTTGGGCTCGTTGGCCTGGTGGTCCATGGCGGAGACGTACTCGCTCTGCGGGTCCAGCTTCCGGTAGGCGGCCGTGGACAGGGTGGGCGTGTAGGCGGGGATGTGGCCGCCGGCCGCCCACTGCCGGGCGTGGCGGACGACGTAGGCGGCGAGCCGGTGTGCCGCCTCGTTGGTGGCGCCGCCGCGGCCGGACTGGTGCGGCAGGACGAAGGCGTGCGACTCGGCGTGGGTGGCGGGCCTGCCGAAGAGGGGCGGCAGCGGGGTGGCACCGTAGTCGAGCTTCGCGCCGGAGAAGACGGGCACCGACCAGTTGCCCTCCCAGACGAAGGGCGAGCCGTTGAGGAACTGCTCGGCGCCCGCGCCGCCCCCGAAGCCCGGGTCGGCGAATCCGCCGGTGACGTGCCGGCGCAGGAACTCCAGCACCTGGACCGCCTTGCCGGTGTCGAAGGTGACCTCGGTGCGGGCGGCGTCGAACCAGGTGCCGCCGAGCTGGGTGTAGAAGGCGACGAAGAACCACCACTGGAAGTTCTGGTCGTTGTGCCAGAAGCCGATGGTCTGCAGCCCCTTCGCGGTGGCCTTCCTGGCCTCCTTGAGGACGTCGAACCACTCCTCGGGGGAGCCGACCGGCACCATCCGGCCGTCGGCGCCGAGCAGTCCGGCCTTCCGCAGCACGTCCTTGCGGTAGAAGCAGAGCTGGACGTGGATGTCGAGGGGCAGCGCGTAGAGCTTGCCGTCGACGACGGCGCGTTTCCACAGGGCGGGGTTGAAGTCCTCCTCCCGTACGCCGTACTCGGCCAGCAGCGCGGTGTCCCAGGGGTCGAGGAGGCGGCCGGGCGCGAAGCCGGTGACGCGGCCCAGGTGCATGACGCCGAGGTCGGGGGCGCGGTGGCCCGCGGCGGCCATGGCGAGCTTGGTGTAGAAGGGGTTGCCCCACTGGAGGGTGGAGTCCTTCACCGCGATGCCGGGGTGGTCCGCGCGGAAGGCGTCCAGCATCGCGATCATGTTGGCGCCGTCGCCGCCGCTGAAGAGGTTCCAGTAGCGCACGCGGGTGCTCGCGTCGGAGGCGAGCGCGTCGGCTCCGGTGCCGAGGGCGGCGAAGCCGAAGCTGCTCGCGACGAAGAGTCCGCCGAGCCCGCCGAGAAGCCGCCTGCGGTTCAGGTCAGGTCGTCCCATGCCCTGCCCTCACGATCGATGTCCACGGGTTGTTCGGGATTGTTCGGTATTTCGATAGTCGCTCGTTACTTCGAACGGGACCGTAAGTTCGAAGCGCGGGCGCGTCAATGGTCCGGTCAGAGATTGGACGGGGCTTCGCGAGCACGAACGGTCGTTCCCCGTCGAACATCGGACGTCGGATCGCATGACGCGCACACTTTCGGGCGCGTAGGCTCGGACGGGCTGCCGAAGCCGCCGGCCGGTGGTGAGAAGGGGGAGCGATGGACATCGCGGGCGCGCGGACGATGGCCGCCCGGGTCACCGCCGCGCTCGGGCGTTCGCGCCGCGGCGCGGCCATGCGCGGTCTGGCCGCCGACCTCACCGCGGCGGTCCGCGCGAGACCCCAGGCGCCGGCCGACGTACGGTCGTTGTGCCGGGCGCTGTGCGAGGAGATGAGCGCGCGGCGCGGCGGGCGGCCCGTGGAGCTGCGGTTCGAGCGCTTCCCGGACGAGATCGAAGTGACCGGCCTGTGGGTGGAGTTCCAGGACTTCGACCTGGTCATCGTGGAGGAACGGGCCGAGGCGGTACAGCAGTTGGTCATCCTCGGGCACGAGCTGTGGCACCTGCACGCGGGGCACGGGCATCACCGGGGCGCGGGCGCGGCGGCGGCCCACGCGTTCGCCGACCGGCCCGGCTGGGAGGACGTCGCGCTGGCGGTGGCCGCCCGCAACGGCTCCCGGGAACGCGACGAGGCCGAGGCCGACGCCTTCGGGCACCGGCTGGCCGCGGGATGCCGCACGCTGCTGCCGGGCGGGCGCGGCCCCGACGTCCCCCTCGAACCCGTGCAGCGCTCGCTGTACTACCGGGGACCGCGAGGAGGTGCCGCCCCGTGAGGACGCTGGCACTGACCCCGGTCGAGTTCGTCAACCAGTTCTACCCGAACTTCTGGTGGATCCCGGCGGGGGTCCTGGCCGCCGCCCTGGCCATCAAGCTGCCGAGCATCATCCGGCTCTGGAAGGACCCGATGCTGCGCGCGGTCGGCGGACTGCTGCTGCTCGCCTGCGCGGTGTTCGTCTTCGTCGCCCCGTCGACGATCGCCCGGGTCAACCGGCTCACCGGGGTGGCGAACTTCTCGGGCCCCTGGGTCTACTCGCTGCTCACCGCGTTCTGCGCCTTCTGCCTGCTGCTGATCATCTCCTGGCGCAACGGCCTGTCCGACCGCTCCGAGCGCACCCGGCGGGCGATGCGCGGGGTCGTGGTGGTCTACTCGGGTGTGATCGTCGCGATGTGGGTGCTGTTCGCGCTCGCGGACGTGCCGGTGGAGCGGCTGCGGGACCTCGACACCTACTACGCGAACACCCCGTACATGCGCGAGGTGATCGTCCTCTACCTGCTCGCGCACACCGTGGCCGCCCTGGTCACCAACGGGCTGATCTGGAACTGGGTCCGCACGGACGGGCTCGACTCGCTGCTGCGCTGGGGGCTGAAGTTCCTCGGCGTGGGCTACGCGGCCCAGTTGCTCTTCGACGCCGCCAAGATCAGCGCGGTGGTGGCCCGTTGGTGCGGACGGGACGTGGACTGGCTGAGCACGGCCGTCGCCCCGCCGCTCGCCTGCCTGTCCGCCGTGCTCATCGCGATCGGCTTCATCCTCCCGCACGCCGGGCAGTACCTGCACGGCCGCTGGCACGTCCGGCTCGCCCACCACGAACTGCGGCCGCTGTACCTGCTGATGAAGACCGTCAACGGCGCGGGCGTCCCGTTCCTGCTGCGCGCGACGCCGGAACTGCGGCTGGTGCGCCGGGAGACGTTCATCCGCGACGTGCTGCTGCCGCTCACCCGGCACGTCGACGAGGACCGCCGGGCACGGTTCCACGACGCCGCCCTCGCCCTCGGCCACCCGCCCGACCGGGCGAAGGCACTGGCCGCCACCGCGGCGATCCTGGACGCGGCCGACGCCCGGCACCGGACACGGGAGGAGGACGACACGGGAGCCCACGACACCACCGACCTGCTGCGCGAGATCGGCGCCGTGTCCCGGGCCCTGCGCCGCACGGAGGACCTCCGGGCGATCCGCGCCCTGGCGTACGACCACGCGGACGGCAGGTCGCTCACCGGCTGACGCCGCGTCCGGCCGCCTGCGGGGCGGGACCCGCACGGGGGGTCGCGGGCACGGTACGTGAAGGTACGGTGAGAGCCGTCCGGAACGAGGCCCGCGTGGCTGGAAACCGGTGCCTGCGGCCGGTGTTGCGCGCTGCACGGCCGCGGCCGGACGTCGGGGAACGCCCCCTCACCAGGGGGGCGAAGGAGCCTTCATGGCTGAGTGCGAGGAGTCGCATGTCGCGTAGAGCTGTCGTCATCGGTGCGGGTCTGGCCGGCATGCTGGCCGCCGCGGCCCTGTCCGCCGTCGCGGACGAGGTGATCGTGCTCGACCGCGACGACCTGCCGGAGGGGCCCGAGCACCGCAAGGGCCTGCCGCAGGGACGTCACGCGCACCTCCTCATGGCCGGCGGCCTGGCCTCCATGGAGGACCTGGTGCCGGGCGTGAGCATGCGCAAGCACCTGCTCGCCGCCGGGGCGCACGAGATACCGCTCGGCTCGGGCATGGTCGCCCTCACGCCCGAGGGCTGGTTCCGGCGTTGGCGCCACCCCGGACCGCGGATGCTGACCTGCACCCGGGCCCTGCTCGACTGGGCGGTGCGGGGGGCCGTGCTGGACAGCACGGGGGTGGTGATCCGCAAGGCGCGGGTGCTGGAACTGACGGGGTCGCGGCAGCGGGTGACCGGGGTGCGGCTGTCGACCGCCGCCGGCGACGAGGAACTCGCCGCCGACTTCGTGGTGGACGCGAGCGGCCGGGGCTCGCGGATCGTGACCTGGCTGGCGGGGCTCGGCGTCGACGACGTGCGCGAGAAGACGGTGGACGCCGGCCTGGTGAACGCCACCCGCCTGTACCGCACGCCCGAGGGGGCGGATCGTTTCCCCTTGACGATGGTGCAGGCCGATCCGTATCGGGGGCGCCCCGGCCGCAGCGGCATGGTGCTGCCCATCGAGGGCGACCGCTGGATGGTCAGCCTCGCCGGCACCCGGGGCGGTGGCGAACCGCCCTCCGATCCGGACGCGTTCCTGCGGTACACCCTGGACCTGCCCGACCCGATCGTGGGCCGGCTGATCTCCGGCGCACAGCCGCTCACCGACGTCCACGTCAGCCGCAGCACCAGCAATCACCGCCGGTACCTGGAGAAGGTGCGCTCCTGGCCCGACCGCCTCGTCGTCCTCGGTGACGCGCTGGCCACGTTCAACCCCGCCTACGGGCAGGGCATGTCCGTGGCCGCGCTGGGCGCGCGTGCGCTGGACCGGGAGCTGCGGCGGTCCGGCCTCGACGAGCCGGGGCTGGCCCGGCGGGTGCAGCGGCGGGCGGCCAGGCCGGTGGAGGCCGCGTGGACGATGGCGGTGAGCCAGGACGTCTGGTACCCCGGGACGCGCGGGGGCTCGCCCGGGGCCGCCGACCGTCTGGTCACCGCGTACACCCGCCGCATGATCCGCACGGCGACCGGCTCGTTCACGGCGGCGTCGGCGGTGTGGGACGTGATGAGCATGACGACGGGTCCGGCGCGGCTGCTGCGGCCCTCGACGGTGCTGGCGACGCTGAGCGGGCCGCCGTTGCCGGCGGCGGTGGGGGCGCCGCTGACGGAGGACGAGCGGGAGATCCTGCGGCGGCTGGACCAAACGGGCCGCTGAGCCGGCAGGGGCCGTCGCCCCGGCCCCTGCTCCCTCGTTCCCTGGTTCCCTGGTTCCTTCTCCCGGTCAACCGGCGAACGCGGGCTCGACCAGGCCCTTGCCCGCCCCCGGCACCACGAACAGCGAGCCCGCCAGCGCGGGCGGCTCGCCCAAGCCCGTACGCGCCGTCGTGACGTACAGGTCGGTCAGCCCGGCCCCGCCGAACGCGCAGGCCGTCACCAACGGCACCGGCAGCTCGATCACCCGGTCCAGCCGGCCCCGCGGCGTGTACCGCCGCACCGCCGCGCCCTCCCACAGGGCCACCCACACACATCCGTCGGCGTCCACGGTCAGCCCGTCCGGGAAACCGGCGCCCTCCTCGATCTCGGCGAGCGTCCGGCGGCCGGACACCCGGCCGTCCGCGTGGTCGAAGACGTCGACGCGGCGGGTGGGGGTGTCGATGTAGTACATGAGCCGCCCGTCGGGGCTCCACCCGGTGCCGTTGCTGACGGTCACGTCGTCGAGCACGACCTCGGCCGAACCGTCCCCGGTGACGCGGGACAGCGTCCCGCCCCCCGGCGCCTCGTCGTACCGCATGGTCCCGGCCCACAGCGCGCCGTCGGGCGCGACCGCGGCGTCGTTGGCCCGCCGGCCGGGGACGGGGTCGCGGTGCAGCCAGCGGAAGTCGCCGTCCGGGTCGAGGAGGCCGACCCCGTCGCGCAGGTTGAGCACCAGACCGCCCCCGGCGCGCGGCTTCACCGCCCCGACGTGCTGCTCGGTACGGCGGACCGTGCGCCGCCCGGTGACCGGGTCGTAGGTGTGCAGGCGCGAGCCGAGGATGTCGATCCACAGCAGCCGCCCGGCCGCCGCGTCCCAGGTCGGGCCCTCCCCCAGCTCGGCCTCGGCGCGCACGGCGACCTCGTACGGCCGCGTCATGCCACGCTCCGGTGACCGAGGTGCTCGGACAGCTCGGCGGCGCCCTTCGCGGCGAGCTGCTCCAGCTCGGCCCGGCGCTCCTCGCTCCAGCGGATCATGGGCACGGAGATCGACAGGGCGGCGACGACCTGCCCGGCGCGGTCGCGCACCGGCGCCGCCACACAGCTGACGTCCGGGTTGGACTCGCGGCTCTCCACGGCGATGCCCCGCTCACGGATCTCGGCCAGGGCCTCGCGCAGGACGGCCGGGTCGGTGATGCTGTTGGGGGTCATCGCGGCCAGCTCGGCGCCGTCGGGGATGCGCGCGGCGAGTTCGTGCTCGGGAAGGGAGGCCAGCAGCATCTTGCCGACGGAGGTGCAGTGCGCGGGCAGCCTGCGGCCTGCGGCCGACACCATCCGCACGGCGTGCGTGGAGTCGACCTTGGCGATGTAGATGACGTCCGTGTCCTCCAGGATCGCCACGTGCACGGTCTCGTCGCAGGTCTCGGCCACCGACCGGGCGACCTGCTGCCCCTCGGCGGCGAGGTCGAGCTGCTCGGCGTAGCGGGCGCCGAGCTGGTACGGGCGCACGCCGAGCCGGTAGCGTCCCGGCTGGCCGGGCACGGGGACGATGTACTTCCGGGCGGCGAGCGTGGTCACCAGCTCGTGCACGGTGGTGCGCGGCAGCTGCAGCTTGCGCACGATGTCGGGGGCGGAGAGCGTCCCGTCCCCGTCGAGAAAGAGCTCGAGAATGTCGAGAGCCCGGGTCACGGCTGGTACGAGTCGTCCCACGACCGGCCCCCTCCCTAATGTGTTCTCAGCGCCCGCGTTCGAGATTTCAACAGGCGATCGGCATGACGAACACAGGCTAGCCATAGAGGTTTGCCCGGGCAATGGGGAGAGCGGGAGCGGGCGGAAACCGACGAGCACCCCACGAACACGTTGCGTGCACATTAAAGTGCCGGTGTGCGGCACGTCACAGGTGTCGCAGAGGTGGGGGGATTCTTCTGTGCGTGACATGACCATGGGCGCGAACGTGTCCTTGTCGGCCCTGAGCGAGAACGTGGGCTCCGCGATCGTGAGCCTGGGCTGGTCCAGCCCGACCGGGGAGGGCGACGCCGACGTCTCCGTCCTGCTGCTCGACGGGAACGGCAAGGTCCGCAGCGACGCCGACTTTTACTTCTACAACAACCCGGTGGCCGCCGACGGCAGTGTGCAGTTGCTCGGCAAGGAGCCCACGGACGACGGCAGCGAGGACCGGATCAGCTTCGACCTGACCGCGGTCCCGGCCGACGTGGAGCGGATCGTCGTGGCGGCGAGCCGCTACGAGGGCGCCCGGTTCGGCGAGCTGGACGACGTGCGCGTGACGCTGGCCGACGCGGTGGGCGAGAGCCTCCTGCGGTTCGTCGTCGAGGACCCCGGCGCGGTGAGCGCGATCATCTTCGGCGAGCTGTACCGGCGGGGCGAGGAGTGGAAGTTCCGGGCCGTCGGACAGGGCTACGAGAGCGGCCTCGCGGGACTGGCCACGGACTTCGGCGTCGACATCGAGGACGACGAGGCGGAGCCCGAGACGGAGGGCGAGGCGGCGGTCGCGGCGGACCCCGCCGTTCCCGCCGCCCCCGCGGCCGGCGCCCCGCCGCCGGCGACCCTGGAGGCCGTCCCGGCACCACGTCCGCCGGCCGACGAGGAAGCCGCACCGAAGAAGCGGCCGGCCCGGCCCCGGACGGCCAAGAAGAAGGTCACGCCGCCGAGGGCACCCGCGAAGAGCCTGGCGGAGAACGACTCGTGGAAGCAGGCCCGGCTCTTCCCGGTCTCGACGCTCAAGAGCGACCGGGACCGGGAGATGCGCGCCACCTCCGTGCTGCTGTCGGTGATGGCCCAGGTGCCCCGGTTCGGCCGGCGCATCACCGCCCCGTTCGGTGCGCCGTCCGGCCGCATGGAGACCTTCACCGAAGTCTCCCTGCCGCACGGGGACACACCACGGCGCCCCGACGGGGTGATCCGCGTCGAGCGCGCCGGGAAGCTGTGGACCGCGCTCGTGGAGACCAAGACCAACGGCAACCCGCTCAAGTCCGACCAGGTGCAGGCCTACATGGACATCGCGGCCCGGCGGGGCTACGAGGCCGTGATCACGCTGTCGAACGACGTGGCGCTGGAAGGCAGCCCGCTGGTCGACGTCAAGATCGACCGGCGGCGCAAGCACCAGGTGGCGCTGTGGCATCTGTCCTGGGCCGAAGTGGCCCACCAGGCCCAGATGCTGATCCGGCACGAGGGTGTCGGCAACGCCGCACGCACCTGGCTCCTGCAGGACCTGCTCCACTACCTCCAGCACGACAACTCCGGTTGTCACGGCTTCCAGAACATGGGCTCGGCCTGGGTGCCGGTACGCAACGGCATCAATGACGAGACCCTCTGCCAGGGGGACCCGCGCGCCCTGGAGGTCGTCGAGAGCTGGGAACGGCTCGTCCGCCAGGTCTGCCTGCGGCTCGGCGGCGAACTCGGGCAGAAGGTGCTGCCCGCCCAGCGCACCAGGCGCGGCACCGACCCCGGGGCCCGCCGTGCCCGCCTGGCGGACCAGCTGTGCCTGGAGGGCAGGCTGCAGGCGGAGCTGCGGGTCGAGGGCGCGCCCGGTCTGCTCGGCATCAGCGCCGACCTGCGGACCGCCAAGCTGCGCACCTCCGTCGAGATCCCGGCTCCCGAGCAGGGCTATCCGCTGACCTGGGCCAAACGCCTGATCCGCCGCCTCGCCGAGGCACCGGCGGACCTGCACGTCGAGACGCTGGTGGAGGGCGAGGCGCAAGGCCCCCGGGGCACGTTGGAGCGGCTGCGCCCCGAACCGGCCGATCTGCTGCCGAAGGACAGCGCCACCCGCATCACGGGCTTCCGGCTGTCCCTGTTCAAGGGCATGGGCAGCGGCCGGGGCAACGCCGAGTCCGGTTTCATCCGCAGCGTCGACGACGCCGTGCACCGCTTCTACACGTCGGTGGTCGTCCACCTGGACGCCCCGGCGTCCGGGCGGGCCGCGGCGAAGGAGCGCGCCACGGTGTGACGGTGCGGCGGCGGTGGGTCCCGCCGGGCGCACCGGCCGCCCTACCGCCGCCCCCGCACCGCCCCCAGTTCCCCCCGCAGCCGCTGCGCCCGCAGGACCAGTTCGAGTTCGAAGCGGCGGTCCGGGTCGTCTATCTCGTCGCCCCACAGTTCGCGGATCTGGCGGAGGCGGTAGCGGACCGTCTGGGGGTGGACGCCCAGGCGGGCGGCGACCTCGGGGGCGCCGCCGCGGGTTTCCAGCCAGGCCAGGAGGGTCTCGGCGAGGCGGCGGCCGTGGGTGGGGCCGCAGTGGGTCAGGGGGGCCAGGCAGCGCAGGGCCAGGTCGTCGATCAGTTCCTCGGGCTGGAGGAGGACCAGGGCCTCGGTGTGCTCGGTGCAGTGCAGGACCTCGCCGGAGGGCAGCAGGTCGCGTTCCATCAGGCGGACCGCGGCCTCGGCCCAGCGCAGCGACTTCGCCGCGTCCGCCAGCGGGACGGGCGGGCCGATCGCGCCGGACCAGCCGGTCAGGGCCCGGTGCAGCAGTTCGTGGCGGCCGGCCGCGTCCGGCTCGGGGACGACCATGCGGGGCTGTTCGTACTCCATGTCGAGCAGGACCCCCTGGCCGACGGCGGGGGCCATCGCCTCGCGGGCCGGGCGCAGCAGGACGCCGACCGCGACCTTCTCGGGCAGCGGCCAGCCGATGCGGGCGGCGCGTTCGGTGAAGGCCTCGGTGGGGTCGCCGCGGTGGTGTTCGGCCAGCAGCAGTTCCATGAGGCGGCGTTGCAGCCGCAGGCGTTCGCCGGCCTGGCGGGCCGCCGCCTCGGCGTAGCCGCGCACGGACTGGTCGACCAGTCCGTCCAGGTACTCGTAGCCCGCGTCGACGAGTTCGTACATCGCCGGGGGCGGGATCTCCACGCGCTGGCCGATGTCGGCGAAGCGGCGCCAGGCCAGGCGTACGCCCATGCGGTAGATGGCCTGCAAAGAGTCCAGGGAGCGGCCGTTCAGGCCCTCGCCGCGGCCGAAGTCCTGGAAGACGCCGGGCGGGACGGTCGGGCGGCCCTCCGAGTTCTCCAGGTGCTGCACGAAGACCTCGATGGCGCGGCGGATGCCGACCAGGGCCATCGGCTCGCCGGAGTCGTCGAGGACGACGGGCAGGTGCGGGTACTCGCGCTGGATCTCAGCGAGGATCTCCTCGGCGAGATCGGGCGCCTCGGCCATGGCGATCGCCGCGAACCGGCGCACCTGGAAGCGCGGTACGTCGTGCCAGGCCGAGCGGGTGGTGACGGTTCCGGTGCGGGCGGCCGTCATCCGTCAGCTCCCCTGCCCGGCACGCTCGTAGGTGATCAAGGGCGTGTTCGGCTGGTCGGGTGTGGCTTCGAGCAGCGCGACCACGCCCAGCGCGGCCCCCACGGCGAGGGCGGCGGCGAGCGCCATGGTCAGCGCGGCAGCGAGCAGTCTGGACATCGCAGGGTCAGCCTCTCTGTCCGGATACGTCCGGAGATCGTCCGGAGGTCGCCCCACCCGGCACCCCGTCCCTGCCTGTCCCGCCCAGTCTCGACAAGCATTGACACCCCGTCAAGAGCCGCCTACGGTTCCCGGCCCAGCCGCACGCGCGCATCCGCCGCCGTGCCGGTCCTCTCGTACGTCGAGCCGTCCCAAGCCACTGGAGTGCCCGGATGCGCCGTACAACCTCTCCCTTCTCCCTGGTCCTGCTGGGTCTCGGTACGTTCCTGCTGGTACTGGCACCCCTGCTCGCCTGGTACGTGCAGCCGCGGGCCGCGGTGAACCCGATCGACATCGACACGACCGCCGTCTACGAAGGCCGGGGCAGCGTCTTCGACACTGACCGGATCGAGACGGTGCCCGACCGGAAGATCACGGTGACCCAGCGCGTGCGGGGCAACGTCGCGGACAGCGAACGCAGCGGCAACGCCGTCTGGGACGTGACGACCACGGTCGACACCGACAAGTCCCTGCCGGCCGCCGATCCGCACGACGCACTGGACTTCGTGCCGCACCGCTGGGTGATGGACCGCAGGACCACCCGGCCGGTGCACTGCTGCGGGGAGAAGCCCCACATCGAGGGCGAGGCGTACCTGAAGTTCCCCTTCGACGTGCAGAAACGCTCCTACCAGTGGTGGGACAACACCCTCGGCGACACGGTCGTGCTGCGCTACCGGGGTACCGAGAAGGTCCAGGGGTACACGGGCTACAAGTTCACCGGCTCGGTGCCGCCGACCCGGACCGGCACGCGGATGGTGCCCGGCACCCTCGTCGACCAGCCGGACCGGCCGCAGGTGCTGGCCGAGGAGTGGTACAGCAACCACGGCTTCGTGCTCGTCGTCGACCAGGCCACGGGTCGGGTGCTGTACGCGCAGACCGGGCCGAAGCGGACCCTGCGGGCGCCGGGCGGGAAGAAGGACGCGGCGGTGCTGCTGGACAGCGAGAAGGTCGCCTTCACGACGGCGACGCAGAAGGAAGCGGTGCGGCAGGCGAAGCGGGACAGCGGTCAGCTCCGGCTGGTGGGGACGACCTTGCCGATCGGGGCCGGGATCGCCGGTCTGGTGCTCGCCGCGGTGGGCGGCGTTCTGGTGGCCCGTGGGCGGAAGGAGCCGGAGCAGCCCGCTCCGTCCGATACGCCCCGTACGCCCCAGCCCACGCTCACGATGTGATGTGACGTCAGCTCTAACAAAGCCGGAAATTGTCACGCCGGTGAGTAGCCGTGGAGTTCGTCCGGGCGAAAACTGTCCAACCCCACCCGAGCACACCCCGTCCACACTCCCCTCCCAGGAGGAGCTCAGGCCCCCCACAGGCCGGCCCCTCCCCGACGACCCCACCCCCGGCTTTCCCCACCGAGTTCCGCACCCCGAGACGAGTTGGAGCACCGATGCCCCAGCACGTACCGTCCACGCTGCGCACCGCGTCCCCCCACGCGCCGCAGCACCCTCCGGCGCTCCCCCCACAGCCGCGCCGGATCGTCTTCCTCGCCCATCGTGATCTGGACAATCCCTCCGCCGGCGGCTCCGAGCTGCTGGTCGACAAGCTCGCCGACGGGCTGACCCGGCTGGGTCACCAGGTGACCCTGCTGTGCGGCGGCCCCGCGGCGTTCCGCGACTACCGGGTCGTCTCGGCGGGCGGCCCGTACGGGCACTACCTGCGTGCCCGGTCGGCCTTCGCCCGCCAGGTCGGTGACTGCGACCTGCTGGTCGAGGTGTGCAACGGCATGCCCTACCTGGCGCCGCTGTGGCACCGGGGACCGACCCTGTGCCTGGTCAACCACGTCCACACGGACCTGTGGAAGATGCGGTTCGGCGGCCCGCTGGCGCCGGCGGCCCGCCTCGGCCGAAGGCTCGAACACTGGGCACTGACGGGCGCGCAGCAGCGCAACCTGCTGGTCGCCGTGTCGTCCTCGACCGCGCACGCCCTGCGCGCGATCGGGGTCGAGCGGGAGCGGATCCGCGTCGTGCACAACGGCGTCGAGGAGCCGGGGCCGCGCGCCGAGCGCTCGCCCGAGCCGTTGTTCGTCGCCGTCGGGCGGCTCGTCGAGTACAAGCGGATCGATCTGCTGCTGCGGTTGTGGGAGCGGGTGCGGCCGGTGACCGGCGGGCGGTTGGTGATCGTCGGGGACGGGCCGGAGCGCGAGCGGCTGGAACGGATGGCCGGACCCGGTGTGGAGTTCACCGGGTACGTCTCCGAGGCCGAGAAGCACCGGCTGCTGTGCGCGGCCTGGCTGCTGCTGCACCCGTCCGCCGTGGAGGGGTGGGGCCTGGTCGTGACGGAGGCGGCGGCCCGGGAGACGCCGAGTGTCGCCTTCGACGTGCCCGGGCTCAAGGACTCCGTGGTCGACGGCGAGACCGGCATCCTGGCGCGCGGTGAGTCCTCGTTCGCCGCGGCGTGGTGCGCGCTGGCGCTGTCCGCGCGGCGGCGCGAGCTGATGGGCAAGGCAGCCCGGGAGCGGGCGGCGCAGTTCCGGTGGGACCGGACCGTGCGGCAGTTCCGGGTGGTGGCCGCGGAGGCGGTGAGGGGCTGGGGGCCGTGACGCCGCCCCCGCGCCCCCGGGGCGGATCCGCACCCGTCCCCGCCCCGCGCCCTGCGGGAGCGGCCCCCTACAAGGACCCCTCCTTCCGGCGCTCCCTGACCCTGTTCCGTGCCTTCCTGCGCGAACAGGACGACCCCGGGGCCTGCTACTCCCTGCTCGCCCGGGACGCCGTCGACCAGGTCGAGGCCTGGGACGGGCCCGTGGCCGGGCGTACCGTCCTGGACGTCGGCGGGGGCGGCGGGTACTTCACCGCGGAGTTCCGGCGGCGCGGGGCCCATGCCTACCTCTTCGAACCGGACATGGCCGAGCTGGGCGAGAAGCCGCCCGACGGCGCGGTCGTCGCCGACGGGTACCTGCTCCCGCTGCGGGACGGCGTCGCGGACGTCACCTTCTCCTCCAACGTGCTGGAGCACGTCGCCGACCCGGAGACGTTCCTCAGTGAGCTGGCCCGGGTGACCCGGCCCGGCGGGCTGATCTACGTGTCGTTCACCAACTGGCTGTCGCCCTGGGGCGGGCACGAGTGGGCCCCGTGGCACTACCTCGGTGCCGAGCGGGCCCGGGCCCGCTACGCCCGGCGGACCGGCAGGCCCGCCAAGCACACGCTCGGCGAGAACCTGTTCGCGGTGCACATCGGCTCCACCCTGCGGCAGGTGCGGGCCCGGGACGACGTCACGGTCGTCTCGGCGCGCTCCCGCTACTGGCCCTTCCTCGCGGAGGCCGTCGTCAAGGCGCCCGGGATCCGCGAGTTCGCCACCTGGAACCTCCTCCTCATCCTGCGGCGGTGTCCTACATGACAACCACGGTCCAGGCTCCTCCCCCGGCAGCCGTCCCCACCACCGCGACCGCGTCGGGCCCGCCCGACGGCCCCCGGTCGCGGCGCTGGCTGCTGGGTTTCTGGGCCGTGGTGTTCGTGCTGTTCCTGGCGGTGCAGCCGGGGCGGCAGACGTTCGACACCAAGCTGGGGGTGACCACCGACCCGGGCCAGTTCCTCGCCGACCTGGGGCAGTTGTGGCACGACCGGGCCGGGTTCGGCGGCATCCAGGACCAGTACGTCGGCTATCTGTGGCCGATGCTGCCGTTCTACTGGCTGTGCGACCTCGTCCAGCTGCCCGTGTGGCTGGCGGAGCGGCTGTGGCTGTCGGTCGTCGTGTCCGTCGCCTTCTGGGGCGCGTTGCGGCTGGCCGAGCGGCTGCGGGTGGGCAGTCCGGCGTCCCGGCTGCTCGCGGCCGCGGCCTACGCGCTGTGGCCGCTGTTCACGACCGTCATCGGCTCCACGTCGGCCGCCGCGCTGCCCGGCGCGTTCCTGCCGTGGGTGCTGCTGCCGCTGACGGACGAGCGGTACACGGCCCGGGTCGCCGCCCTGCGCTCGGCGCTGCTCGTGCCGTTCATGGGCGGGGTGAACGCCTCGGCGACGCTGGCGTCCCTGCTGCCGGCCGGGCTGTACCTGCTGTCCCGGCCGCCGGGGCCGCGGATGCGCAAGCTGATCGCCTGGTGGGCCCCCGCGGTGATCGTGGTGACGGCCTGGTGGTGGGTGCCGCTGCTGCTGCTCGGCGTCTACGGCGAGAACTTCCTCCCCTATATAGAGACCGCGCGGACCACCACGGACACCATGTCCGCGACCGAGGCGCTGCGCGGCGCCGGGAACTGGGTCGCCTATCTGCACTTCGGTGAGGCCTGGCTGCCGGCCGGCTGGACCGTGGCCTCCTCCGTCCTGGTGATCCTGTGCTCGGCGCTGGCGGCCGGACTGGGGCTGGCCGGGCTCGCCCGGCGGGACGTGCCCGAGCGGCGGTGGCTGGTGCTGACGGTGCTGGTGACCGCGCTGGTGCTGCTCGCCGGGTACGGCGGGGCGTTCGGGGCGCCGTTCCACGACGGGGTGCAGGGCTGGCTGGACGGGTGGCTGTCGCCGTTCCGGAACATCTACAAGTTCCAGACGGGTCTGGCGCTGGCGCTCGTGCTGGGCCTGGCCCACCTGGTGGGGGTGGCCGCCGAGCGGCGCGGGGCCCGGCCGGTGCGCGGCCGGCGGTTCGCGCCGCTGATCGCGGCCGTGCTGGTCCTGCCCGGTCTGCTGTGGCCGTACCTCAACGGCTCCATCCTCAGCCCCGGTTCCTTCCAGAAGCTGCCCACCTACTGGCAGGCCACGGCCGACTGGCTGGAGAAGTACTCGCCGGACTCGCGCGCCCTGGTCGTCCCGGCCACCGCGCACGGCGTCTACACCTGGGGCTCCCCCATCGACCAGCCGCTCGACGTGCTCGCCGAGTCGCGCTGGGCGCAGCGCGACTACGTCCCGTTCGGCACGCCCGGCAACCGGCGTGCGATGGACGCCGTCGAGCAGGCCCTGCTGTCCGGCGGCGAAGTGCCGGGCCTGGCCGACTACCTGAGCCGGGCCGGGCTGTACTACGTCGTCGTGCGCAACGACCTCGACCCCGACCAGATCGGCGCCGTGCCGACCGCGACCGTCAAGCGCACCCTGGAGCAGTCCGGGTACGAGCGCGTCACGGGACTCGGCCCGGTGATGACCGGCGGCCGGATCGCGCAGGACGCCCCGCTCCAGGTCGAGGGGCTGTACCCGCGGCAGCGGGCCGTGGAGATCTACCGTCCGGCGGGCCCGGACGTCGTCCGGCCCGGGCAGGCCGGGCTGACCCCGGTCGCCGACACGGCCGTGGTCTCCGGCGGACCCGAGGCGCTGCTGCCGCTCGCCTCCGAGCTGCGCGGCCGCGCCACCGTGCTGACCGGGGACCACCACCCGGGGCTCGGCACCCCGGCCGTGCAGGTGGTGGGCGACGGGCTGCGCCGGGCCGACACCCGGTTCGGGCTGGTCAACGCCAACACCTCGTACACGTACACGCGCGACGAGCGCAACGCGTCCGGCGCGCAGCAGGACCCGGGCGAGAAGCCGCGGCAGATTCTGCCGACCGAGGGCGCCGAGCACCAGACGGTCGCCGAACTGCGCGGCGCGCGCTCGGTGTCGGCGTCCTCCTACGGCAACTGGCTGTTCCACCTGCCGCAGTACGACCCGGTGAACGCCTTCGACGGCAACCCGGACACCGCCTGGACGGAGGGCTCGCCGGACACGCCGGACGGGCAGTGGCTGCGCATCGGCTTCACCGGCACCTACACCATGCCGTCCTCGTTCGAGGTCACGCCGCTGCCGCAGGAGGGCGTGCGGGCGGCGGCGACGAAGGTGCGGGTGGAGACCGAGAAGGGCGAGCGGACCGGCTTCCTCCAGCCGAACGGCAGGACGCAGCGGATCAAGGCGCCCGAGGGCGCGACGCGCTGGATGAAGCTGACGATCGTGGACTCGGTGGAGCGCCGGGCCGGCCTGACCGGCGCGGGCTTCTCCGAGATCGACCTGCCGGACGTGCAGGTGACGCGGCTGCTGCGGCTGCCGTCCGACGCCGACGAGGCCACCGCGGCCGCCACCGTCGTCTCCCTGCACCGCGCCGCCGACCCGACCGGCCTGTCCCCGACCGGCACGGAGGCGGGCCTGCACCGCCGCTTCACGACCCCGGCCGCCGGGACGTACGAGGTGAAGGCGCGCGCGGTGCCGGTGCCGGGCGCGGCACTCGACGAGCTGCTGTACGAGGTGGCGCCGGAGCAGCAGGCCCGGATCGTCGCCACCGCCGACTCCACGGCACGGCTCGGCGCGGGCATCGGGGCGCGCAACCTCACCGACGGCGACCTGACGACGGCGTGGATCGCGGGCGACCGGCCGACGATCCACCTGCGCTGGGAGGGCGAGCAGCCGGTCGGCGAGCTGGTCCTGGCCCCCGCGGGCGGCCTGTCCACCCGCGCCTCGAAGGTGCACATCAGCTCCCCGGACGGCGCGGCCATCGCCGGGGTCGACGAGAACGGCTGGGTCCGCTTCCCGCCGATCACCACCGACCGGCTCGACATCACGATCACCGAGACGGCCCGGCTGACCCTGCACAACCCGGTCGCCGACGAGGACCTGCGCCTGCCGGTGGGCCTCACCGAGGCCTACATCCCCTCCCTCGACCAGTACCGCACCCCGCAGCCGGACGGCACCCGCGCCTTCTCCCTGCCGTGCGGCAAGGGCCCGGACGTGGCGCTGGACGGCGAGCTGTACCAGACGAGCGCGAAGGGCACCGTGCGCGACCTGGTGGAGCGGCGGGGCGTGGCGGTGACGCTCTGCCAGGAGGGCCGCGGCGACGCCGAGGTGCGGCTGGCGGCGGGCGAGCACCGGCTGGAGGGCGGCGACGCGGGGCCGCTGGCGCTGACCGACGTGACCCTGACCCGCGGGGCGGTGAGCGGGGCCGCGGCGGCCGGGCGCGACCTGCGCGTCCGGGACTGGCTGGGCGACCGGCGCGAGGTGACGGTCGGCTCGGGAGCGGCCTCGTACCTGACCACGTACGAGAACTTCAACGACGGCTGGCGGGCCACGCTGAACGGCAGGGAACTGACCCCGGTCCGGCTGGACGGCTGGCAGCAGGGCTGGCGGATCCCGGCCGGGGCGGGCGGCGCGGTCAAGCTGTCCTACGAGCCGGCCACGACCTACGACATCGGGCTGATCGGCAGCGGCGTCGGCATCGCGGCCCTGCTGGGCCTGGCGGTGTGGCGCCGCCGCGCCCCCAACCCCGACGCGCCGCAGCCCGCGCCGCCGCTGCCCGGCCTGTGGCTCGGCGCGGTGGCCCTGACGCTGGCCGGCGTGGTGATCGCGGGGTGGCTGGCGCTGCTCGTCCCGGCGCTGGCGCTGCTCGCCGCGCGGCGGCACGCGCTGCTGGTGCCGCTGGCGTTCGCCGCCCTGGCCGGGGCGGGGATCGCCGCGGCCTTCGGGGCCGGTGAACCGGTGGGCGCGGGCGGGGGCGCCTTCGGGCACGTGGCCCAGCTCCTGGCCCTGACCGGCCTGTTCGCGGCACTCGTGAGCCTGCGCGAGCGGCCGGGAGCGCAGGCGCCGACGCGGCCGTTGCCGAGGACGGACCCCGGGGAGGGCAAGGCCGTATGACGACACCGGTGCGCGTCCCGTTCCCGGTGGTGGACGAGGTCTCCCGGCACTGCCTGCAGGAGGAGGAGCCGGAGACGGTCCACATCGAGGTGCACCTGCCCGGCCCCCTCGACCACGCCCGCCTGCGCAAGGCGTTCCTGGAGGCGCTGCACCGGCACCCGCGCATCCTCATGCGGGAGGCGCCGGGGCCGTGGTACCGGCGGCGCTACGAGTGGGAGCTGACGCGCGAGCCGGACGTGGAGGTGGTGTCCTTCGCCCCGCCGGGTCCCCGCGCCCTCCAGGACGCCCGGGCCCGGGCCCTGGCGCAGGCCCCGCCGCTGTCGCAGTCGCCGCCGATACGCCTGGAGGTGGTGGACTCGGTCCTGCTCCTCACCATCAACCACACGGCCCTCGACGGCCCGGCCTGCCTGCGGATCCTCGCGACGGCCGCCGAACTGTACGGCGGCAGGGACAACTCCCCCGCCGCGCCCCCGGTCCGCCCCGCCGAGCCGCACCAGGAACCCCCGGACACCCCGGCCAACTGGGCGCCCCCGGCCCGCGTCGCGCGGGGCACGCCCGAGCCGTCCCCCGGCAACGGCGTGCTCGTCACCGAGCTGGCCCTGCCGCAGCGCCCCAAGGGCTCCCCCTACACCGTCAACGACCAGCTCATGGTCACCACGGCCCTGACCATCGCCCACTGGAACCGGGAGCACGGCGCCCGGCCCCGCCCGCTGCGCATCACCATGCCCGTGGACGACCGGCCCCGCGACACCTCGATGCCCATCGGCAACGGCACCCGCCTGGTGGAGGTCCCCTTCGCGCCGCGGGAACTGCGCGACCCGGACCTGCCCGTCCTCCTGCGCCGCACCGCGGAACGCACCCGCGCGCTGAAGTCCCTGCCCCGCCCGCAACTCGGCCACGGCGCCACGCTCCTGACCACGCCGTGGGCGCCGGTCGCCGCCCGGGCCGCCCTCACCCGCGCCCTGCGCCGGGCCGCGGCGCCCTGGACGTCGACGACCCTGCTCAGCAACATCGGCCGGATCCCGTACCCGCTGGACTTCGGCGAGGAGGCGGGCCGCGCGCACGCCGTCTGGTTCTCCGCACCGGCCCGGATGCCGCGCGGCCTGACCGTGACGACCGCCTCCACGGCCGGCCGCCTGCACCTCGCCCTGCGCTGGTCCCGCGCCCTGCTCGGCCCCGGCGACGGCGCCCACCTGCGCGACCTGTTCGAGCACTACCTGCACACCACGGAGGCCACGTCATGACGGCCGCACCGAGCACCGCGCCCCACCCGAAGGACCTGCGCGACTTCTACGAGAACCCGGCCGTCCCCGTCGCCTCCGGCACCCCGCGCAGCCTGCGCCAGGCCCGGATGCTGGCCCGGGCGCTCGGACCGGCCGCGAGCCGCCCGGGGACCGTCCTGGACATCGGCTGCGGCGACGGCACCGCCGCGGCCACCGCCGCGCCCCTGCTGCCCGGCCACCGCATCGTCGGCGTCGACTGGTCCCAGGACGCGCTCCGGCGCGCCCGCACCCGCGTCCCGTACGCGGTGCGCGGCGAACTCACCGGCGGCGGGCTGCCCTTCGCGTCCGGCTCGGCCGACGCCGTGCTGTTCAGCGAGGTGATCGAACACCTCGTCGACCCGGACGCGGCTCTGGACGAGATCCGCCGCGTGCTGCGCCCCGGCGGCCATCTGATGCTGTCCACGCCGAACCTGGCCGCCTGGTACAACCGGGCCCTGCTGCTCGCGGGCGTGCAGCCGGTCTTCTCCGAGGTCAGCCTGCGCGGCATCCACGGCCGCCCGGGCAAGGAGGTCGTGGGGCACCTGCGGCTGTACACCCCGCGCGCGCTGCGGGAGTTCGTCGCCGCGTCCGGGTTCACGGTCGTACGGCTGGAGGGCGCTCCCTTCCACGGTGTGCCGCGCCCGCTGCGCCCGCTGGACCGGCTGGCCTGCGCCCGGCCGCAGCTCGCCTCGATCCTGCTGCTGCACGCCCGGAGGACGTAGCCCATGTGGTGGGGAGTGGCCGCGGCCCTGCTGGCGAACACCCTGTACAGCCTGGGGTTCGTGCTGGAGAAGCGGGCGCTCACCTCGCTCCCCGAGGTGAGCATCCGGCAGCCGGCCCGGCTGGTGCGCCTGGTCCTCGGCAGCCCCCTGTGGATCGGCGGCTCCCTCGCCCTCGCCGCCGGTTTCGGCGCCCAGCTCGTCGTCTACCGCACCCTGCCGATCGCCGCCGCGCAGGGCATCTTCGTCTCCGGACTGGTGCTGCTCGTGCTGCTGTCGGCCCGGCTGCTCGGCGAGGAGACCAGCGGCCGGGAGCGGTACGCGCTCGGCGGGATCCTGCTCGCTTTGCTCATGGTCGTGCTGTCGCTGCGCGAGGGCACGGACACCGTCAGCCAGCACGCGCCCTACCCGCTGATCCTGCTGGTGTGCGTGCCGTCGCTGGCGGCCGGGGTGTGGCTGTACGGCTCCGCCGAGCGGCGCGCCCGCAACCGGCACCGGCGCCCGACGACCGGCGTCGAGTACGGCGTGGCCGTGGGCCTGCTGTACGGGGTCAGCTCGCTGGCCATCAAGGGCGTCTCCAGCCATCTGACGACCGACGGGATCGGCGGCGCGGTCCTGGACCTGCTGAGCTCGCCGTATCCGTATCTGCTGCTGTTCACCGGGGTGTTCGGCCTGGTGATGTCGCAGGCGGCGCTGCAGCGCTGCCGCGCCTCGCTGATCGTGCCGGTGTGCACGACCGTGACCTGCCTGTTCACGGCGGTGCTCGGCACGCTGTCGTTCGGCGAGGCCCTGCCGCACGAGCCGCTGCGGCTCGCGCTGCGGGTGGCGGGCACGGCCCTCGCGGTCGCCGTGCTGCTGACCATGCCGAAGCACGACCCCGCTCCCCAACCCGCCGCACCAGCCGAGGAGTTGGCATCCCCATGAAGCCCGACGACCCGCTGCTGAAGATCCTGGCGTGCCCGCTCGACAAGGGCCCGCTGCACCTGCTGCCCGAGGAGGCCGGGCACGAGGAGGCGCTGTACAACCCGCGCCTGCACCGCCGTTACCCGATCCTGGACGGCATCCCGCAGCTGCTGCCGTCCTCGGGCGAGCAGGTCCCGGACGACGTGCACGAGGAACTCCTCAAGAGGATGGCACCGTGACCAGCCTGGCGGCGCGCCTCGCGCCCTTCCTGCCCACCCGGCTGGTGGCCGCGACGGCCCGGGCGCTGTACCCGCGCTTCGAACCGGAGCTGGCCCGGCTCGCCGAGCTGTGCCCGCCGGACTGCGGGACGGCGGTGGACGTCGGCGGCTGGTACGGGCCCTGGACCCACCGGCTGGCGGGCCGTGCCGAGCACGTCGTGGCGATCGAGCCGGTGCCCCATCTGGCCCGGCTGCTGGCGGCCGCCGCGCCGCCGAACGTGCGCGTGGTCCGCGCGGCCGCCTCGGACCGCCCGGGCATCGCCCGGCTGTGGCTGCCGCCGGGTGACTCGGGCGACCGGGGCGTGTCCTCGCTGGTGCGGCGCGACATCCACGGCCGGGCGCTGGACGTGCCCAGCGTGACGCTGGACGAGCTGGGGCTGCGCGACGTCGGCTTCATCAAGATCGACGTGGACGGCAACGAGCCGGCGGTGCTGCGCGGCGCGACCGGGCTGCTGGCCCGCGACCGGCCCGCCCTCTTCGTCGAGCTGGAGTCCCGCATCCAGCCGATCGCGCCGGTGGTGACGTACCTGGCCCTGCTGGGCTACGAGGGCTGGGTGCTGCCCGGGGACACCTGGGTTCCGCTGGCGAGGTTCCCGCTGGAGGACCACCAGGCCCGCGCCTCCTACGTCGTCTCCCACGGACTGCTCCGCCGCGTCCTGCCCTCCCCGCTCCTGCGGGGTCCGCGCTACGTCAACTCGGTGCTGTTCCTGCCCGACGGCCGCCGCCCCGGCACCGCCCCGGTGGGCGACGATGGGTCCCATGCCCTCCGGAAAGCACCCCGCTAGCCCCTTCACCCCGCTCGACTTCCAGCTGGTGCTGCTGCGCCGCATGGCCGACCACAACCCCGGCCTGGTGGAGGCCGCCCGGCAGGAGCTGGGCGTGTCGATCGCCGGCCTGCGCGAGGCCAACAAACGCTGGCAGGCGATGGTCCGCTCCCCGCGCTCCCGCGCGCCCCTGTCCCGGTACCGGTCCGTGCTGGGTGAACCGGAGTCCCGCGCACCCCGCCGCATCGGCGACCTCGACTGCGAGGCGTGGCTCTGGCCGGTGCCGCTCTGGCCGGACCTGCGCTTCGAGGTGCTGACCGCACCGAACGGCGCGGTGTGGAACGAGTGGCTGGTCCGGGCCCCGGGCGCGACGGGACCGGAGCTGCGCGCCCTCGACGACCTCACGCCCTGGTCCTGCACGGTCGACGAGGCGGCCCGCGCCTTCGCCCCGGTCCGACCCGTGGAGGGCACGGCACCGACCCGGTGGGGGCTGGCGTTCACCGCGCCGGACGCGGACGGCGTGCCCCGGCAGGTCACCGCCGAGTTCACCTGGGGGCTGCTGCAGCGGGTGGCCGTCGCCGGCACTCAGGGCTGAGGCGCGCCGGCCCGGTCGAGGGCGGGGAGGAACTGGTCGTAGAAGGCGGTCTTGATCCGCAGGGCCCGTTCCTCGGTCTCGCGGAAGGCGTCGGGGGAGCCGTGCCGGGCGAGGAGTTCGCTGATGCGGGTGGCCAGCCGGTCGGAGTGGGTGGCCGACAGCAGGGACACGGCGGTGAGGGGGCGGGCCTTGGCGTCGTGGACGTAGTGCGGGTAGTAGAAGCGGGAGCGGTTGTGGCCGTCGGCGGCCAGCACCGGCGCCATGCGCCGCCACAGGTGCTCGTACTCGACGGACACCAGGACCTCGCCCCAGAACCGCAGGAAGGTCAGCAGCCGCAGGTCGGCGTCGTCGTGACCGCCCGCCTCGCTGATCGTCGCGAAGGCCTCGTCGATGGCCCGCCGGGTGGCCGGCGTCGGCCGGGAGGCGACCAGTTCGGCGCGCGGGACGCCCAGCTGGAGCAGGTCCTCCTTCATGTCCTCGCGGTGCGAGCGGGTGTGGCCGCGGCCGTCCGGGTACTCCTCGCGCAGGATGGCCCGCGCGATCCGCAGGCCGGCCTCGTCGGACAGCAGGTCGATGGCCAGGTCGTACGAGGGGGTGAAGGCCAGGGACACGAAGCGCCGCTGGAGCAGCAGCGCGGCGAAGTCGGCGTCCGCGAGGCGCGCGGTGTGCGCCAGGACGGGGTGCTGCCGGAAACGGTCGATCAGCGCGTCCTCGAACGCGTCCAGGTCTGTCATGTGCGTATCCCTTCCAGGGTCACTGGTTCGTGTCCACCGACCTGCGCCAGTCGTCCAGGTCCACGTCGCGTCCGATGCTCCACAGCGTGTCCAGTTCCTGCTGGATCTCCCGGCCCATCACGGTGTCGCCGCCCTCGATCTCCAGCTGGGTGGAGTCGATGGCGAGCCGGCCGTGCAGGAAGGAGCTGACCAGGTAGTGCTCGTCGGCCTTGTAGACGGCGATGGAGGGCAGCGCCTGGTACACGCGCACCTGGAGGCGGGCCCGGTCGCCGTCGCGCACGCTCCGGAAGAGGGAGGCGAAGGTCGACAGGCAGCGGGCGACGCCCGCCTGGACGTCCTCCGCCAGGGCCGGGTCGCGCAGACCGCGCAGGGCCTCGTTGCGCAGGTCGGCGACCGGTGAGGAGGGGTGCAGCAGCAGGACCCGCACCCGGACCCGGCGGTCGACGATGGCCTGTTTCAGCGCGGACTCGAAGCGGTGCACGTTCGGGATCCACGTCTGCAGGATGGTCACCTCGCGTCCGGCGCGGTTCAGGTAGCCCTCGAAGGCCTCCTCGGGGAAGCGCCGGTGCACGCGCACCACACCGCCGTAGTGGTCGTGCCGCAGGTCGCGGGCGAGGGCGTCGATGTCCAGCCTGGACAACTGGGTGCTGATGTTGTCGAGCGCCTTCAGCCGGTCGATCTCGAACAGCAGGAACAGGGTGACCGTGCTGAGCGTCAGCAGCGTGAGCTTGGGGACGGTGTCGGCCGCCAGGCCGTCGAGCAGGTCCACCTGGTCGGCGAGGGTCACGGCGATGCCGACGGTGGCGGTCAGGCCCAGGAGGACGCGCTCGGCCCAGTAGCGGAAACTGCTCCCCATGCCCACTCCAGCGTGCGGCTCGACGGCGTGCGGCTCGACGGCGTCGGCGAAGACCGTACATGGAGACTTTGCGTCAAGTGACGGATACAGGCCAGGAGTTCGCCCGGATACGTGAGTCCGTGAGCATGCTGGTGCGAAGGCCCGGTGGCGGTCAGCGGGCGGCGGCCAGCACCGCCTGGACGACCCGGGGCACGGAGTCCGGGTGCAGGTCGAGGAACAGGTTCGGCTCGATCAGCTCCAGCTCCATCACCACGGGCTCCCCGTCCGGCCCGGTGACGAGGTCCACGCGCGCGTACAGCAGCTGAGGGTCCCCGGGCACGGCCGCCAGGGCCCGTTCGGCGACGGCCAGTTCGGCGGCGGTGGGATCCCAGCGCCGTATGCCGGGGTGGGCCACCTTGTCCGCGTCGTACGGGGTGCCCGGGGCGAGGACCGCGCCCTTGACGCCGGCGTGCAGCAGCCGGCCGCCGAAGAACTGCAGGGCCCGCTCGCCGTCCGTGTCGATGGCGGTCAGATACGGCTGCACCATCGCCGTGAACCCCTCGGCGTGCATCCGCTCGACCTGGCGCACGGCCGCGTCCCGCTCCCCGGCCGGGTACCGGGCCGCGTACCGGGCCCCCGCGCCGGAGGTGGGCTTGACCACGTACTCGTGGTCGGCGGGCAGTTCGATCGGGTCGCCCGGCGCGAGGTAGCGGGTGGGCACGGCGGGCACCCCGGCCCGCGCGAGGCGACCCAGGTACCGCTTGTCGGCGTTCCACCGCACCACCTCGACCGGGTTGGCGAGCCGGGTCGCCCGCGCGCAGCGCTCGGCCCAGGCCGTGAACTCGGCGGCACGCCAGCTGTAGTCCCAGGTGGAGCGGATGAGGGCGAGGTCGAAGGCCGCCCAGTCGACGGCGGCGTCGTCCCAGGGGACGGCGACGGCTTCGGCCCCCGCCTCGCGCAGCGCGCCGGCGAGCACCGGCAGGTCCCGGTCCTTGTGCTCCTCGGCACCGGGGTCGTAGGTGACGAGCGCGATGCGCGGAGTGCCGGCCACGGCGGCTCCCTCCTCGGGCAGACGATCGGTCTCCGACTTCCGCCGCAGGCTAACAACCCCCCGCGGAACCGCGACACCGCATTTGACCTTCACCTTCGGTGAAGCCCCAGCATCGGTGGCGGAACGGACGAGCGTGAGGCGCGGGAGGTCGCATGGGCATGCTGACGATCGGCGCGTTCGCGAAGGCGTGCCGGCTCTCCCCGAAGGCACTGCGCCTGTACGACGAGCTGGACCTGCTGCGGCCCGCCCGGGTCGACCCGGGCACCGGGTACCGGTACTACGCGACGGCCCAGCTGGAACGGGCCCGGCTGGTGGCGTGGCTGCGGCGGCTGGGCATGCCGCTGGCCGAGATCCGCCGCGTGTGCCTCCTGCACGACCGCGACACCGCGTCCGCCGCCCGGGAGATCCGTGCCTACTGGGCCCGGGTCGAGGCGGAGACGGCGGTGCGGCGCGACCTCGCCGCGTTCCTGGTCGCCCACCTGACGACGGACCCGCACGGGCCCGGAGAGGACACCACCATGCTGGAACTGCGTTACTCCGCACACTCGGACACCGGACGGGTCCGCCCCGCCAACCAGGACACCGCGTACGCGGGCACGCGGCTGCTCGCCGTGGCCGACGGCTTCGGAACCGCGGGGGCGCCCGCGAGCAGCGCCGCCGTGGAGGCCCTGCGCTTCCTGGACACGGACGAGGTCCCGGCCGGCGGGGTCCTCGGCCTCCTGGAGGACGCGGTCCGGGGCGCCGCACAGGCCGTCCGGGACGTCGCCGGGGGCGCCGACGACGTCGGCACGACCCTGACCGCGCTGCTGTGGACGGGCTCACGGCCAGCCCTGGTGCACATCGGCGACTCCCGGGCGTACGTGCTGCGCGGGGGCGGGCTGTTCCGCGTCACCCACGACCACACCGTGGTCCAGTCGATGATCGACGAGGGCCGCCTGAGCGCCGAGGAGGCCGTGTCCCATCCGCAGCGCGCCCTGCTGCTGAAGGCCCTCACCGGCTCCGGGCCCGCCGCGGCGCCGGACCTCCGCCTCCACGACGCCCACCCGGGCGACCGCTATCTGCTGTGCTCCGACGGCCTGTCGAGCGTGCTCCCCGAGGACCGGGTCGGGGAACTCCTCGGCTCGTCCGCCTCACCCGAGGAGACGGTCCGCGCCCTGATCGGCGCGGCGAACGAGGCCGGTGGGCCGGACAACGTCAGCTGCGTGGTGGCGGATGTCGTGGAGGCCGGGGACCGGGTGGGCGTCTAGGGGCCGTCCGGCCCGGGGTCCGGCTGCCGCACCTGCGCCACCGCGCGGACGCGGCGGCGCGGGGCCGGGGCGGCCCGCCGGGGCTGTCCGGCGGGGATCGCGTCGAGGGCGGCCCGGGCCGGCGGAGGGAGCGGGCGGGGCGGCCGGGCTCGTCCTGGCCGCCCACGACATGGGGCGCGAGCGTTTCTTCCGGCGGCCGATGGTGTACGGAGGGAACGTGGTGGCCGTCGTACCGGCGGCCGCCCGGCCGGTGACGGTCGTACCCGGCCGGGGGCGGTCCCCCGGCCCACCGGCCTCCGCCGTGCACCGGCGACCGGACGCGACAGCCAAGGAGACGTGACGCGTGACCCCTCTCTTCCCCGCCCTGACCGAGCACCCGGCCGACCGGCCCGCCCTCCGGTTTGGCGAGCGCTCCCTGACCTACGCGCAGCTCGCCGCCGCGGCCGGAGCGCTCACGGGCCGCTTCGGCGGGGCCACGCGGGTCGCCGTGTGGGCGACGCCCACGCTGGAGACGGCCGTCGCCGTCGTCGCCGCGCTGCTGGCCGGCGTGCCCGCCGTACCGCTCAACCCGAAGTCGGGCGAGAAGGAGCTCGGGCACATCCTGTCCGACAGCGCGCCCGGCCTTGTGCTCGCGGCCCCGGACGACCGGCTCCCCGCCGCCCTGGCCGGACTCGCCCGCGTGGACGTCGACGTGCACGCCACCGGCCCCGTGCCCGAGGACCGCGGCGCGGACGAGGATCCGGCCGTGATCGTCTACACCTCCGGCACCACCGGCCCGCCCAAGGGTGCCGTCCTCCCGCGCCGGGCGATCGCCGCCACCCTGGACGCCCTGGCCGACGCCTGGCAGTGGACGGGTGACGACGTCCTGGTCCACGCACTGCCGCTGTTCCACGTCCACGGCCTGGTCCTCGGCACGCTCGGCCCGCTGCGCCGCGGCGGCTCGGTACGGCACCTGGGCCGGTTCAGCACCCAGGGCGTCGCCCGCGAGCTGAACGGCGGCGCGACCATGCTGTTCGGGGTGCCGACGATGTACCACCGGATCGCGCAGGCCGTGACGGGCGAACCGGAGCTGGTGAAGGCGCTGGCCGGGGCGCGGCTGCTGGTGTCGGGCTCCGCCGCGCTGCCCGTGCACGACCACGGGCGGATCGCGACGGCCACCGGGCGGCGGGTGATCGAGCGGTACGGCATGACGGAGACGCTGATGAACACCAGCGTCCGCGCCGACGGCGAGGCCCGCCCGGGCACGGTCGGCGTGCCGCTGCCCGGCGTGGAGCTGCGGCTGGTCGAGGACGACGGCTCGGAGGTCACCGCGTACGACGGGGAGACGGTGGGCGAGATCCAGGTGCGCGGCCCGAACCTGTTCACCGGATACCTCAACCGGCCGGACGCCACCGCCGCCGCGTTCACCGCCGACGGCTGGTTCCGCACCGGCGACATGGCGGTGCGCGACCCCGACGGCTACGTCCGGATCGTCGGCCGCAAGGCCACCGACCTGATCAAGAGCGGCGGTTACAAGATCGGGGCCGGTGAGATCGAGAACGCGCTGCTGGAACACCCGGGGGTGCGCGAGGCCGCCGTCACCGGGGAGCCGGACCCCGACCTGGGCGAGCGGATCGTGGCGTGGATCGTGCCGGACGATCCCCAGGCGCCGCCCGCGCTGGAGGAACTGGCCGGCCACGTGGCCGAGCGCCTCGCCCCGCACAAGCGGCCCCGGGTGGTGCACCACCTCGACGCCCTGCCGCGCAACGACATGGGGAAGATCATGAAGCGGGCGCTGACCCGTGGCTGAGCGGCTCTCCGCCCGCGAGGTCCTCACCGCCCTCGCCGACGAGGCGACCTTCGGCGAACTGCCCGCCCCCGCGCGGACCTCACCGCCCGACGGCCCCCTGGCCTGGCCCGGCTACGACGCCGCCCGCGCCCGGGCCGCCGCACGCACCGGCGAGGAGGAGTCCGTGGTGTGCGGCACCGCCCGCGTCGGCGGCACCCGGGCCGTGCTGATCGCGTTCGAGTTCGGCTTCCTCGGCGGCTCCCTGGGCGAGCGCACCGGCGACCGGCTGGAGGCGGCGTACGCCTGCGCCCGGGAACGCCGCCTGCCGGTCGTGCCGCTGGTCGCCACCGGCGGCAGCCGGATGCAGGAGGGCATGCGGGCGCTGGCCCAGCTCCAGCGCGTGGCCGCGCAGTCGGCGCTCACGCGGCAGGCGGGGCTCGCCCAGGTGGCCGTGGTGCGCGACCCGACGACCGGAGGCGGCTGGGCGACGCTGGGCGCGGGGGCCGACGTGGTCCTCGCGCTGCCCGGGGCCCAGGTCGGCTTCGCCGGCTCCCGCGTGCGCCCGGCGGACGCGGACCCGGTGGCGTACACGGCCGAGGCGCAGGTCGCGGCGGGCGCGGCCGACGCGGTCGTCCCGCCGACGGAGCTGCGCGCCACGCTGGCGCGCTGGCTGCGGCTGCTGACCTGCCCGTCCACCACGCCCGCACCGCCGCCCGACCCGGTCGGCGGGACCGCACTCCTGCCCGCCACCGGCTGGGACGCCGTGCGGCGCGCCCGCGCGCCGCTGCGCCCGCGCGCCGCGGCCTACCTGGACGCCTACTTCACCGACCGGGTCGCGATCAGCGGCGACCGCTGCGGCGGCACCGACCCGGACGGCATGCTGTGCGGCTTCGGCGCGCACGAGGGACGGACGATCGCCTACGCCGCCCAGACCGGGACCGCGACCCGCCCGGCCGGCTACCGCACCGCCGCCCGGCTGATCCGCCTCGCGGACCGGCTGGGCATCCCCGTGCTGACCCTGGTGGACACCCCCGGCGCCGCCAACGACGCCGAGGCGGAACGGCAGGGCGCGGGCGCCGCGATCGCCGACCTGTTCGGCGCGGTGGCGGGCGCCCGTACGCCGCTGACCACGCTGGTGATCGGCGAGGGCGGCTCGGGCGGCGCCCTGGCCCTGGCCGCGCCCGGCAACACCTGGGCCACCCCGGACAGTTACTTCTCGGTGATCGCGCCGGAACTCGCGGCAGCCATCCTCAAGCGGCCCCCGCGCGAGGTCGAGGCGACGGCGGACCGGCTGCGCATCCGGCCGCAGGACCTCGTGGAACTGGGGGTGATCCGCGGCACCGTCGGTCCCCTCCCCTGAGGTACCGGTGGATGCCTGTCGCGTCATCAAGTACCGTCCGTCACAACAGCAGTGCTCACCGCGAGGACGACGGGGGTGTCGTGGACGGGTTGGTCGAGTTCAGAACCGCCGACGGTGCGGTGGTCACCGTCGAGGCGGCCGGGGAGCGCTCCGGCTCCCGCCTGGTCTCCCGGGGCGACGGCACGGTCCAGGCGACCCGCACGTTCGAGGGCGCCCTGGACGGGGTGCGGGCGGCGGCCGAGTCGGCGCTGCGGGTGTTCCGCGACGGGTCCCTGAAGCCGGACGGCGTGGAGATCGAGTTCGGCGTCAAACTGGCCGCCGAGACCGGCGCCTTCATCGCCAAGGGCACGGCCGAGGGCCACCTGGTGGTCCGGCTGACGTGGTCCCCGGCCGCCCCGGAGGCACGCCCGGCCTCATGAACAGCGCCGAGTGGCACGCCCGGATCGAGTTACGGGGCCGCGTGACCGGAGCGGGCTTCCTGGTCACGCCCCGCACGGTAGTGACGTGCGCCCATGTGGTGGGCGACGGCGAAGGGCTCGCGGTGAGCTTCACGGAGCTGCCCGGCACCCCGCCCGTGTCCGCGCGGGTCGTCGCCCACGGCGGCTGGAGCGGTGGCGCCGCCGACCCCGGCGACCTCGCCGTGCTGGAACTGGACCAGGAGGTGTCGGCCGCCCCGGCCGCCCTCGCCCCGGCCGGCGCCGCCCACGGCACGCCCCCGCGCAAACTCGTCGTGTACGGCTACCCGGCCGGCTACGACGAGGGCACCCTCGCCGAGTACCGGGTCACCGCCCCGCAGTTGATCCGACGCGAGTGGCTCCAGCTGGAGGCCTGGCACGTCGGCGGCCAGCCCCTGGCCCCCGGCTTCAGCGGGGCCGCGGTCACCCTGGCCGACACCGGCGAGGTCGTCGGCATGGTCACGGCGGCGGCCGACGCCCCGGACGTGCGCACCGGCCGGATGATGCCCACCCAGGTCATGGCCCGCTACTGGCCCGCTCTGCAGGGCCTGGTCCCCACCTGCGACCACACCACCGCCGAGCGGGCCCGGCTGCGCGCCCTGGTGGAGCAGGCGGCCCGCGCGGGCGTCGGGTGCGACCCGGCGCGGCTGTACGGCGCGGCGGCCGGCCCGTTCGATCCGCCGCCGCCCGAGGAGGGGTTCGACTCCCTGTGGTCGGCGGCCCTGTTCGTGCTGTGCGAGCTCGACGGCCCGGGCGCCGCGGGGACCGTCGCCCGGTTCGCCGACCGGCTCGAAGCGCTGCTGCGCGCCCCGGCCGTGCCGGCCGCGGCGCCCGACTGGTCGCCGATCCTGGTCGAACTCGGCCACAGCGGGGCGGGCGACGGCCTGGTCCGGGTCGACGTGTCCGCGTACAGCGGGGGGCGGCGGCACCCGGTCGACTCCGGCACGGTCGAGCGGCACCGGCTGCACGCGTACGTGCGGGACCGGATCGAGGCGGCGTTCCGGTACCTGACGCCCGGCGCCGACGAACTGGTCGCGTTCGCGCTGCCCCGGGACTGGCTGGACTGGCCCGTCGACCGCTGGGAGAGCGCCCCGGACGACGCCACTCCGCTCGGCTGCCTCTACCCGCTGGTCGTCACCGACCACGCCCGGCGCAAGGCCAGCACCCGGCACGTGCTGACCCGGGCCTGGAACCGGCTCGACGCCTTCCCGGGCGCGCGGCTGCACCGCGTGGAGTGCGGCGGCCCGGAGGAGCCCGGGCGGCTGCGGATGCGGCTGCGGCGGCCCGACGCCTGTCTCGCCGGGTTCGGCGCCGCACCCGGCGCCTCCCGTACCCGGCCGCACTTCGACGTCTCGCTCACCGCGCCCGCCCCGGTGATCGTCTGGTCGCGGGGCGGCTGCGGCTCCGGGCAGGAGGAGTGCGCGGGGACGGACGGCTGCACCGGAAAGGCCTTCCTGGACGCGCTCGACGCGTGCGTGGCGACCGTGCCGCCCGCCGAACTGCCGCGGCACGTCCTCGCGTTGCGTGAGGAGGCGCACGCGGAGGAGGGCCACTGGGCGCACGGCATCCAGTTGCTGTGGGACGACCCGCGGGTCTTCACCGACCCGCACGCCGTCGCCGCCGCGCACCCGGGGTCGCCGGTGGCCTGACCCCGCCCGGGGCCGCCGGAAGGCGGCCCGACGCGCCCGAGGAACAGCTGCACGAAACGGAGAGCGGAGACCACCCCCCATGCCGCACTGGTCCGTCTACACCGGCGACCACGAGCCGCACGACGGCATCGACGACCTTCCGGCCCCGCCGCCCTGGCGGGCCTTCGACGGCGGGCCCGCGCTGCCGCCGCCGCACGACAGCGACGACGCGTCGGCCGTCTCCCCCGACCGGGTGCACCGCGCGAAGTCGTACGTCGCCACCCCGGAGACCGTCCGGCTCGTCAACGCCGCGCTCGTGCTGCGCCGGCCGCTGCTGGTCACCGGCCCGCCCGGCACCGGCAAGTCCTCGCTGGCCTACGCGGTCGCCCGTGAGCTGCGGCTCGGCCCGGTGCTGCGCTGGAACATCACCAGCCGCAGCACCCTCGCCGACGGGCTCTACCAGTACGACCCGCTGTCCCGGCTCTACGCGGCCCGGGAGGGGCGGGACCGGCCCGGCGCCGTGGAGGACCATCTGCGCCTGGGCCCGCTCGGCACGGCCCTGCTCCCCTACGACCGGCCGCGCGCGCTGCTCGTCGACGAGATCGACAAAAGCGACCTCGACCTGCCGAACGACCTGCTCAACGTCCTGGAGGAGGGCCAGTACGAGATCCCCGAACTGGTGCGGGCCGCGCGCCACTCAGGCGGCGGCGCGGCCGAGGTCCTCGCCGACGGCACGGACTCCCCCGTCACCGTCCGGCGCGGCCGGGTCCGCTGCCGGGCGTTCCCGTTCGTCGTCCTGACCAGCAACGGCGAACGCGAGTTCCCGCCGGCGTTCCTGCGGCGCTGCGTCCGGCTGAAGCTGCGCCGCCCCGACCGCGACCAGCTCACCGACATCGTCCGCGCCCACCTCGACACCCCGGGCGGCGACGCGGACCGGCTGATCACCCGTTTCCTGGAACGGGCCTCCGGCGGCGAACTGGCCACCGACCAGCTGCTGAACGCCCTCTACCTCACGGGCGTGGCGGGCCTGGACGCCGACTCCCGCGACGACCTGGCCGAACAGCTGATGCCGTACCTCAGCGCGGCGGCGGACGGCGATGGCTTCTGACCCCGCCCCACCACACGCTCCCGGCCCCTCTCCGTCCGCCCGCACCCCAGGCGTGCCCGGCACCACCCCCTCCCCCCAGCACACCCCCGCGCCCTCATCGTCCGCCCGCACCCCACCCGCCCCCGACGCCGCGGCCGCGCCCCGGCGGCTCACCGGCCCCCGCCCCTCCCCCATCGCCCGGCTGGCGGCCGTCCTGGCCGCGGTGGGGGTCGAGGCGACGCCGCGGGAGATCGCCGAACTGGTGTGGCTGGCGGATCAGTTGGGCGACGAGGGGCAGGGCGCGGCGCCGGAGCGGCAGGCGCGGCCCGAGGACCCGGCACCCGCGACCGGCCGTCGGACCGCCCCCGGCCCGCCGGTATCCCCCGAGGACACGCCGCCCCTCCCCCCGCGGCGGAAGCCGGCCGCCCGCACGCCCGAGCGCGTGCCGCTGACCCTGCCCGCCCCGCGGTCCCCGGACGCCCCCGAAGGCGGCGGCACAGCCGCCCTGCTCGCCCCCGCGCCCCCGATGCTCCCCCACCCCCTCCCGCTGCAACGCGCCCTGCGCCCGCTGAAGCGCGAAGTCCCCTCGCCGTACGCGCGGGTGCTGGACGAGCGGGCGACGGCCGACCGGATCGCCCGGCTCGGCGCCCACCCGGACGTGTGGTTCCCCGTGCTGTGCCCGGCCCCCGACCGCTGGCTGCGCCTGAACCTCGTGCACGACACGGGCCCGACCATGCCGGTCTGGCGCCCCTTGGTGAGCGAACTGCACACCGCCCTCGCCCAGACGGGCATCTTCCGCACGGTCACCCTGCACCCGGCCACGCCCGACGGCCGGGCCCGGCGGGTCCCCGACCCGGACGACGGCCGGACCGTCACCCTCGTCGTCAGCGACTGCATGGGCCCGCAGTGGCGCCCGGGCGAGGCGGGCGACCGCTGGTACCGCACCCTGCGCCACTGGGCGCGCCGCATGCCCCTGGCCGTGGTGCAGCCCCTGCCCGAACACCTGTGGCCCTCCACGGCGCTGCCGGCCGAGCCGGGCCTGCTCGCGTCCCCGGCCACGGCGACGCCCTCGGCGGCCCTGGCCTTCACCCCGTACGACCCCGTCGCCCCGCCCCCCAACCGGGCCCTGCCCGTGCCGGTGCTGGAGCCGGGCGCGCCCTGGTTCGCCCACTGGGCCGCCCTGGTCGCCGGCCCCGGCGGCGCCCGCGTCCCGGGGGCGGCGGCCTGGCTGCCGCCCGCCCCCGCGCCGCCCGCGGAACCGGCCGCCGACCTCACCGGTGCCTCCGCCGAGGACCTGGTGCTGCGCTTCCGCGCGACCGCCTCCCCGGAGGCCTTCCGGCTCGCCGGGCACCTCGCGCTGGCGGTCCCCTCCGTCCCGGTGATGCGCCTCGTCCAGCGCGCGGTGGACCGCGACCCGCGCCCCCAGCACCTCGCCGAGGTGATCCTCAGCGGCATGCTCACCGCCGCCCCCGGCCCGCCCGGCTCCTACGCCTTCCGGCCCGGCGTGCGGGAGTTGCTGCTGCGCTCCCTGCCCCGCACGGCCCGCGGCCGCACCCGGGAGTTCCTCGCGGAGACCGGCGCCCTGATCGACGAGCGGGCGGGGCTCGCGGCCGGGGAGTTCCGGGCGCGGACCGACGGCGGCCGGGACGGCTCGGGCCCGGTGTTCGCCACGGTCAGTGAGGAGACCGTGCGGCGGCTGGGCGGGCAGGGGCCGCCTCAGCGGTTGTTCGCCGGGCACTACCGGCTGACCGGACGGCGCGGCTGGAACGGGCGCGTGTCGCGCGCCGTGGACGTGCGCACCGGACGGCAGGTGATCGTGCGCCGGTACCGCGAGCAGCAGGCGCCGCACGAGCGGTTCCTGCGGGAGGCGGGCGCGCTGGCCGGGGTGGACGACCCGCACGTGGTGCGGGTGCTCGACTTCGGGGTGGAGGGGGACGCCCCCTACCTGGTGACGGAGTTCGTCGACGGGCTGACCGTGTCGGAGGTGCTGTCGGGGCTCGACTTCCGGACCTTCGTCCGGCTCGTCGCCCAGGGCACGGCCGGTCTCGCGGCCCTGCACGCCCGCGGCCTGGTGCGGGGCGAGCGCGGCCCGGCGGGCCTGCTGCTGCGGCCCGACGGCACGGTGCTGCTCAGCCGCTTCGCCCTGGGTGAGGAGTCCGTGGGCAAGGACGCCGCGTCGGACCTGGCCGAGTTCCGCCGGCTGCTGAAACAACTGGCGGCGGGCGGGCGGGTGCCGCCCGAGCACCGGGAGCTGCTCGACCTCGTGGACCGGCACCGGTGGTCCGAAGCCGCCAGCCACGCGGACCGCCTGGCAACGGCGGGCCCCTGGCCGTCGGCCCGCTCCTGCACGCTGCTCGGCCCGCCGCGCATCACCGCCGGCGCGGAGGAGATCGGCCTTCCCTCCCCGGCGGCGCTGGCGCTGTTGTGCATGCTGCTCCTGCGCCCCGGGCGGCGCGTGCCCCACACCACGCTGGCCGCGGGCCTGTGGGAGGAGCCCCCGCCGGAGCGGGAGGCCGCCGCCCGCCTCGAGGAGCTGGCGCGGGAGGTCCGGCAGGTGCTGCCCCCCGACCGCCTCCTGTCCTTCTCGCGGTCCTACGCCCTGCACGCCCCGGACGTGTACGTCGACGTCACGCACTGCGAGGAGCTGCTGGACAGCGACCCCGGGCGCGCGCTCGGCCTCTTCTACGGCGACCCGCTGGACGGCGTCCCCGGCCCCGCCGCCGCGGCCGTCCGGGACCGGCTGCACGCCCTCCGGCGGGACCTGCGGTCGGCCCGGGACCGTACCGCGGGGGGCACCGCCCCCACCATCGTCTTCGAGGCCGGCGGCCTCACCGGCCACCCCGAGGCCCGCATCACCCTGGAGTACGCGGTGCACGAGATGCTCTCCCGGGGCGCCCTGGCCGCCCACCAGTTCGACGTGCGGGTCCGCCCCGACGGCTACGTCGTCCACACCGAGCCGGGCACCTACGTCCTGCCCGTCCTGGTCGCCGTCCTGCGCGGCCTGCCCGAGGCGCTCACCGGGGTCGAGGAGCCGCCGCCGCTGACCGTCACCTTCTGGGACCGGCCGTCCCCGCCGCCGCACGTGCCGCCCGTTCCCGCCGGGATCCAGGTGGTCGTCGCCCCGTCCGTGTACGAGGAGTTCGCCGCCAGCTCCGCCGCCCGGGGGCCCCGGCGCTTCCGGCCCCTGTACCGGGACGCCGCGGACGGCACCGCGGACACCCCGCCCGTCGCCTGGTACTGCCCGCTGTCCCCGGCCGCCGCCCCGCAGCCCGAGACCCGCGACCTGGTGCGGGGGCCCTTCATCACGCACGACCCGCACCGGCTCGGGCTTCCGGTCCCCGGCCGCACGGCCGTCGTCCACGCCCGGCCCGACGGCCCGCTCACCCTCCTGGACCCGGCCCGGCCGCCCGGCGGCGGGCCCTCGCGGCTCGTGACGTACTACCAGGTGGACCTCACCACCCACCAGTCCCACCACCGGGTCTCCCTGCCGAGCTCCGGCAAGGGCGCCTTCGCGGCCGCGGTCGAGCTGTCCTGGCACGTCCGGGACCCGGTCGCCTTCGTCCGCGCCGAGGTCACGCGGGTCGCCGAGCCGCTGCTCGGCCACCTGCTGGAGGAGGCGTCCCGGATCACCCGCCGCCATCCGCTGCGCCGGGCGGGCGCGGCCCAGCGGGCGGTCAACGCCGGGCTGCGCCACTGGCCGGTGCCCGGACTGTCGGTGGCGGTGTCGGTGCGGCTGGCCCCGGAGGGCGCGGCCCTGCCCGCTCCGCAGGGCCCGGCCCCCGCGGAGCGCCCGCTGTCCGGACTCCTCGGCGAGGCCGAGTCCGTACTGCTCGGCTTCGACGGCCCGATGGCCCGGCTGTTCTCGGCGCGGGCGGCGGGTGAGGCGACGGCCGACCTGCTCGCCCTGGTCGCCGAGCACCGCAAGGCGCCGCCGGTCGCGGTGCGCGACACGTTCACGCATCCGCTGGACGTGCTGCGGGCCTTCGCGCGGGACCCGCTGGGCCCGCTCCTGCGCGACCGCCTCGACGCACTCGAACTGCGCGCGGTCCCGGACGCGCCCACCACGCACAACTCGGTGCCCCTGGTGCGCGCCCTGCACGACTCCGGCCGCCGCGTCAGCGTGGTCTCGGACGTCAGCGCCCCGGCCGTCCACCGCTACCTCGACCCGTACGGCCTGCCCCTGGACGGCGTCCACGCCCGCGGCCCGGACCCGACCCTGCTGACCCCGCACCCCGACTGCCTGCTGCGCGCCACGCGCTCCTCCGGCGGCGGCGCGGCGACCGGCGTACTGATCGGCTCCACGGTCGCCGAACTGACCGCCGCCCAGCGGGCGGGCCTGCGCTTCGTCGGGCTCGCCCGCAACGCCACCGCCGCACGGCTGCTCGAAGAGGCGGGCTGCGAGACGACGATCGCCTCCCTGGCACCGCTGCTGGAGGCCGCCCGTTCCCTGTAGCGGGGCCCGAACCGCCCGTTCGGCGGCGCCCCGCCCGGCCCCCTCCGAAAGGCGGCCCGATGCCCTCACGCGCACGATGCGAGGGAGGCCCGCCGCTCGGCGGCCCCACGTCTGCGAGGCCCGCCACCTGGCGGCCCCCCACGGTCTGTGCTCTCGGGAGGACCTGCCATGACCGCCAGTCTGGAGCAGTTGCGCCGCTGCCATTTCGCCGTCGACCTGGGGGCGGCCCGCACACGGGTCTACGTCAAGGGCGCCGGGCTCGTCGTCGACCAGCCGTCCGCCGCCGCCGTGAACACCCGCACCGGCGCGCTGATCGCGGTCGGTGAACTCGCGGAGCAGATGACGGGCCGCACACCGCCCTACATCCGGGTCGTCCGGCCGGTCTCCGGCGGCACCGTCGTGGACATCGAGATGGCCCAGCGCATGCTGCGCCACCTGCTCGGCGACAAGATGCGCCGCGGTCTGCGCCGCAAGCCCATCCTGCGGGCCGCGGCCTGCACCCCGCACGACGCCGACCCGCTCGCCCAGCGGGCCGCGATCGAGACGCTCGTCGGTCTCGGGGCGCGGCGGGTGGAGCTGGTGGACACGCTGATCGCCGCCGCGGTCGGCTGCGGGCTGCCCGTGGAGCAGCCCGAGGCGACCATGATCATGGTGTGCGGTGCGGCGGCCACGCAGGTGGCGGTGCTGTCCCTCGGGGCGATCGTCACCGCCGAGCGCGTCCCGGTGGGCGGCGAGGCCGTCGACCAGGCGATCGTGCAGCACCTGCGCCTGGAACACGAGCTGATGCTGCCGAGCCAGTCGGTGCGGCCGCTGCAGCTCGCCCTGTCGGGCAACGGCCTCACCCCGCACGGCCCGGCCAGGACGGAGATCCACGGACGGGACGTCGCCACGGGCCTGGCCCGGTCCGTGCAGGTCGACACGGCGGCCGTGCGGGACGCCATCCAGACGCCGCTCACCTCGATCCTGGACGGCATCGGCAAGGTGCTGCGGTCGTGCCCGCCCGACCTGGTCGCCGACCTCGCCGACCGGGGGATCATGATGGTCGGCGGCAGTGCCCTGCTGCCGGGCCTGGACCAGATGCTGCGGCAGGCGACGGGCATGCCCGTGCACATCGCGGAGCGCCCGGACGTGTGCGCGGTCCAGGGCCTGGGGGCCATGCTGGAGGGCAGGATCGAACCGCTGGCGCTGGACCCGCTGGGCAGCTGAGCGGCGGCCGCGGTCAGAGGGCGAACCAGCAGCGCACGGTCGTGCCGCCGGCGCCGCGGTGCACCCGCACCAGGTCGGCGATCAGGTTTACCAGCAGCATGCCCCGCCCGCCGCGCTGGTCCCGGGGCACGGTCCGGCGCCCGGCCAGGACGTCCGCGAGCCGCCCCTCGTCCCGGACCTCGCACACCACGTGGCGGTCCTCGCCCCACACCCGCAGCACGCCGGTACCGCCGCCGTGCACCACGCTGTTGGTGGTCAGCTCGGCCGTGGCGAGGGCCAGGTCGTCCCGCTTGACGCCGGTGAGCCCGAGCCGGGAGGCCTCCCCGACGGCGACGTGCCGGGCGTGGGAGAGCGACTCGGCGTCGAAGGCGAAGGCCAGCGCGTGCGCGACGGGGTCGAGGGGCTCGTTGTAGCGGTCGACGACGTGCCCGGGGTCGTACGCGGCGCTGTCCCGCGCCGTCCGGGAGCCCTCGGGGATGACGACGGGGTGGGTGGCGTGGGCGTCGGCGAGCACGTGCGCGGGCAGTGCCCGGGTGTCGTACGGGCACAGGATAGTCGCCGTACTGTCCTGGAAGGCGGCGTTGATCAGCGCCTCGTGCTGGGCGCAGGCGGGGTACTCGGCGTCGGACCGCCCGGCCCAGATCGGCTCGCCGATGATCCGCACCCGGCGCCCGGCCGGCTGGGCGTCGGCGAAGGCGCACAGCACGCCGGGGATGATCCGCCCGGGGTTGCGTCCGGCCTCCCGCATGTCCAGGAGCCGCACCGCGGCGGCGTCGTCGCCCAGGGCGTCCCGGACGAGGGCGAGGTTCTCGCCGGGCACCGCGACCGCCACCGGTTCGCCGGCCGCCAGCCCCTCGCGCACGAAGGGCACCGTGACGTCGAGGTACTCCTGCTCGTCGCGGTAGAAGAACGCGGGATGGACGAAGGATCGCGAGGGCCCGAAGGGGTCCGCCACCGCAGTGGTCATGACGTACTCACCTCGATCCCCTCCTGGTCGGGCCACAGCAGGTCCAGCGTGCGCCGCAGCGCCGCCGGCGGACGGCGCACCACGAAGCGCCGCCCGTCCCCCAACCGCCCGGCGGCGGCCGCGAGCGCACCGGCGCCCGCCACGTCGACGAACGTCACGTCGGACAGCTCCAGGTGGTACACGTCCTCGCCCTCACGCACGGCCTGCTCGAGTACACCTTCCCAGATCGCACGCGTGGTCAGACCGACCTCCCCGGCCGCCCGGACTCCCCGGCGGCCCGGCAGCGGGAACACCGCCAGGCCCGGCCTGGGCGCGCGGGCCTGGCCGGACGGCACCTGATACGGACTGTTCACGCCCTCTCCCCACGCTCCCGGACCACAGCGCTCGTACCCGCACAACGGGTGCTCATTCCCCCGGACCGCGTGTAGTGCGCCGTACGGCGGGCAGGCGCACCTCTACACCGGCGTCGACGGGGGCGAGCGACGTGGTGCAGTCCGGCGAGACGGACCCGACCGACGAGGACCGACAAGGCGGTGACATGACCTCTGCGGCATCACCACATCTCACAGGGAGGCTGAACACCCTGGTCATCCGTGGCCGCGTCGACGCGGACCGTGCCGAGCTCACCCCGCGCGGCGAGCTCGTCCACGGCTGCGCGGACGTCCTGGCCCGCACGCTGGCCGAACTGCCGGCCGGCATCACCCGGCTCGATCTGGACATGGCGGACGTGCACTTCATGGACACGGCCGGGCTGCAGTTCCTGGACGTGCTGGGGGACTTCCGGCGCCGGCGGTCGCTGACCGTGACGGTGACGAACTGGAACGGCCAGCCGCGCCGCATCCTGGAGCTGGCCGGCCTGGACACGGCCGACCCGCTGACCGGCCCGGACACCACCGAGCCGGCCCCCGTGGCCTCGGCGGTCGCCCTGGAGCGCGCCGAGCGCCTGCACGTGCTGCAGGAGGAGGTCGAGCAGCTGCGCCAGGCCATCGCCTCCCGCCCGGTCATCGACCAGGCCCGCGGCATCCTCATGGCCACGCACGGCTGCACGTCCGACCAGGCCTGGCACATCCTGCGGGAGACGTCCCAGCTGTCGAACACCAAGCTGCGGGAGGTGGCGGCGGCGGTGACGGCCAGCGCGGAGGGGGACGGTCCGGCACCGCCGGCCGCACTGCGCACGGCGCTGCAGACGGCCATCGCGCGGCGCCGCCGGGGCTGAGCCGGGGCGCTGCGGAGCGGTGGCCGGTTCCCGCGCCCGGCGGGCCGGCCGCGCCCCGGCCGGTTTCACGCGGAGGGCGCTCGGGTACCCGGCGGCGGCCCGCTCCGCCCTCCGGCGAGGAGAACCCCATGGGTTTCAACCCCCTCGAGCACCAAGGCATCCCCCTCGACCGCCAGCTGCGCAGCTGGCGCGAGCTGGACGTCGAACCGATCGACCCCGACCACGCCGATCCCTACACCCGGTGCCGGATCATCACGATGAACGGCATCGAGGTCGAAGCGATCATGTTCAGTCACCAGCTCGCCCGCCGCTGCCCCGACCCGGACGTCAAACGGCAGCTGGCCGAGGTCCGTTACATCGAGCACCAGCAGCAGAAGGCGGTCAACTGGCTGCTGCCGGGCCTGGCTTCCGTCCTGGAGACCACGATCGCCTACGAGCAGGTGGCCGTGGACCTGACCGGCTGGGTGGCCCGCCACGAACCCGACCCGTACCTGAAGCAGGCCTACGAGTTCGGTGTCCTGGAGGACTTCGACCACCTGTACCGGTACGCCAACCTCTACGAGATGATCGAGCACCGCAAGGCGGAGTCGATCGTCGACGGGCTGACCGAGGTGATGCCGGGCCGCCCGACGAAGTTCCACCACCGCCACCCGCACGACAACGTGCGCGAGCCGTACGACCGCTCGACCACGAACCCGCTGTCCAAGCTGCACGCCCTGACGATCATGTCGGCGGAGCAGCAGACCATGAACTTCTACATGAACGTCGGCCCGCAGTACATGGAGCCGATCGCCCGTCAGCTCTACCAGGAGATCGGCCTGATCGAGGAGGAGCACGTCACCCACTACGAGTCGCTCGTCGACCCGGGCGAGACGTGGTGGGAGCAGCTGGTCAACCACGAGTACAACGAGTGCTACCTCTACCACTCCTTCATGGAGCAGGAGCCGGACCCGAAGGTGCGGGCCATCTGGGAGCTGCACCTGAACATGGAGCTGGAACACCTGCGGATCGCCTGTGACCTGATGCGACGTCACGACGGCCGCGAGCCGCAGGAGATCCTGGCGCCGGAGCTGCCGAACGTGCTGACGTTCGAGGAGAACAAGGCGTTCGTGCGCAACCTGCTGGACACCCAGATCGACCTGACCACGCTCGGCACCGGCTACGTCCGGGACGCGCACGAGCGGTTCGAGAAGCTGCAGGAGCAGATCCACGGCGGGGAGGAGCCGCCCAGCGAGCGCGTGATGGCCCAGCACCAGGAGATGTTCGGCCGCGAGTACCGCATGGAGACCGAGGGCGAGCACCCCGACCCCGCGCTCCGGGAAAGGGACTGACATGGCGGGAATCGCAGCGAGTGACACGGACGTCGTGGCGCTGCTCATGCGCCAGCACGGCGACATCCGCAACCTCTTCGACGAGGTCGAGCGGACGTCCGGTGACGAGCGCAGGAACGCCTTCCGCCGGCTGGTGCGGCTCCTGGCCGTGCACGAGACGGCCGAGGAGGAGGTCGTCCGGCCCTTCACCCGGGCGAACGTGCCGGGCGGCGAGCAGGTCGTGGAGGACCGCCTGAACGAGGAGCGGGAGGCGAAGGAACTGCTGTCCCGGCTGGACGGCATGGACACCGACGACCCGAAGTTCCTGCCGGAACTGCTCGCCCTGCGCCTGGAGGTGATGGCCCACGCCCGGGCGGAGGAGCGCTACGAGTTCAACCACATCCGCCGCCACGCGGACCAGGGCCGCCTGGCGTCGATGGCCTCGGCCCTGAAGGCCGCCGAGGCCATGGCCCCGACCCACCCGCACCCCGGCACGGAGTCCGCGGCCAAGAACCTCGCCCTCGGCCCGCTCGCGGCCCTGGTCGACCGCACGCGGGACGCCGTCCGCAAGGCCATGGGCAAGGACGGGTGACGTACCGCCGCTCACTCGCCGGTGGGGCGCTGTCGGGAGTCGGCATCGCCGCGTTCGTCGACGAGGTCGTCTTCCACCAGTTGCTCCACTGGCACCACTTCTACGACAGGTCCACCCCCGAGGTGGGACTGGTCTCCGACGGCCTGTTCCACGCCGGGGGGTGGCTCGCGATGGTGTCGGGCCTGTTCCTCTACGCGGACCTGCGCCGCAGGGGCGGCCCGCTGCGCCCGGCCTGGTGGTCCGGCGTCTGCCTGGGCCTGGGCGGCTTCCAGCTCTACGACGGCACGGTCCAGCACAAGCTGCTGCGCCTGCACCAGATCCGCTACGAGGTCGATCCGCGGCCGTACGACTGGACCTGGAACGTCGTGGCGGTCCTGTTCCTGCTGGCCGGGCTGCTGCTGTGGCGCCGGGCCCGGCGCGCGGAGCGCGGGAGAGCGCGATGACGACGCCCGGCCCCCTGCCGGTCGCGGTCCTCCTGTGCTGCCTGCTGTACACGGCCGCGGCGGCCCGGCTGCGCCGCCGCGGGGACCGCTGGCCGGTGGGCCGGGACGCGGGGTTCTGGCTGGGCGGGGGCATGCTGGTGGCCGCGTTCGCCCTCCCGTGGGAGGCGTGGCTGCCGCCCTTCACCGCGCACACGGCCGCCCACGTCCTGGCGGGCATGGCGGCCCCGCTCCCCCTCGTCCTCGCCCGCCCGGTCACCCTGGCCCTGCGCACCCTCCCCCTCCCCGCCCGCCGCGCGCTGGTCACGCTGACCCGCTCCCGCCTCGTCGCGGTCCTCGTCTTCCCACCGGTGGCCGCGACGCTGGACATCGGCGGCCTGTGGGTGCTCTACCGGGCTCCCCTGCCACCCTCGCTCCACCACCACCCCCTTGTCCTCCCGCACCTCTTCCTCGCCGGTCTGCTCTTCACCTTCGCCCTGCTCGCCGTGGACCCGGTCCGCCACCGGCCGGGCCTCGCCGTGCGCGCGGGCACCCTCCTGGCGGCCGCCGCGGCCCACGCCGTCCTGGCGAAGGGCCTGTGGGCGACGGGCCCGCCCGGCACCGCCCACACCCCGGCCGACCTGCACCTGGCCGCGCAGCTCATGTACTACGGCGGGGACGCGGTGGAGATCGCGCTGGCCCTGCTGCTGGCGTCCCAGTGGTACCGCGCCCAGGGGCGATCACTCCGGCCGCACCGGGGTACCCGGCAGCCGGCACCCGCGTAAGGAGACACACGATGAGCGACCAGACCCCGTCCCAGGCCGAGGGCGACCGCGAGGACGAGCAGAACACGGCACCCACCCCCACCCCGACCCCGTCCCAGGCGGAGGGCGACCGGGACGACACGGAGGCGGAAGACGACGACACGGCGTAGCGCCCGCGCCCGCCGCCCGGGCCCGGCGACCGCGCCCCGTTCCGACCGGGGGGCCTCGGCCAGCGGGGGCGGGCAGGGCCGCGTCGGCGGCGCCCTTGCGACCGGGCGGACCCGAGCCCGGCGCGGTCCCCTGAGCCGCGTCCGGTCGCCCCGGCGACGGACACCGCGCGGCGCGGCCGTGCCCCGGGTGCTCGGACCGCCGTACGGGGGGCACGTAATGTCCTCGGTGTGAGCGATGCGCCTGCCGACCCGGCCCTGCGGGCGGCCTACCGACTGTGCCGACGCCGGACGAAGAGCGAGGACCCGGCGGAGTACGCCCTCATCCAGCTGGTCCCCGCGCCCCTGCGCCCGGCGCTGCACGCCCTGTGGGCCGCGGCCAACGCCCTCGACGACCTCGGCGACGACCGCACCGCCCCGGCCGCCGAACGGGCCGCCCGCGTGGAGGCGTGGATCACCGCCCTGCACCGCGAACTGCCCACCGGCACCAGCCCGGACCCGGTCCGCCACGCCCTGGTGGACACCGCGGCCCGCTGGCGCCTGGACCTGTCCGAGCTGCACGCCGCCATGACCCAGGTCCGGGACGACACCGAAGGGCGCCGCTTCACCGGCTGGGCCGAATGGCGCGCCTGGGGCCGGGAGAACCTGCTGCCCTGGTTCGCCCAGGTCCGGGCGATCCTCGACCGCGCGGGCGTTCCCGTGGCCCTGCGCCTGGACACCCGGGAGGCCTACGAGGAGTTCCTCGACGGCGTCCGGCTCACGGACATCCTCACCGACCTGTCCGCCGACCTCGCGCAGGGCGACCTCCTGCTGCCCGAGGAGGCCCTCGCCCGGCACCCGGGCTCGGCGGACGGCCTGGCCCACCGCCGCTGGAGTCCCGCCGTGGCGGCCCTGGTCACCGAGGTGACGGGCCTGGCCCGCCGGTGGGTGGCCCAGGAGACCCTCACCCGCGGCATGCACCCCGGCCCCGCGACCGTCCTGCACACGATGGCCGCCCTGCTGCACGCCCAGCTCGACGCCGTCGACGCGGCGGGCCCGGCCCTGCTGCGCGCCCGCCCCCGCCCGGCGCTGCGCACCAGGGCCCGCATCCTCGCCCCGGCCCGCACCCGCGCGGCCCTGGCCTGGTCCCTGACCCCGCTCACCCTGCCGCCGCACCACCGGCCGGCGGACGCCCCCCGGCCACCCTCCCCCGCCCGGCCGGCCACCCCGCGCATCTTCCGCAGCCCGCCGCCCCACCCCAGCGGCGACCGCCCGCCCGTCATCCCACCGGCCCATCTCCCCGCGCACGTGGCCGTGATCATGGACGGCAACGGCCGCTGGGCGCAGCAGCGGGGGCTGCCCCGGCACGCGGGCCACCGGGCGGGCGCCCACGCGGTGCGCGAAGTGGTCCACGGCGCCCTGGAGATCGGCCTCGCGCACCTGACGCTCTACACGTTCTCCACCGAGAACTGGCACCGCGACGCGGAGGAGGTCGACGCGATCCTCGGTCTGCTGCGCGACGAGGTGGCCGAGGACCCCTTCCGGGACCTCGACGTCCGCATGCGCTGGCACGGCCGCGCCGGCCGGCTGCCCCCCGACCTGGCCGACCTGCTCCACCTGCGGGAGCGCACCACCCGCGACCGCACCGGCCTGACCCTGACGATGTGCATCGACTACGGCGGCCGGGACGAGATCACCCGCACCGCCGCCGCCCTGGCCCGCCGGGTCCGGGCCGGTCACCTGGACCCGGACGGGATCACCGACGAGGACTTCGCACGCCACCTGCCCCACCCGGACATGCCGGACGTGGACCTGCTCTGGCGCACCGGCAACGAGCAGCGCACCTCCAACTTCCTGCCCTGGCACTCCGCCTACGCCGAACTGCACTTCACGCCCGGCCTGTGGCCCGACACCGACCGCCGCCACCTCTGGCAGGCCGTCACGGCCTACACCCACCGCCAGCGCCGCCACGGCACCACGAACCCGGACCCGCTGCCCCGGTAGCGGCGCCGCGGGGCGAGTTCCCCAGCGGATGCCTGTCCCGGCGCCGGACACCACCGCAACGGCCACGCGCCGGGCGGGACTTCCTCCACGGCCGTGGAGGAACGCCCGCGGGGTACGGTGGGCAAGGCGTACCGGGGGGCCCAAGTGCCGCGCGTGCACGGCGGGTTGGTTCCGGCCGGGAGCCGCGGCGAGGAGGAGGACGCGCCCCTCGGCCGACCAGCGGATCGAACGAGCGGGGAGCCAGGAACGACATGCGCTGCATCGTCATCGGGTCGGGAGCGGTCGGCGGTTCGATCGGGGGGCGGCTGCACGAGAGCGGCCGGTCCGTCGTCCTGGTCGCCCGCGGCGCGCAGGTGGGGGCGCTGCGCGAGCGGGGACTGCGGCTCACGGTCCCCACCGGGACGCTCACCCTCGACGTGCCCGTCGCGGACGGGCCCGGGGAGGTCGGCCTGCGCGAGGACGACGTGCTCGTCCTCGCGGTCAAGACCCAGGACAGCGTGGCCGCCCTGGACACCTGGGCCGCACAGCCGGTGGCGGGCGGCGGCACGGCGGGCGAGCGCCTGGCGGTGGTGTGCGCGCAGAACGGCGTGGAGAACGAGCGCCTGGCCCTGCGCCGCTTCCGCGAGGTGTACGGCATGTGCGTCGTCCTGCCCAGCAGTCATCTGACCCCGGGTGAGGTCGTGGCGCCCTGCGGCCCGTACTCCGGCGCCCTGGTCCTCGGCCGGTACGGGGCGGGCGGTGACGACACGGCCCGGCGGATCGCCGACGACCTGGAGAAGTCCCGCTTCCTGGCTCCGGTGGTGGCGGACGTGATGCGCTGGAAGTACGGCAAACTCCTCGGCAACCTCGCCAACGCCGTCGAGGCCCTCTGCGGCTCCGCCTCGGACGCCGCCGCCCGGGACCTGATCGCCCGGGCGAAGGCCGAGGGCACCGCCGTCCTGGACGCCGCGGGCATCGCCCACGCGAGCGGGGCGGAGATCACCGACCTGCGCAGCGGCATGGTCGACGTGCAGCCGCTCCCCGGCGAGCCCACGCGCAGCTCGACCTGGCAGAGCCTGGCACGGGGCGCGGGTTCGATCGAGACGGACTACCTCAACGGGGAGATCGTGCTGCTGGGCCGCGAGCACGGCGTACCGACCCCGGTGAACGCGGCCCTGCAGGCCGCCGCCCGGGAGAGCGCGCGGCGGGGCAGGGAACCGGGCGGCCTGACGGCCGAGGACCTGAGCCGGCGCGCCGCCGAGAGCGCCACCGCCTGAATGGAAACGGTTCTGCGCGGGGAGCGCGCAGTGGGGCGGGTGGGACTCGAACCCACGGCCGACGGATTATGAGTCCGCTGCTCTAACCGGCTGAGCTACCGCCCCATAGCGGCGTGTCGCGTACATGTGTGCGCGCCGTCTGCCGCAGCATAGCCGCTCATACGATCTCCTGCTTCGGATGGTCGGCTCGGCCACGGCGTTCGTGACCTTGATGACTCCGCCCCGGGCCGGACGGTTCCACCGGACATGAAAAAGGACCCCTTGAGGGGGTCCTCGTTCACCGTGCTCCCCCGACTGGACTCGAACCAGTAACCTGCCGGTTAACAGCCGGCTGCTCTGCCAATTGAGCTACGGAGGACCGAGCTCCCCGGACTGGACTCGAACCAGTAACCTGCCGGTTAACAGCCGGCTGCTCTGCCAATTGAGCTACCGAGGAAGGTCTCGTTGCATCGAACGTACCTACCTGGGTATTCGCCAGGGGGCGCGCGCTCGCTGCGACACATACATTAGCGCAAGCAGGGGGGTGCTCCGCCAATCGGTACTCCCCGGCGCCGACGCCGCACCGGAGACATACGCAAGGAAAGGGTGGCAGCCATGCGTTACCGGCTCACGTTCGTCGCCGGAGTCGTCCTGGGTTACGTGCTGGGCACGAGGGCCGGACGAGAGCGCTACGAACAGCTGAAGAAGTCGGCCCGTCAGTTCGCGCAGAACCCCGCCGTCCGCAACACCGCGGAGACGGCGGCCCAGCAGGGGCGCGAGTTCGCGGGCAAGGCGTACCACGTGGTCAGCGACAAGGTCGGTGACCGCGTCCCGGACTCGGTCGCCGACCGCGTCCGCCACCTCAAGGAGCGCGCCACCCACAACGGCGGCGCGGACGACTGGGGTACGAGCAATACCTGATCTCCCTGATGCGGCGCGCGGTGACGTCCTTCACCGCGCGCTCCACGGCGCCCACGGCTCGAGCCCGGCCCGGCGTGCGGCAGAATTTTGGCCATGGGGATAGTCGCCGGGTTGGACAGTTCACCCGATTTCACTCGCATCGTCGTCTGTGACGCGGACACCGGAGCCGTGCTCCGGCAGGGATATGCGCCGCATCCGGTGGAGAGCCCCGACGGCGGCCGGCCGTCCGACGTCGACCCGCAGGCCTGGCTGCTGTCCCTGGGCGAGGCCGCGGGCGGCGGACTGCTGGAGGGCGTCCAGGCGATCGGCGTCTCGGCGCAGCAGAACGCGGTCGTGCCGCTGGACGCGCAGGGCAACACCGTGCGTCCGGCGATGGTCGGCGGCGACAAGCGCACGCAGGTCGCCGCCGCCGATCTGGTCGACGCGCTCGGCGGGCGCGAGGCGTGGGCGCAGGCCGTGGGCTGTGTCCCGCAGGCCGCGCAGCCGGTGACGAAGCTGCGCTGGCTGGCGCGGACCGAGCCGGAGAACGCGCAGCGCACGGCGATCCTGCTGCAGGCGCACGACTGGCTGGTGTGGCAGCTGCTGGGCCGGCCGGTCCGGAGGACCACCGACCGGGGCGGGGCGTCCGGCACCGGCTACTGGTCGGCGGCGACCGGCGCCTACCGGCCCGACCTGGTCGAGCTGGCGCTCGGCCACCAGGTGATGCTGCCGGAGGTGATCGGCCCGGCGGACGCGGCGGGTACGACGCCCGAGGGGCTGCTGATCTCCGTGGGGACCGGCGAGACCATGGCGGCGGCGTTCGGCCTGGGCATCGGCCTCGGGGACGCGGTCGTGTCGCTGGGGGCGTCCGGGTCCGTGATGGCCGTGCACCCCGAGGCGCTCGTCGACGGCTCCGGGATGATCACCGCGCTCGCCGACGCGACCGGCATGCACCTGCCCGTCGTCACCACGCTCAACGCCGTACGGACACTGCGCGGGACGGCCGAGCTGCTGGGGCTGCCCGATCTGGAGAGCCTGTCGGACCTCGCGATGAAGTCGACGCCCGGGGCGCACGGCCTGGTGCTGCTGCCCTATCTGGAGGGTGAGCGGACGCCGAACCTGCCGCACGTCGCCGGGACCCTGGCCGGGCTCAGGCGCGAGTCGATGAAGGCGGAGCACCTGGCGCGGGCCGCGTTCGAGGGCATGCTGTGCGGGCTCGCCGACGCGCTGGACGTGCTGCGCGGCCGGGGTGTGGAGGTGCGGCGGGTGTTCCTGCTCGGGCCGGCCGCCGAGCTGGCCGCGGTGCAGGCCGCGGCGCCCATGCTGTTCGGGACGCAGGTCGTCGTGCCGCAGCCCGCGGACTACGCGGCGATCGGCGCCGCCCGGCAGGCGGCCTGGGCGCTCGGGGTGTCGCAGGGCACGCTCGACACCCGGATGCCGCCGCTGTGGCAGGGCGCGGTCGCGCAGGTGCTGGAGCCCGGGGAGGAACTGGCCGTGGGGCAGGCGGTGCGGCAGCAGTTCGTGTCGGTGCGGGAGCAGACGCACCCCGGGGCCTTCTGAGCGCCTGACCGCCTGTTGGGTTAATTCGGTTGAGGTAACGCGGGTGGAGTGTCCGACGATAGGGGCCAGGGGCAACCAACCGCCCCGTCGACCACTCCGAGAGAAGCAGCGTGCTCATACGACTCCTGCGGACCTGTCTCAGGCCCTACAAGAGACCCCTCGTCCTGCTGGTGCTGCTGCAGCTCCTGCAGACCTGCGCCACGCTCTACCTGCCCACGCTGAACGCCGACATCATCGACCGGGGCGTGGTCAACGGCGACACCGGCTACATCATGGGCCACGGCGCCCTGATGATCGGCATCTCCCTCGTCCAGGTCGTGTGCAACATCGGTGCCGTCTACTACGGCGCCCGTACGGCGTCGGCGCTCGGTCGGGACGTGCGGGCGTCCGTGTTCGACCGCGTGCAGTCGTTCTCGGCGCGTGAGGTGGGTCACTTCGGGGCGCCGTCGCTGATCACGCGGACGACCAACGACGTCCAGCAGGTGCAGATGCTGGCGCTGATGACGTTCACGCTGATGGTGTCGGCCCCGATCATGTGCGTCGGCGGCATCGTGCTGGCGCTGGGCCTGGACGTGCCGCTGTCGGGCGTGCTGGTGGCGGTCGTGCCGGTGCTCGGCATCTGCGTGACGCTGATCGTGCGGCGGCTGCGGCCGCTGTTCCGGTCGATGCAGGAGCGGCTGGACACGGTGAACCGGGTGCTGCGCGAGCAGATCACCGGCAACCGCGTGATCCGGGCCTTCGTCCGCGACGCGTACGAGCAGCAGCGCTTCCGCAGGGCCAACACCGACCTCACCGGCTTCGCGCTGGGCACCGGCAACCTGCTCGCGCTGATGTTCCCGATCGTCATGACGGTGGTGAACCTGTCGTCGATCGCCGTGGTGTGGTTCGGCGCGCACCGCATCGACAGCGGCGGGATGCAGATCGGCGACCTGACCGCGTTCCTCGCCTACCTGATGCAGATCGTGATGGCCGTGATGATGGCCACGTTCATGTTCATGATGGTGCCGCGGGCGGAGGTGTGCGCCGAGCGGATCCAGGAGGTGCTGGACACCTCCTCCAGCGTGGTGCCGCCGTCGGCGCCGGTGCGGGAGCTGCGCCGGCACGGGCACCTGGAGATTCGCGGGGCCGGTTTCCGCTATCCGGGTGCCGAGGAGCCGGTGCTGCGGGCCGTGGACCTGGTGGCCCGGCCGGGCGAGACGACCGCCGTCATCGGTTCGACCGGCAGCGGCAAGTCGACCCTGCTGGGGCTGGTGCCGCGGCTGTTCGACGCGACCGAGGGGCAGGTCCTCGTCGACGGGGTCGAGGTCGCACGGATCGAGCCGGGGCTGCTCGCGCGGACCGTCGGGCTGGTGCCGCAGAAGCCGTACCTGTTCGCGGGCACGGTGGCCACCAACCTGCGCTACGGCAACCCCGACGCCACCGACGAGGAGCTGTGGCACGCGCTGGAGGTGGCGCAGGGCAAGGAGTTCGTCGAGCGGCTGGAGGGCGGGCTGGACGCGCCGATCGCGCAGGGCGGCACGAACGTCTCCGGCGGGCAGCGGCAACGGCTCGCCATCGCCCGGACGCTGGTGCAGCGGCCCGAGATCTACCTGTTCGACGACTCCTTCTCCGCGCTCGACTACGCCACCGACGCGGCCCTGCGGGCCGCGCTCGCGCGGGAGACCGCCGAGGCGACCGTGGTGATCGTCGCCCAGCGGGTGGCGACCATCCGGGACGCCGACCGGATCGTCGTGCTGGACGAGGGCCGGGTCGTCGGCACCGGCCGGCACCACGAGCTGATGGCGGACAACGAGACCTACCGGGAGATCGTGCTCTCCCAGCTCACGGAAGCGGAGGCGGCCTGATGGCGGGGCCCATGGGGCGGATGACGGCCGGGGGCGGCCCCGACCAGCGCTCGCTGGACTTCAAGGGATCGGGCAGACGGCTCGTCGCCCGGTTCCGGCCCGAGCGGACGACCCTCTGCGTGCTGCTGGCCTGCGTGGTGCTCAGCGTCGGCCTCAACGTCGTCGGGCCGAAGATCCTCGGCAGGGCCACCGACCTGGTCTTCGCGGGCATCGTCGGGCGGGACATGCCCGAGGGGGCGAGCAAGGAGCAGGTCCTGGAGCAGATGCGGCAGCGCGGGGACGGCGACGTCGCCGACATGCTGCGCGGCACCGACTTCACCCCGGGCGAGGGCATCGACTTCACGGCCGTCGGACACGTCCTGCTGCTCGCGCTGGGCGTGTTCACGGTGGCCGGGCTGCTGATGGCGGTGGCGACACGGCTGGTGAACCGGGCCGTGAACCGGACCATGTTCCGGCTGCGCGAGGACGTGCAGACGAAGCTGTCGCGGCTGCCGCTGTCGTACTTCGACAAGCGCCAGCGCGGCGAGGTGCTGTCCCGGGCCACGAACGACATCGACAACATCGGGCAGACGCTGCAGCAGTCGATGGGGCAGCTCATCAACTCGGTGCTGACCATCATCGGCGTGCTCGCCATGATGTTCTACGTCTCCTGGATCCTGGCGCTGGTGGCGCTGGTGACGGTGCCGCTGTCGTTCGTCGTGGCCACGCGCGTGGGCAAGCGGTCGCAGCCGCACTTCGTGCAGCAGTGGCGCTCCACCGGCAAGCTGAACGCCCACGTGGAGGAGATGTACACCGGGCACACCCTGGTGAAGGTGTTCGGGCGGCAGGAGGAGTCGGCGCGGCAGTTCGCCGAGCAGAACGAGGCGCTGTACGAGGCCGGGTTCAAGGCGCAGTTCAACAGCGGGATCATGCAGCCGCTGATGATGTTCGTGTCGAACCTCAACTACGTGCTCGTCGCGGTCGTCGGCGGGCTCCGGGTCGCCTCGGGCTCGCTGTCCATCGGCGACGTGCAGGCGTTCATCCAGTACTCGCGGCAGTTCTCCATGCCGCTGACGCAGGTGGCGTCCATGGCGAACCTGGTGCAGTCGGGGGTCGCCTCCGCCGAGCGGGTCTTCGAACTGCTCGACGCCGAGGAGCAGGGCGCCGACCCGGTGCCGGGCGTGCGGCCCGGGGAGCTGCGCGGGCGGGTGGCGCTGGAGCACGTGTCGTTCCGCTACGACCCCGACGAGCCGCTCATCGAGGACCTGTCGCTGAAGGTCGAGCCCGGGCAGACGGTGGCCATCGTCGGCCCCACGGGCGCGGGCAAGACGACCCTGGTCAACCTGCTCATGCGGTTCTACGAGGTCACCGGCGGGCGGATCACCCTCGACGGCGTCGACATCGCCCGGATGTCCCGGGACGAACTGCGGGCCGGGATCGGCATGGTGCTGCAGGACACCTGGCTGTTCGGCGGCACCATCGCGGAGAACATCGCCTACGGGGCGTCCCGGGAGGTCACCCGCGGGGAGATCGAGGAGGCGGCCCGGGCCGCGCACGCGGACCGGTTCATCCGGACGCTGCCGGACGGGTACGACACGGTGATCGACGACGAGGGTTCGGGGGTCAGCGCGGGCGAGAAGCAGCTCATCACCATCGCCCGGGCGTTCCTGTCCGACCCGGTGATCCTGGTGCTGGACGAGGCGACGAGCTCCGTCGACACCCGCACCGAGGTGCTGATCCAGAAGGCCATGGCGAAGCTCGCGCACGGGCGGACCTCGTTCGTCATCGCGCACCGGCTCTCCACGATCCGGGACGCGGACACGATCCTGGTCATGGAGAACGGCGCGATCGTGGAGCAGGGCGCGCACGGCGAGCTGCTGGCGGCCGGTGGGGCTTACGCGCGGCTGTACGCGTCCCAGTTCGCGCAGGCGGTGGCCGAGGTGGACTGACGCGCCTTCGGGGGTGCCGCGTGGCGCCGTGAGGCGACCGCGGCACCGTCGTGGCCGTTCGCGCGGTTCCCCGCGCCCCTGAAGGGGCGCCCGCCGACGGCAATCAGTCCAGATAGCCCCGCAGCTGGTCCGCGAACGCGTGATCCCGCAGCTTGTTCAGGGTCTTGGACTCGATCTGCCTGATCCGCTCCCTGGTCACGCCGAAGATGCGGCCGATCTCCTCCAGCGTGCGCGGACGGCCGTCCGCGAGCCCGTAGCGGAGCTGGACCACCTTGCGCTCCCGCTCCCCCAGCGTCGACAGGACCGCCTCCAGGTGCTCCCTGAGCAGCAGGAACGCGGCCGACTCCACCGGGGAGGCCGCGTCGCCGTCCTCGATCAGGTCACCGAGGGCGACGTCGTCCTCCTCGCCCACCGGCGCGTGCAGCGACACCGGCTCCTGCGCCAGGCGCAGCACCTCGCCGACCCGCTCGGGCGGCAGGTCCAGGTGGGCCGCGACCTCCTCGGCCGTCGGCTCGTAGCCGCGCTCCTGGAGCATGCGGCGCTGGACGCGGACGACCCGGTTGATGAGTTCCACCACGTGCACCGGGACCCGTATCGTGCGGGCCTGGTCGGCCAGGGCGCGGGACATGGCCTGGCGGATCCACCAGGTCGCGTACGTGGAGAACTTGTAGCCGCGGGCGTAGTCGAACTTCTCGACGGCGCGGATGAGTCCGAGGTTGCCCTCCTGGACGAGGTCGAGCATGGTCAGGCCGCGGCCCACGTAGCGCTTGGCGACGGAGACGACCAGGCGCAGGTTGGCCTCGATGAGGCGGCGCTTGGCCATCCGGCCCATGACGACGAGCCGGTCCAGATCCAGTGCCAGCTGGCTGTCCAGGTCGGGGGTGTTGCTCAGCTTCTCCTCGGCGAACAGCCCGGCCTCGACGCGGCGGGCCAGTTCGACCTCCTCGGCCGCGGTCAGCAGGGGGATGCGGCCGATCTCCCGCAGGTACTGGCGGAACAGGTCCGAGGAGGGACCGCTGCCGGTGTCGGCGCGGGCCGGGGGCGGTTCGACGGCCTCGGGGGCCTCGTCGGCGGTCACGATGGCCTCGGCGGGCGGCTCCTCCGGCTGCGCTTCCGTCTCCGGGCGGTGCACGAGGCGGCTCTGCGCCGGTAGCGCGGACAGGGCGTCGGCCTCCGGCGCTGCGCCGACGGCGCCGAGGGCACCGCGGACGTCGGTCTGGGTGAGGGTCTGGGTCTGCACGGGGGCGACCTCCAGGATGATCGCTGCCAGGGGGTGCGGCAGCGGTACTTCGGGGGCGGAGTCGACGGCCTCGCCGCTTTCCGTCCCGTACGCGATGAGCGGAACCGCGGGGAGTTGGGACCCGTCGGTGACGGACCGGCCGCGCTCCGAGGACTCAGGCACCGGAACCCAGTGTGGGGTAAGACACATCGCCGCCACGAGGGGCGTGCGGTGACTTTTTGCTTCCGGTCCGTGACCGCGCGCTCGCACCTCGTGGGGAGCCCGGACGCCACACCCGCCCCTGGTGCGCGGCGGAGCGGCGTCAGAGCGCGGCGGCGCCGTGTTCGCGCAGGGCCTGGTCGTACTGCTGGAGCACCCACAGTTCGTTCTGCACGGCGGCCAGGCGGGCCGGGTCGCCGTGGGTGCCCAGGCGGGTGAGCTGACCGGTGATGTCGCGGATGCGGCGCTCCACGGCCCGGCGGCGGACGGTGACCAGCTGGGCGCCCGCGTAGTTCTCGTCGACGCCCTTCACGCCCCTGTGCAGCATGATCGCCTCGACGGCCAGTTCCGTCACCATCGCGCGGACCGCGTCGTCCGGGGCGGCCTCGCGGACCCGGACCAGGTAGTCCTGGGGGTCCGCGACGCCCAGTTCGGCGCCGCCCGCGTCCAGGATGGCCTGGCGTACGGCGGCGTAGGGCGGGGCCGTGAACTCGTCGACGCCGTACGCGTCGAAGGCCGGGGAGACCAGCTCGGGGCGCTGCAGGGCCAGCTTGAGCAGTTCGCGTTCGGTGGCGTGGACCGGGTTGCGGAGGTTCAGGGCCGGGCCGCGGGGGGCGGCGGGCGGCGGGGCGGCGCCGTACTGCTGGGGTGCCTGCCGGTCGGGGGCGGGACCCTTGCCGCCCCGGTCGCGGGCCCAGCGGGCCAGCTGGGCCACGCGCTTGACGACGAACTGGGTGTCGAGGATGCCGAGCATGCCGGCGAGCTGCACGGCGACCTCGTGCTGGGCGCCGCTGTTCTTGATGCGGGCGACGATCGGGGCGGCCTCGTCCAGGGCGGCGGCGCGGCCGGCGGGGGTGTCGAGGTCGTAGCGGCTCACGATCTGGCGCAGGGCGAACTCGAAGAGCGGCGTGCGGGGTTCGACCAGGTCGGCGACGGCCTCGTCGCCCTTGGCCAGGCGCAGGTCGCAGGGGTCCATGCCGTCGGGGGCGATGGCGATGTAGGTCTCGGCGGCGAACTTCTGGTCGTCCTCGAAGGCGCGCAGGGCCGCCTTCTGGCCGGCGGCGTCGCCGTCGAAGGTGAAGATGACCCGCGCCGAGCCGTTGTCCATGAGCAGGCGGCGCAGGATCTTGATGTGGTCGCCGCCGAAGGCGGTGCCGCAGGTGGCGATGGCGGTGGTGACGCCGGCGAGGTGGCAGGCCATGACGTCGGTGTAGCCCTCGACGACGACCGCGCGGGACGTCTTGGCGATGTCCTTCTTCGCCAGGTCGATGCCGTAGAGCACCTGGGACTTCCGGTAGATCGCCGTGTCGGGCGTGTTGAGGTACTTCGGGCCGTTGTCCGCCTCGTAGAGCTTGCGGGCGCCGAAGCCGACGACGTCGCCGCCGATGTCGCGGATGGGCCACATCAGGCGGCCGCGGAAGCGGTCGATGGGGCCGCGGCGGCCCTCCTGGGAGAGGCCGGAGAGCAGCAGTTCCTTGTCGGTGAAGCCCTTGCCGCGCAGGTAGCGCGTGAGGTGGTCCCAGCCCTGGGGGCTGTAGCCGACGGAGAAGTGCTGGGCGGCCGCCTGGTCGAAGCCGCGCTCGGCGAGGAACTGGCGGCCGGTGTCGGCCTCGGGGCTGCTCGCGAGCTGCTCCGCGTACCACTCGGCGGCGATCTTGTGGGCCTCGACCAGGCGGATCCGCTCGCCGCGCTGGTGGGAGGGGTTGTACCCGCCCTCCTCGTAGCGCAGGGTGATGCCCGCCTGGCCGGCCAGGCGCTCGACCGCCTCCGAGAAGGTGAGGTGGTCGATCTTCATCACGAACGTGATGGTGTCGCCGCCCTCCTGGCAGCCGAAGCAGTGGAACAGGCCCTTGGCGGGGCTGACCTGGAAGGAGGGCGACTTCTCGTCGTGGAACGGGCACAGGCCCTTGAGGTTGCCGCCGCCCGCGCCTCGCAGCTGGAGGTACTCGGACACCACGGCGTCGATCGGGACCGCGTCCCGTACCGCCTTCACGTCCTCGTCGTTGATCCGTCCTGCCACGCGTGAAGTCTACGGGGGCGGACCGACACTCACGGTGCGAGGTTTTCCAGCGGGACGCGGGGGTCCGCCAGGTTCTCCGTGTTCACCGGGGTCCTGGCGCGGACCAGGCGCTGGATCTTGTCCGTGACGTTCCACACGTTCACGTTCATCCCGGCGAGCACCCGGCCCTCCCTGACCCAGAAGGCGATGAACTCGCGCTTGCCCGCGTCGCCGCGGATCACCACCTGGTCGTAGCTGCCCGGCGGTGCCCAGCCCGAGTACTCCATGCCCAGGTCGTACTGGTCGGAGAAGAAGTAGGGCACCCGGTCGTACGTCACGTCGTGGCCCAGCATGGCGCGCGCCGCCGCCGGGCCGCCGTTGAGCGCGTTGGCCCAGTGCTCCACCCGCAGCCGGGTGCCGAACAGGGTGTGCGGGAAGGAGACGACGTCGCCCGCCGCGTGGATGTCCGGGTCGGAGGTGCGCAGCCGCTCGTCGACGACGATGCCGCCGCCGTGCGCCGGGTCGGCGATCTCCAGGCCGGCCGCCTCCGCGAGGTGGGTGCGCGGGGCCGCGCCGATCGCGGCCAGCACGTCGTGCGCCGGGTGCTCCTCGCCGTCGTCGGTGCGGGCGGCCAGGACCATGCCGTCCTGGCCGGTGATCTCGGTGAGCCGGGCGCCGAAGTGGAAGCGGACGCCGTGCTCGCGGTGCAGCTCGGTGAAGAGCTGGCCCAGCTCCGGGCCGAGGACCGAGTGCAGCGGCGTCGGCCCGCTGTGGACCACGGTGACCTCCGCGCCGTACTCGCGGGCCGCCGCCGCGACCTCCAGGCCGATCCAGCCGGCGCCGGCGATCACCAGGTGGCCGTTGTCGCGGCCGAGGTTGGTGAGGACGTGCCTGAGGCGCTCGGCGTGGGCGAGGCGGCGCAGGTGGTGGACGCCCGCCAGGTCCGTGCCGGGGATGTCGAGGCGGCGGGGTTCGGCGCCGGTGGCCAGGAGCAGCTTGTCGTAGCGGACGGCCGTGCCGTCGTCACCGAAGCGGACCGTCTTGGCGGAGCGGTCGATCGCGTCGACCGTCTGGCCGAGGTGCAGCTCGACGTCGTGCGCCGCGTACCAGGCCGGCTCGTGCACGAAGACGCTGTCGCGCTCCTCCTTGCCGAGGAGGTAGCCCTTGGACAGGGACGGGCGCTCGTAGGGGTGGTCGCGTTCGTCGCAGATCAGTATCACCCGGCCGGTGAAGCCCTCCGCGCGGAGCGTCTCGGCCGCCTTGGCGCCGGCCAGTCCGCCTCCGACGATGACGAATGTCTGATCCGCGTCGACCACTTGTTGCCTCCTCGTCAGGGTGTCGCCACTTGCGAGCGTCCCGCACGCAGCGTGATGCGGGAAGAGGGAGTGACCCGATCAGGCCACGGAGGGTCACATTCGGGCGGGCCGGGGCCCCTTGGCTCCCGTCGGTCTCACGCGTGCCCCGTCAGACGGGCGTGAAGGGAACGGGCCGAGGTGTCGGTGAGCGAGGCGATCTGGTCGACGATCACCCGCTTGCGGGCCCGGTCGTCGGGCGCCTGGTCGAACAGCGCGCGGAACTGCGGGTCCAGGCCGTCGGGGGCGCGGGCGGTGAGCGCCTCGGCCAGTTCGGCGACGACGATCCGCTGGTCGGCGCGGAGCCGCTCCTGTTCGGCGCGCTGCATGACGTAGCGGTCGGCGACGGCCTTGAGGACGGCGCACTCCATGCGGATGGCGCGCGGGACGACCAGTTCGGCGGCGTAGCGCGTGAGCCGGCCCGTGCCCCAGGCGGCGCGGGTCGCCGTCTCGGCGGCCAGGCAGAAGCGGCCGATGAGCTGGCTGGTGGCGTCCTTCAGCCGGGCCTGGGCGACGGCGGAGCCGTCGTAGCCGTGCGGCCACCACTCCTGCGCGAGGAGCCGGTCGAGGGCCTCGGCGAGTTCGGCGGGGTCGGTTCCGGGCGGCACGTAGCGGCCGGCGGCCACCCGGAAGACGTCCTGCCGTTCGGGCTCGGCGTGCAGGCAGCCGGGGTCGATGTGCCCGGCGTGCAGGCCGTCCTCCACGTCGTGCACCGAGTAGGCCACGTCGTCGGACCAGTCCATGACCTGCGCCTCGAAACAGGTGCGGGTGCCGGGGGCGTCCTTGCGGACCCAGTCGAAGACGGGGCGGTCGTCCTCGTAGACGCCGAACTTGGGCGAGGCGGGGTCGGTGGGGTGGGCGCCGCGGGGCCAGGGATACTTGGTGGCGGCGTCGAGGGTGGCCCGGGTGAGGTTCAGGCCGACGGACCCCTCCGGGGTGAACCGTTTGGGCTCGATGCGGGTGAGGAGTCTGAGGGACTGGGCGTTGCCCTCGAAGCCGCCGCAGTCGGCCGCGAACTCGTTGAGGGCCTGCTCGCCGTTGTGGCCGAAGGGCGGGTGGCCGAGGTCGTGGGAGAGGCAGGCGGCTTCGACGAGGTCGGGGTCGCAGCCGAGGGCGGCGCCGAGCTCGCGGCCCACCTGGGCGCACTCCAGGGAGTGGGTGAGGCGGGTGCGGGGGCTGGCGTCCCAGGCGGGACCGAGGGTGCCGGGGGTCACCACCTGGGTCTTGCCGGCGAGGCGTCGCAGGGCGGCGGAGTGAAGGACCCGGGCGCGGTCGCGCTGGAAGGCGGTGCGGCCGGGGCGTTTGTCGGGTTCGGGGGCCCATCGCTCGACTGAGGTCGGGTCGTAGGCCGTGGGGTGGGTCGTGGTGCCTGGCATGGGTCGAACAGTAGGCGCCCGCGCGGGTGCCGGGTTCTGTTTCCGGGCGTGTGCCGCCCGGGGTCAGGCCGAGGCCAGGTGCGGCAGCGAGGGCGACGTCCGCAGGGCCTCGTCGTAGCGGTGCAGGACGAGGCGGGCCATCGACGGGTGGGTGCCGAGGGGGGCCGCCGCGATCCACGGGGCCGCCCGGGCGCACTCCGTGGCGAAGCGGCCGGGGGCCGTGAAGTAGGAGGCCAGGGCTATCCGGTTGCGGCCCCGGGCGAGGAGGGTGCGGACGGCCTGCTGGACCGTGGGGGCCGCCGCCGAGGCGTAGGCGGGCAGGACCGGGACGCCGAGGCGGGCCGCCAGGAGGTGGGCCGTGCGGGCGGTGTCCGTCTTCGCGTCCGGGTCGCGGGAGCCCGCCGCGGCGAGGACGACGGCACTGGTGCGGCGGGGCGTCGCACCCCAGCCGGCCTCCGTGAGGCGGGCCTGGAGGGCGTCGGCCAGCAGGGGGTGCGGGCCCAGGGGGGCGGCCACGCGGGTGCGGGCCGGGGAGGCCGCCGCCATCTCGGGGATGTCCTGCTTGACGTGGTAGCCGCGGCTGAGGAGGAGGGGCACCAGGACGGCCTCGGTGTCGCCCAGGGCGGCGAGGGTGTCGGGCAGCAGCGGGGCGTTGAGCTCGATGTGGCCCAGCCGCACCGGCACCTCGGGGCGCAGGGCGCGGACGCGGTCCAGGAGGGCGCGGACGGTGCCCAGCGCGCGCGGGTCGCGGCTGCCGTGGGCCACGACGACGAGGGCGGGCGGGGCCGGGCGGCGCGTGGCGGGCGGCGGGACGAGGCGGAGCTGACTGGGCATGCGTCGATGGTCGCGGCGCCACGTTGCCTCCCCGTTGCCGGGGCGTCACGGGTGTTTTCCAGGGGTTCACCGTCCGGGGCGGGGGGTGTGTGAGCGGCGGTGACCTGCGGTTTCCGGCGGCGCGGTGACACTGGTCACGCGCCGGGTGGTGAACCGGGCGGCCCGGCGGCGCGTCCCTGAGTGTCGAGGGCCGACCTGGGGAGGGCGTTGCGATGCGTCGGGTGGCGTTGCGCGGACCGCGGCTGCCGCGGACCCGCCGGGGGCGGCGGCGGCTCGTGCAGGCGGTGATGGCCGGGTGCGTGCTCGCGCTGCTTCCGTCGGCCTGGACGTACACCGCCGCGGGCGAGCGGCTGCGGACGGTGGAGGAGGTGCCGCGCACCGGTGTGGCCGTGGTGTTCGGGGCCGGGCTGTGGGACGGGGAGCCCTCGCCGTATCTGGCGCACCGGCTGGACGCGGCGGCGGAGCTGTACCGGCGGGGCCGGGTCGAGGTGGTGCTCGTCACCGGGGACAACAGCCGTGAGGACTACGACGAGCCGGACGCGATGCGGGTCTACCTGACCCGGCACGGGGTGCCCGACGGGCGGATCGTCAGCGACTACGCGGGGTTCGACACCTGGGACTCCTGCGTGCGCGCGAAGAAGATCTTCGGCGTGGACGAGGCGGTGCTGATCAGCCAGGGCTTCCACATCCGGCGGGCGGTGGCGCTGTGCCGGGCGGCGGGGGTGGAGTCGTACGGGGTGGGCGTGGCCGCCGTGCACGACGCGACCTGGTACTACGGGGGCGCCCGGGAGATCCTCGCCGCCCACAAGGCCGCCCTGGACGCGGTGTTCCGGCCCGACCCGCGGTTCCTCGGGCCGCGGGAGCCGGGCGTGGAGCGGGCGCTGGGCGGGGCCGGGTAGCCGGTGCCTCACGCGGGCGGGACGGCGGCGGGGAGGTCCCCGTCCCGGCCGCGTAACAGGGAACCGTCCCGGGCGTAACACGGCCGACGCACGCTGGACGGCATGCAGAACACCGTCACGCCCACGCACTGCCCGTACTGCGCCCTGCAGTGCGGGATGAACCTCACCCCGACGCCCGACGGGACCGTCGAGGTGAGCGAGCGCGCGGACTTCCCGGTGAACCGGGGCGCCCTGTGCGGCAAGGGCCGTACGGCTCCCGCGGTACTCGCGCGGAACGTCCGCCTGACCTCGCCGCTGGTGCGCGACGAGGGCGGCACGCTGGTGCCCGCCTCGTGGGACGAGGCTCTGGACCGGATCGCCGCGGGGCTGCGCCGGACCCGGGACGGGCACGGGCCGGACGCGGTCGGGGTGTTCGGCGGGGGCGGCCTGACGAACGAGAAGGCGTACACGCTCGGGAAGTTCGCGCGGGTGGTGCTCGGCACGTCCCAGATCGACTACAACGGCCGTTTCTGCATGTCGTCGGCGGCCGCCGCCGGCATCAAGGCGTTCGGGCTGGACCGCGGGCTGCCGTTCCCGCTGGAGGACGTCCCGAAGTCGGGCTGCGTGATCCTCGTCGGCTCGAACCTGGCGGAGACCATGCCGCCGTCGCTGCGGTACTTCACCGAGCTGAAGGAGAACGGCGGCACCCTGATCGTCATCGACCCGCGGCGCACCAGGACCGCCGAACAGGCCGATCTGCACCTGGCGCCCCGCCCGGGCACGGACCTCGCCCTCGCCCTGGGCCTGCTGCACCTCGTCATCGCCGAGGGGCGGGTGGACGAGGAGTACGTCCGCGAGCGCACGGCCGGCTGGGCGGACGCCCGGGCCGCCGCGATGGCCCACTGGCCGGAGTACGTGGAGCGGATCACGGGGGTGTCCGTTCCCGAACTGCGCCAGACCGTGCGGCTGTTCTGCGAACCGGAGTCGGCGATGGTCCTCACCGCGCGCGGTCCCGAGCAGCAGTCCAAGGGCACGGACACCGTCGGCGCCTGGATCAACCTGTGCCTGGCGACCGGCCGGGCGGGCCGCCCGCTGTCGGGGTACGGCTGCCTGACCGGGCAGGGCAACGGGCAGGGCGGGCGCGAGCACGGGCAGAAGGCCGACCAGCTGCCGGGCTACCGCAAACTGGACGACCCGGCGGCGCGGGCGCACGTCGCCGAGGTGTGGGGCGTGGACCCGGACAGTCTGCCGGGGCCGGGGCGCAGCGCGTACGAGCTGCTGGACGCGCTGGGCACGGACATCAGGGCGCTGCTGCTGATGGCGTCCAACCCGGTGGTGTCGGCGCCGCGGGCCGCGCACGTCGAGGAGCGCATCAGGTCGCTGGACTTCCTGGCGGTGTGCGACGTGGTGCTGTCGGAGACGGCGGCGCTCGCGGACGTCGTCCTGCCGGTCACGCAGTGGGCCGAGGAGACGGGCACCACGACCAACCTGGAGGGCAGGGTCCTGCTGCGCCGCCGGGCGATCACCCCGCCGGACGGGGTCCGCAGCGACCTGGAGGTCCTGCACGAGCTCGCGGCCCGGCTGGGCGTGGAGAAGGGCTTCCCGACGGACCCGGAGGAGGTCTTCGAGGAGCTGCGCCGGGCGAGCGCGGGCGGCCCGGCGGACTACTCCGGGATCACCTACCGCAGGCTGGCGGAGGAGAACGGGGTGTTCTGGCCCTGCCTGGCCGTGGAGGAGGCGGTGGAGGACGGCGAGGACGCCCTGCTCGACGCGCCGCCGCCCGACGACCCCGCCCGGGAGACGCCCACCGCGCACCCGGGCACGCCCCGCCTCTTCCTGGACCGTTTCGCCACGCCCGACGGCCGGGCCCGGTTCGTGCCGGTCTCCCACCGGGCGATCGCCGAGGAGCCCGACGACGAGTACCCGGTGCTGCTCACCACCGGCCGGGTGGTGGCGCAGTACCAGTCCGGGGCGCAGACCCGGCGCGTGGCGGAGCTGAACGCCGCCGCGCCCGGGCCGTTCGTGGAGGTCCACCCCCGGCTGGCGGCCCGGCTCGGGGCGGCCGAGGGCGATCGGGTGGCCGTGGTGTCCCGGCGGGGCCGGGCCGTGGCGCCGGTGAGGATCACCAGCGCCATCCGGCCCGACACCGTCTTCATGCCCTTCCACTGGCCGGGCGAGGGACGCGCCAACTCCCTCACCAACCCCGCGCTCGACCCGACCTCGCGGATGCCGGAGTTCAAGGCGTGCGCGGTGCGGCTGGAGCGGGTCGGACGGGAGCCGGCCGGGCCGGAGCCGGTCGCGCCGGAGCCGGTCAGCTGACGGGTGACCGCGCGCCGGGCCGCGGCCATCGCCCGGTGTTCCGGGGCGTCCTCGCCGGAGCGGTCCCTCGCGGCGTTCGGCGTGGCCGTGCGGGCGCCCGCGTGGTCGGCGCAGGGTACAGAATCGTTCCCGTGCCCCTGCCCTTCTTCGTTTACGGCACCCTGCGCCCGGGCGAGGTCAACCACGACCTCTTCCTGCGGGGCCGCACGTGCTCCGAGGAACCCGGACGGCTCGCGGACACCGTGCTGTACGAGGGGCCGGGGTACCCGTACGCGGTCGAGGAGCCGGGCGGCGGCGTGGTGCGCGGGGAGCTGGTGACCGCGCGGCCGGAGGCGTACGCGGGGCTGCTGGCGGACCTGGACCGGCTGGAGGAGTACGTGCCGGGGGACGCGCGCGGCAGCCTGTACGTGCGGGTGGAGCGGACGGTCCTCCGGGACGCGGACGGAGCCGGTGTGCGGGCCTGGGTCTATGTCGCGGGGGCGGACGTGGCGGCGCGGCTGCGGGTTGCCGGGCGGCGGGTCGAGGGTGGGGAGTGGCGGGGGCGGAGGGGCGGGTAGAGGGCAGGGGCCAGGAGGGGGCGCGAGGCGTGTGCCGGGTGCGGGTCCGGTGTGGTTGCTCGCGCCGTTCCCCGCGCCCCTGGCGGGGCGCCGGACACCCGCTCCCCTGACGGGTGGTCAGGCTGTGTACGGGTGAGTGGTTCTGGCCTCCCTCAAGGCCCTGCCCCACCAGACCAGTTGGTCCAGCATGGTCTTCGCCGCCGCGTCCGGGCCGGACGGGTCGCGCAGGCGGCCGTGGTCGTCGAAGGACGCGCCGGCGTTGTGGAAGGAGACGGTGTCGCGGACCGTCACGGCGTGCAGTTCCGCGAAGACCTGGCGGAGGTGCTCCACGGCCCGCAGGCCGCCGGCCAGGCCCCCGTAGGAGACGAGCGCGACCGGCTTGGCCCGCCACTCGCCGTAGTGCCAGTCGACGAGGTTCTTCAGGCCCGCCGGGAACGAGTGGTTGTACTCGGGGGTGAGGACGACGAAGGCGTCCGCATCGGCCAGCTTCGGGGTGAGGCCCGACAGCACGGCGTTCGCCTCGGGTGTCGGTTCGAGGGACGTCGGCAGTTCGGCGTCGGCGACGTCCACGACCTCGGCGACCAGGTCGTTCCGGCTGCGCAGCCGGTCCAGGAGCCAGTCGGCGACGACCGGGCCGAAGCGGCCGTGGCGGTTGCTGCCGACGACCAGGGTCACCCGGAGGGCGTCGGTCTGCTCGGCGGTGGGTGCGTCAGTGGTTGTCTTCATGCGCCACAGCCTCGTACCTCAACCTTGCTTCAGGTCAAGCGCCGCCGCGCGCCCGCGGGTCACCCGTTCACCGGTGCCGCCCGCGATTTTCCGCCCCGGCCCGCCGCACGACCCGTGACCTGGCGAAACGCGGCCTGACGGATCGTCGGGCGCACCGGCGCCGACACCCGTTCACCCCAATTCTGACGGCCTCTCAGAAAGCGCGGTGGCCGCGCTGGCCGTTACCTCGGAAGGGCAGGTGCACGACCGAACAGCTCGAAGGAGCACCGATGCGACGTACCGACCGGCCCCTGACCGCCACCGCGCTCGCCGTCGCCGCCGCCGCTCTCGCCACCGCCCCCGCGCACGGCGCCCCGGCCGGTGACCTGGGGCTGTCCCCCGCCTCGGTCGAACCCGGCGGGCACGTCACGGTGCGCACCCCGGCCTGCGGGCGGGACGGCGCGGCGGCGGGCGACGCCAGCGCGGTCGGGGCCGGTGCGTTCGGTCTGGCGCCGGGCCGGCACGGGACGGCGGCGAGCGGGCGGTTCCGGGTGCCGCCGAGCGCGCAGCCGGGAACGTACGAGATCACCGCGACGTGCGCCGTGAGCGGCCGGCGGGTCACCGGGGACCTGGTGGTCTCGCTGACGGCCGGGCAGGAGCGGGTGCATCCGAGGGGGAGTGTCAAGACGGGGGTCGGGGGCGCGTTGGGCCCCGACCCCGTGCAGACCGCGGCCGGTGTGGCGGCCCTCGCCGTCGCCGCCGCGGGCGGTACCTGGCTCCTGCATCGCCGGGCGAGAGGCGACGGGATCTGACGGACACCCTCCGCTGTCCGTCGCCGGTACCGCAGTCCCCTCCCCCTCCGGGTCCGACGCCCCTCGCGGCCCGGAGGGGGCACGGGGCCGGAGTCAGGGAAGGTGGGTATGCACAGGTTCCGCAGGTTCGGCAGCCCCGTGGGCAGCCCGGCGAACGCGGCCATGGCGGCCGTCACGGTGTTCGCCCTGTGCTCCGGGGTGTGGCTGCTGCGCGACGGCGCCCAGACGCACGCCCCGCCGCAGCCGTCCGCCGCGCAGGCCCGGTCCGGGCAGGACGGGCGGGCGGGCCGGACCGGTGGGTCCGGGCGGGCCGTCGCGCCCGCGCTGCCGCCCTCGCCGCCCCACCGCATCCGCATCCCGGCGATCCGGGTGGACGCCCCCCTGACCGGGCTCGGCCTGACGGCGACCGGCAGCCTCGACGTGCCGCCGGCCGCGCGCGAGAACCTCGCCGGCTGGTACGAGGCGGGCACCACGCCCGGTGAGCGGGGCACCGCCATCATCGCGGGCCACGTCGACAACGCCGACGGCCCCGCCGTCTTCTACGACCTGGGAGCCCTGAAGAAGGGCAGCACGATCGAGGTGGACCGGCGCGACGGCCGCGTCGCGGTGTTCACCGTGGACGCCGTCGAGGCGTACGCCGCGAAGGACTTCCCCGACCAGAAGGTCTACGGCGCCGCCCGGCGCCCCGAGCTGCGGGTCATCACCTGTGGCGGCGGCTACTCACGCGCCACCGGTTACCAGGGGAACGTCGTCGTCTTCGCGCACCTGACCGGGAGCCGGTGATCCGCCCAGGACATGGGTCCTGCCCCACGCCCCCAGCGGTTCCAGCGCCTCGTTCAGGGACACGCCCCGGGGCGTCAGGGAGTACTCCACGCGCGGCGGCACCTCGTCGTACGCCTCGCGGTGCACCAGCCCGTCGGCCTCCATCTCGCGCAGGTGCGAGGCGAGCACCTTCTCGGTGATGCCCGGCAGCTCCCGGCGCAGCTCGCCGAAGCGGCACGGCCGCTCGTGCAGCGCCCACAGGACGAGCACCTTCCACTTGCCGCCGATCACGTCCATCGCGGCGTCGATCCCGCACACGTACGCCCCCGGCCGCCGCCCCGTCGTCCCCATGCCCGCGCTCCTTTCGTGCCGCCGCCTGGATCCTTCCCGCGAGGTAACCACCCACTTCCAAGTGCGTACTTGAGCAGGTGATTCCCCGAGGACGAGCCTAGACGCCATGACCGACACCGCAGTTGCTCCCCGCACCCCCGTCACCCTGCTCGGCACCGGCGCCATGGGCACGGCGCTGGCCCGCGCCTGGCTCGCCGCCGGGCATCCCGTGACCGTCTGGAACCGCACCCCCGCCCGGGCCGAGGCCCTGGCCGCCGAGGGCGCGGCCGTCGCGCCGAGCGCCGCCGCGGCCGTCGCGGCCAACCGCCTGGTGATCGCCTGCCTGCTGGACGACGCCTCGGTGGGCGAGGCCCTCGACGGGGCGGACCTCGCCGGACGGGACCTGGTGAACCTGACCACCGGCACCCCGGGCGAGGGCCGTGCGCGCGCCGCCTGGGCCGAGGCGCGCGGCGCGCGGTTCGTGGACGGCGGGATCATGGCCGTGCCGCCGATGATCGGGGTGCCGGACTCCGGCGGCTACGTCTTCTACAGCGGCTCGCGCGCCCTGTTCGACGAGCACCGCGACACCCTCGCCGTCCCGGCCGGCACCCGCTGGGTCGGAGCCGACCCGGGCTTCGCCGCCCTGCACGACGTGGCGCTGCTGAGCGCCATGAACGGCATGTTCGCGGGCGTGCTCCACGCCTTCGCCCTGATCCGCCCGGAGGAGATCGCCCCGAAGGACTTCGCGCCCCTGCTCGCCGGCTGGCTGACCGCGATGGCCCCGGCCGTCCACCAGACCGCCGAGCAGCTGCAGAGCGGCGACTACACCGAGGGCGTGGTCTCCAACCTCGCGATGCAGGCCGCGGGCGTCCCCACGTTCCTGCGCACGGCCGAGGAACAGCGCGTCAGCCCGGAGCTGCTGACGCCGTACCTGGAGCTGATGCGCGAGCGGGTGGCGCAGGGGCACGGGGACGAGGACGGGACGGGCATGATCGAGCTGCTGGACCTGCGCGGCCGCCCCGAGGGCCTGTCCGGACAGCACACCTAGGCGATCCACTGCTCGTACGCCAGGTTCCCCACCAGCGCGAACACCACCGTCAGCAGCACCACCCGGACGAAGCCGCTGCCCTTCTTCAGGGCGGTGCGGGCGCCGAGGGTGCCGCCCGCGAGGTTGAAGACGGCCATCAGGGCGGCCAGCTGCCACAGGACCGCGCCCTGCCAGGCGAAGGTGGCCAGGGCACCGGCGTTGGTGCAGCAGTTGACGATCTTGGCGGTGGCGGAGGCGGTGACCAGGTCGAGGTGGAGCACGGCGGTGAGGGCGAGGACCAGGAACGTGCCGGTGCCGGGGCCGATGAGACCGTCGTAGAAGCCGATGCCGAGGCCCGCGAGGCCGATCGCCGCCAGGACCTGGCGGCGGGTGGCCGGGCCGCTCGCGGGGGCCGTGCCGAAGGCGGGCCGCAGGATCACGAACGCGGCCACGCCGAGCAGCACGACCATGATCACCGGCTTGAGGACGTCGGTGCTCATCCCGGCCGCGAAGAAGGCCCCGCCCGAGGAGCCCGCCAGGGCGGCCAGTCCGATGCGGACGGCGGTCCCCACGTCCACCGGGGCCTTGCGGGCGTACGTCACGGCCGCGCCCGTGGTGCCCACGATGGCGACCGCCTTGTTCGTGCCGAGGGCGTGCGCGGCGGGCGTGTGCGACGGCAGGCCGAGCAGCAGCACCGGCAGCAGCAACAGGCCCCCGCCGCCCACCACGGCGTCGATCCAGCCGGCGGCGAGGGCCGCCAGGCAGAGCAGGACGATCATGGTCAGCGATATGTCGGGCACGATCGCGACCTTATGCGAAGCGCGCCTCACCGCTGGTCGCCGCCCACATCCCGGAACCCTCACACGCACCCCGCGCTCCCGCTGAGGGCAGCGTTCCCCGTGGGAAACAGACGCGATGCTGCCGGGTAACACCGGCACCGCACGCTCGGTGGCATGACCTCGAATGAGCGTGTGGTGGTGATCGGCACCGGCCTCGCGGGCGTACGGCTCGCCCGGCGGCTCGGTGAGCTCGGCACGCCCGCGACCCTGATCGGCGAGGAGGAGCACCGGCCGTACAACCGGGTGCTGCTCGCCGAGGTGCTGGCCGGACGGTACAGCCCCGAGGTGATCGCCCTGCCGGCGCCCGCGCGGGTGGTGCGCGCCCGCGTCACCGGCATCGACCGCGAGCGGCGGAGCGTCGCCTGCGCGGACGGCTCGGTGATCGCATACGACCGGCTGGTCCTGGCGACCGGCTCCAACCCGGTGCTGCCGCCGCTGCGCGGCCTGTTCACCGAGGACCGCCGGCTGCCCGAGGGCGTGCACGCCTTCCGCACCATGGACGACTGCCTGGGCCTGTCCGAGGCGGTCCGGCCGGGCGCGCGGGCGGTCGTGATCGGCGGGGGGCTCCTCGGGGTCTCCGCGGCCCGGGCGCTCGCCCTGCGCGGCGCCCAGGTGGTGCTGGCCCAGCAGTCCGAGCGGCTGATGGAGCGCCAGCTCGACCCGGCCGCCTCCCGGCTCGTCCAGCGGCACCTGACCGGCCTCGGCGTCGAGGTGCACACCGAGTGCCGCGTGCGGGACGTGCGCTGCGTCGGCGGCGCGGTCCGCGGTGTGGAGATGGCCGACGGGTACGCCCTCGGCGCCGACCTGGTGGTCGTCGCCTGCGGCGTCCACCCCCGGGTGGGTCTCGCGCGGGCCGCCGGCCTCGACGTCCGCAAGGGCGTCGTCGTCGACGACGAGCTGCGCACCTCCGACCCCCACGTCCACGCCATCGGCGACTGCGCCCAGCACGACGGCGTCCTGTACGGGCTCGCCACCCCCGCGCTGGAACAGGCCGACGCCCTCGCCGAGCTGCTGGCCGGTGACGCGACCGCCCGCTACACCGGCACCCGCTCGCTGACCCGGCTCACCCTCAACGGGAACGACGGCCCCTTCGACCTCGCCGCGTTCGGCGAGACCGAGGCGCTCCCGGGCGACGACGTCGTCCAGCTCGCCGACGCCACCCGCGGCACCTACCGCAAGGTCGTCGTCCGCGACGACCGCCTGGTCGGCGGGGTCCTCGTCGGCGAACTCGGCACCGTCGGCGCGCTCGCCCGCGCCTGGGAGGGAGCAGAGCCGCTCCCCTCCGGCGGCGGCCCGCTGCTCCACCTGCTCACCAACGATGGAGGCTCCTGATGACGGCCACCCCCGGGGCTACCCCCACGATCGTGCTCGTCGGCCACGGCATGGTCGGCCAGCGCTTCCTCGAAGCGCTCGCCGAGCGCGGCCTGACCGCCACGCACCGCGTGGTCGTGCTCTGCGAGGAGCCGCGTCCGGCCTACGACCGGGTCCAGCTCACCTCGTACTTCTCGGGCCGGACCCCGGACGACCTGTCCATGACGGACATGCAGTTCATCGAGGACCACGGCATCGAGCTGCGCATCGGCGACCCGGCCGAGACGATCGACCGGGAGGCCCGCACGGTCACCGCCCGCTCCGGGCTCGTCGTCGGCTACGACGTGCTGGTCCTGGCCACCGGCTCCTACCCGTTCGTGCCGCCGGTGCCGAACAAGGACGCCGAGGGCTGCTTCGTCTACCGCACGATCGAGGACCTGCTCGCCATCGAGGAGTACGCCAGGACCCGGGCCACCACCGGTGCCGTGGTCGGCGGCGGACTGCTCGGCCTGGAGGCCGCGGGCGCGCTGAAGGGACTCGGACTCGACGCGCACATCGTGGAGTTCGCGCCCCGGCTGATGCCCGTCCAGGTCGACGACGGCGGTGGCGCGGCCCTGCTGCGCACCATCGAGGAGATGGGCCTGAGCGTCCACACCGGCGTCGGCACGCAGGAGATCGTGGTCGGCGAGGACGGCGCCGTGACCGGCATGAAGCTGTCCGACGGCTCCGAACTCGCCACCGACATGGTGGTGTTCTCCGCCGGTGTCCGCCCGCGCGACCAGCTGGCCCGCGACTGCGGCCTGACCGTCGGCGAGCGCGGCGGCATCGCGGTCGACGCGCAGTGCCGCACGGTCACCGACCCCCACGTGTTCGCGATCGGCGAGTGCGCGCTGGCGGCGGACGGCCGGGTGTACGGCCTGGTCGCGCCCGGCTACGAGCAGGCGGAGACCGCCGCGGCGACGATCGCCCGGGACGAGGCGGAGTTCACCGGCGCGGACCTGTCCACCAAGCTGAAGCTGCTCGGCGTGGACGTGGCGTCCTTCGGTGACGCGCACGGCACCGCCGAGGACTGCCTGGACGTCGTCTACTCCGACTCGCGCGCGGGTCTGTACAAGAAGCTGGTCATCGGCCGCGACGGCACGCTGCTCGGCGGCATCCTGGTCGGCGACGCGGAGGCCTACGGCACGCTGAAGGCGTTCACCGGCTCGATCCCGCCGGTCTCGCCCGAGTCGCTGGTGCTGCCCGCCGGTGCCGGCGCCCCGGCCCAGCTCGGCCCGGCCGCGCTGCCGGACGACGCGATCATCTGCTCCTGCAACAACGTCACCAAGGGCACCATCCGCGGCGCGGTCACCGAGCACAGGTGCACCACCGTGCCGGAGGTGAAGAAATGCACCAAGGCCGGCACCACCTGCGGCAGTTGCGTCAAGGTCCTCGGCCAGCTGGTCACCGCCGAGCTGGAGGCGTCCGGCGTCGAGGTCGACAAGGGCCTGTGCGGCTGCTTCGCGCAGACCCGCGAGGAGCTGTACGAGATCGTCCTGGCGCTGCGCATCACCTCCTACCAGGACCTGCTGGACCGCTACGGCCGCGAGGAGGCCCGGGGCGGCGACGGCTGCGAGGTCTGCAAGCCGACCGTCGGCTCGATCATCGCCTCCCTCGCCCCCACGATCGGCGCGAGCGGCTACGTCCTGGACGGCGAGCAGGCGGCGTTGCAGGACACCAACGACCACTTCCTGGCCAACCTGCAGAAGAACGGCTCGTACTCGGTCGTGCCGCGCATCCCCGGCGGCGAGATCGCCCCGGAGAAGCTGATCGTGATCGGCGAGATCGCCCGCGACTTCGGCCTCTACACGAAGATCACCGGTGGCCAGCGGATCGACATGTTCGGCGCGCGCGTCGAGCAGCTGCCGCTGATCTGGGCGCGTCTGGTGGACGCCGGCTTCGAGTCGGGCCACGCCTACGGCAAGTCGCTGCGCACCGTGAAGTCCTGCGTCGGCTCCACCTGGTGCCGCTACGGCGTCCAGGACTCCGTGAAGATGGCGATCGACCTGGAGCTGCGCTACCGGGGCCTGCGCTCCCCGCACAAGCTGAAGTCGGCGGTCTCCGGCTGCCAGCGCGAGTGCGCCGAGGCCCAGTCGAAGGACTTCGGCGTGATCGCCACGGCCAACGGCTGGAACCTGTACGTCGGCGGCAACGGCGGCGCGACCCCGCGCCACGCCGACCTGCTCGCGCAGGACCTGTCGGACGCCGAACTGGTGCGCCTGATCGACCGGTTCCTGATGTTCTACATCCGCACGGCCGACCGTCTCGAACGCACCTCCACCTGGCTGGAGCGGATCCCGGGCGGCCTGGACCACGTGCGGGACGTCGTGGTGCACGACTCGCTCGGCATCTGCGACGAGCTGGAGCAGCTGATGCGGGCGCATGTCGCGCACTACCGCGACGAGTGGGCCGAGACCGTCAACGACCCCGAGAAGCTCGCCCGGTTCGTGTCCTTCGTGAACGCGCCGGACACCCCGGACCCGGTCGTCGCGTTCGTGCCCGAGCGCGACCAGATGAAGCCCGACCTGCCGCTGCTGTCCCTCGGCAAGCGGCCCGCCGACGTCCTGGAAGGAAGCGCCCAGCGATGACCCTGGCTCCCGAGACCACCGACCTGAAGGTCCAGCTCTCCCTGGACGGCGACTGGTTCACGGTCTGCGACCTGAGCACGCTGCTCCCGGGCCGCGGGGTGGCGGCGCTGCTGCCCGACGGCCGTCAGGCGGCGATCTTCCGTGACCGCACCGGCGAGCTGTTCGCCATCGACAACCGCGACCCCTTCACCGGCGCGGCCGTCCTCTCCCGCGGCCTGACGGGCACCCACGGGGGCCGCCCGTTCGTCGCCTCCCCCCTGCTCAAGCAGCGCTTCGACCTGGCCTCCGGCCAGTGCCTGGACGACGAGGCGGTGAGGGTGACGGCGTATCAAGTCCGCACCGCGTAGAACCCTTTCTTGACCGGTCGTTCCGAAACGACCTAGGCTGCGACGCGTGGCCAGGACCAAGGAGTTCGATCCGGACGCCGCGCTCCAGGCAGCGCTCGAGCTGTTCTGGCGGCGCGGCTACGAGGCGACGTCGATGTCCGACCTCGTCGCGCACCTCGGCGTCGGGCGCGCCAGCCTCTACGCGACCTTCGGCAGCAAGCACGAGCTGTACCTGAAGGCGCTGGAGCGCTACGACCGCGCCGGGCTCCCGCCGATCCTGCGGGAGCTGTCCGGGCCGGGACCCGCACTGCCGGCCGTGCGGAGCGTGGTACGGCGGTACGCGGCGGAGGCCGGCGACCCCGAACTGCGCCTGAACGGCTGCATGATCACGAACACGGCGGCGGAGCTGGCCCCGCACGACCCCGCCGCCGCCCGGTGCGTGGAGCGCAACTGGGACCAGCTGGAGACCGTGCTGCACTCGGCGCTGGCCCGCGCGCAGGCGCAGGGCGAACTGGCCGCCGACCGCGACCCGCTCGCCCTGGCGCGCATGCTGCTCGTCCTGCTGCAAGGGCTGCGCCTGGTCGGCAAGGGGTCACCGGATCCGGCGCGGGTGCGGGACGCGGCGGAACAGGCGCTGGCGCTGCTCGACTGAGAGCACCGGGCGGGCGGCGCCCTTTTTTCTGCCGCCATACTGGACCGACCGGTCAAGAAACAACCGGTCAAGAAAACAGGGGACATCCATGACCAAGCGCTTCACCGGCAGAACCGCTCTCGTCACCGGCGCCGGATCGGGCATCGGCCGGACCGTCGCGCTCGCGCTCGCGGCGGAAGGGGCGCACGTCGTGCTGGCGGGCCGCCGGCGCGAACCGCTGGAGGAGACGGCGGCGGCGATCGAGGAGGCGGGCGGGAAGGCGCTGGCCGTCACGGCGGACGTCGCGCGGGCCGACGACGTGCGGGGCGCGGTGGCGGCCGCCGTCGAGCACTTCGGCTCCCTGGACGTGGCGGTGAACAACGCGGGGGTCTTCCGGGGCGGCGCCCCGCTGGCCGACCTGCCCGAGGCGGACTGGCACGCCCAGCTCGACACCAACGTCACGGGTGTGTTCCTCGCCCTGCGGGAGGAGGTCCGCCAGATGCGCACCCAGCCGGCCGGCGGCGCCATCGTCAACATCGCCTCCACCTACGGCGTCCACACCCGTGCCCCGGGAGCCGCCGCGTACGCCGCCACCAAGGCCGCCGTCTCCGTCCTCACCCGGGGCGCCGCGCTCGACCACATCCGCGAGGGCGTCCGGATCAACGCGGTCAGCCCCGGAGCCGTCGAGACGCCGATGTCATTGATGCCGGGCGAGACGGACGCCGACCGCGCCGACCGGGCCCGGGCGGGCCTCCCGCTCGGCCGGATCTCCACGACGCGGGAGGTGGCCGCGGCGGTCCTCTACCTGGCCTCGGACGACGCCGCGTCGGTGGTGGGCACCGACCTGGTGGTGGACAGCGGGGCCACGGCCTGACCCCGGGACGGCCCCGGCGGCCGGTTCCGCTCCCGGCGGACCGGCCCGGCCGCGGAACGCCTGGGGCGACGTTCAGCGCGGTGGCCGTGCCCCTGCGGACGCCTTCGGGGAGGCGCCCGGGTCCGCGGCCCGTGCGCAGTGCGGCCAGTCGCCGAAGTCACGGTCCCGGCTCCACAGTTTCCTGGCCGCCTGGATGTTCCACTCGGGGTCCAGGGCCTGGCGCGGGGTACCGCCCAGCTCCCGCAGACGGGCGTCGGAGATCTGGAACAGGCCCCAGTTCCGGGTCCCGTTGGTGTTGGGCAGGATGTGCAGCGGGTCGAGGAAGGACTGGCAGTCGGCGATGGCGACGGCCTTGTCCGGCACCTCCGGGAAGACCGCGCGGACCCGCTGCCGCACCTTCTCCTCGGGCCAGACGGTCATCCGGACCCGCGAGGCGTACAGCGCCTCCTTGGTGGGTTCGGCGACGACCCCGTTGGGCCGGAGACCGGCGAGCACCTGGAAGGCGGTGACCCGGCGCAGGGTCTGCGGCCCGAAGCTGCCGTCGACGTCGATGTCCGCCCCTTTGGCCCGCAGCAGGCGCTGCACCTCCTCCACGCAGGTGTCGTGCTCGCCCATGGCGATCACGGGCGGGCAGCCGGCCGAGAACAGCGGCCGCGCGTCGCCGGCGCCGCCTCCGCCCCCGCCGGACTCGCCGGAGGGCGACCGGCCGTTCGACAGCGCCCAGGCGGAGACGCCGACGGCGGCGACGGCCACCGCGACGACGACCGACGTACGGATGCCGCGCCGGCGCGGCCGCCGCGCGGGCCGGGAAGCCGGCTCGCCGGCCGGTTCCGCCCCCGGGTCACCACCCGGGTCACCCCCCGGATCCTCGGCCGCCGGTTCCGTGTCGTGTCCGGCCCCGGGTTCCTCTTCCGGCTCCGTTCCCGCTTCTCCCGCCGCCGTCTTGCGTTCGGCGTCCGCTTCCCCGGCCGCCGCCTTGCGTTCGGCGTCCGCCAGCGCCCACAGGCGGTGCAGGGCGCGCAGCTCGTCCGGGGTGGCGCCGCAGACCACGGCCAGCCGGTGGACGATCCCGTAGTCCTGCGGCACCGAGGTGCCCCGGCAGTAGCGGTGCAGGGTCGAGCCGGCCAGTCCGGACTTCCTGGCGAGGGCCTCGTAACTCAGCCCGGACCGGCCCTTCAACGAACGCAGCAACGCGGCGAACCGCTCCGTTTCCGGACATGCGAACAACGCCCATCCCCCCTCGACGATCCCCACCGGACGCTGGTCGGGCGTCCCGTGCCGACACTGTGCCACCAAAGGCGTCCCATGGCCGTCCCAACGGTCGCGCAAGGCCCCAGTCCGGCGGTGTCCCACCGTCCCGGCGTCCCAGCGGGCCCCGCCGTCCTTGCCGGCCGGCGCCGTGCCTTGCCAGCGTCGGGCCGTCCGCTCCACCGTCCCCCTCTCCGAGGAGACAGGCTCATGCGCCTTTCCGTACGCCGCACCTCCCGCACCACCCCGCTGTTCGCGGCGCTCGCCGTCAGCGCCGCCGCGGTCACGACCCTGGCCGTGCCGGCCTCCGCGTCGGCGGCGCCGGCCGCTCCGGCCGCGGTGGACTGCGCCTCCGGGCACGTCTGTTTCTGGACCGGCGCCAACTTCACGGGCAGCAAGTGCTCGTGGGACGTGGCCGACCCCGACTGGCAGAACGGCTCCATCCGGTGCTCCTGGGCCGCCACGACCAACGTGAAGTCGGTGTGGAACGCCGGCACCAGCAGCTCCAGCGGCGTCGCCTACTACCGGGGCGCCGACTACAGCGACCGGGTCGGCTGCACCCGCCAGCAGCACGGCGGCAACCTCGCCGGGACCTACAAGGTCCGCTCCCACCGGTGGATCTCCGGCAGCTGCGGCTGACCCGCCCGCACGCACGGGGGGGGTGGCGTGGACGCGCTCGCGCGTGCACGCCACCCCGGCATGTCCGGGGTCGGTCCGCGGTGATCCGCCCACCCGCGGTCCCGGAAGCCAGGCGGTCGCCCCCCGGCCACTGGTTGTCCATGCTCCGTCAATCCGGCCCGCTTAGCGTCCTTCCCGCCTCCCCCCACGCACGACCCTGCCGTCGACCGGCGGCGGGGCGGTACGGCACCTCTGGAGTGAGAGTGGAACGTCGTAGCCTCCTGCGTGCGGCCGTCCTCGGCGGCACCTCGGCCGCGCTGGGCGGAACCCTGTGGCGCGGCGCCGCGTACGCGGCCCCGGCCCAACCCGGCGCCGGCCCCTACGGGGCGCTGGGCTCCCCCGACGCCAACGGCATCAGACTGCCCAGCGGCTTCACGAGCCGGGTGATCGCCCGCTCCGGCCAGCGGGTCGGAAGCACGTCGTACATGTGGCACAACGCCCCGGACGGCGGCGCCTGTTACGCCGACGGCACCGGCTGGATCTACGTCTCCAACTCCGAGATCAACCCCTCGGGCGGCGCGAGCGCGGTGAGGTTCTCCTCGACGGGCGCGATCACCGGCGCGTACCGCATCCTGTCGAACACCCGCCAGAACTGCGCGGGCGGCACGACCCCGTGGAACACCTGGCTGTCCTGCGAGGAGGTCGACCGCGGCTACGTCTACGAGACGGACCCCTGGGGCGTGAAGGCGGCCGTGCGCCGGGACGCGATGGGCCGTTTCAAGCACGAGGCGGCGGCGGCCGACCCGGTGCGCCGGGTCGTCTACCTGACGGAGGACGTCACCGACGGCTGCTTCTACCGCTTCCGGCCGACGACCTGGGGCGACCTGTCCTCCGGCACGCTGGAGGTCCTGGTGGCGGGCAGCGGCACGAGCGGCCCGGTCACCTGGGCGCGCGTGCCCGACCCGACCGGCGCCACCGCCACCCGCAACCAGGTCTCCGGCGCCAAGCGCTTCAACGGCGGCGAGGGCTGCTACTACGCCGACGACACCTGCTGGTTCACCACCAAGGGCGACAACCGCGTCTGGCAGTACAACGCCGCCGCCCAGACCATCGAACTCGCCTACGACGACTCCCTGGTCACGTCCGGCACGGCCCCGCTCACCGGCGTGGACAACGTCACCGGCTCCGCCTCCGGCGACCTCTTCGTCGCCGAGGACGGCGGCACCATGGAGATCTGCGTCATCACCCCCACCGACGTGGTCGCCCCCTTCCTCCGCGTCGACGGCCAGTCCGGCTCGGAGATCACCGGCCCGGCCTTCTCCCCGGACGGCACCCGCCTGTACTTCTCCAGCCAGCGCGGCACCAGCGGCAGTTCCTCGGGCGGCATCACGTACGAGGTGCGGGGCCCGTTCCGCTCGTAAGCCCGCTCCGTCCGCCTTCACCCGACCATCCACCGCCGAAGGTGCTAACCCACGGCGCGGTGAACCCGGGTACGCCTCACACCCGGACCGTGACGACGACGGAGTCGCCCGCGAGACCTGAACCGGACCCGCCGGTGACCATCGGCCCGTCCGGCCGTTCCACCGGTTGGGCAGTTCGTCGTGGACTGCCCGGCCGAGGGAAGGGAACACCACCGTGGACACGACCGCGCCCGCCACCGACGTACCGCGCGTGCTGCCGCGTGCCGAGTGGGTCAAGACGCTGCCGCAGACCATCGTCGCGTCCTGCGTCCTGCTGCTCGACGCGCGGGACCGGGTCCTGCTGCTGCGCTACGCCGCGGGCCAGCCCGGTGCCGGGCTCTGGGGCCTGCCGGGCGGCATGCTCGACCACGGCGAGGACCCCCTCGGGGCCGCCTGCCGGGAAGTGCACGAGGAGACCGGGATCGTGCTGGACGGCACGCCCCGGCTCATCGGCTACGACCACCGGGCCGACGTCAAGGGCACGGGCCCCGTGATCGACTTCTACTACTACGGCGGCAGGCTGCCCGCCGAACCGGCCGTCCGGCGCAGCGGCGAGCACGACGACCACGGCCTGTTCGCCCTCGACGAGCTCGGCTCCACCGCCCTGCTGCCCCCGCTGCCCGCCCTGACCGCCCTGCACACCGCGGCCCTCACGGGCGCCGTCGTGGCGCTGCGGGAGGGCCTGCCGCGGTGACCGGGACGCGCCGGGCCCGGGGCCGCCGCCGCGGCGGCCCTCGCGTCGCCCCCGGCCGCCGGGCGGCTCACGCGCTCGGCCGTCCGGCGCCGGGCAGCGCGCCGGGGCCGTCCCCGTACGCTCCCAGCCGCGCGGCGGGCGGGGGCGTACGGGCGGGCCCGCCCCGGCACCGGCCGTCCGGTGCCGGGCACTCCCCGCTCCCGGCGGGCGGCGGACCGGCCGATGCCGGAGCGGAAAGGGTCAGCGCGCGCACAAGAAGGCCCACCGACGCGGACGCGGCACGCCGGCACCGGTGCCCGGCCCGCACCGGCCACGCACCCGTGCCCGCCCGGCGCGGCGCGAGAGCGGGGCCCCGCCTCCGCACAGGTGGGGCCCCGCTCCTCTTCGTGCTCCGGAGCCGCCGCGATCGGTGAGGGTCGGGGACCGTCGGCGGCTCCGGGTCCGTGCGCCCCGGCTAGCGGTGGTCGCTGCCCTGGGACTGGACGGCCGCCCGGCCCGCTTCCAGGCGGGCGACCGGGATGCGGAAGGGGGAGCAGGAGACGTAGTCGAGTCCGACCTCGTGGAAGAAGTGGACCGACTCCGGGTCGCCGCCGTGCTCGCCGCAGACGCCGAGCTTGAGGTCGGGCCGGGTCTCGCGGCCGGCCTTGGCGGCCAGCTTCACCAGGGAGCCGACGCCGTCCTTGTCGATCGTCTCGAACGGGGAGACGCCGAAGATGCCCTTCTCCAGGTACGCGGTGAAGAAGCTCGCCTCCACGTCGTCCCGGGAGAAGCCCCACACCGTCTGGGTGAGGTCGTTCGTGCCGAAGGAGAAGAACTGCGCGGCCTCGGCGATCTGACCGGCGGTCAGGGCGGCGCGCGGCAGTTCGATCATCGTGCCGATGGACAGCTTCAGCTCGGCGCCGGAGGCCGCCTCGACCTCGGCGATGACCTTGTCGGCCTCCTCCCGCACGATCTCCAGCTCCTGGACCGTGCCCACCAGCGGGATCATGATCTCGGCGCGCGGGTCGCCCTTGGCGGCCTTGCGCTCGGCCGCGGCCTCGGCGATCGCCCGGACCTGCATGGTGAACAGGCCGGGGATGACCAGGCCGAGCCGTACACCGCGCAGGCCGAGCATCGGGTTCTGCTCGTGCAGCCGGTGGACCGCCTGGAGGAGCCGGAGCTCGTTCTCGTGCGGTTCCTGGCGGGACTCGGCGAGGGCGACACGCACCGACAGCTCGGTGATGTCGGGCAGGAACTCGTGCAGCGGCGGGTCGAGCAGGCGGATGGTGACCGGCAGGCCGTCCATCGACTCGAAGAGCTGCACGAAGTCCTGCTTCTGCAGCGGCAGCAGCTGCTTGAGGGACTCCTCGCGCTCGGCGTCGGTGTCGGCCAGGATCAGCCGCTCCACCAGCTCGCGGCGGTCGCCGAGGAACATGTGCTCGGTGCGGCACAGGCCGATGCCCTGGGCGCCGAAGCGGCGGGCGCGCAGCGCGTCCTCGGCGTTGTCGGCGTTGGCGCGGACCCGCAGGCGGCGCTTGCGGTCGGCGAAGGCCATCATGCGGTGCACGGCCTCGACGAGTTCGTCGGCGTCGTCGGCGCCCGGGTGCATCCGGCCCTCGAAGTACTCCACGACCGGCGACGGCACGACCGGCACCTCGCCGAGGTAGACCTTGCCCGTGGAGCCGTCGATGGAGACGACGTCGCCCTCCTCGACGACGTGTCCGCCCGGCACGGTCATCCGGCGGCGCTTGGTGTCGACCTCCAGCTCCTCGGCGCCGCAGACACAGGTCTTGCCCATGCCGCGGGCGACGACGGCCGCGTGGGAGGTCTTGCCGCCGCGGGAGGTCAGGATGCCCTCGGCGGCGATCATGCCGTCCAGGTCGTCGGGGTTGGTCTCGCGGCGGATCAGGATGACCTTCTCGCCGGAGCGGGACCACTTGACGGCCGTGTAGGAGTCGAAGACGGCCTTGCCGACCGCCGCGCCCGGGGAGGCCGCGATGCCGCGCCCGACCTGCTCGACCTTGGCGCCCTCGTCGAAGCGCGGGAACATCAGCTGCGCGAGCTGGGCGCCGTTGACGCGGGTGAGCGCCTCGGCCTCGTCGATCAGGCCCTGGTCCACCAGCTGGGTCGCGATGCGGAAGGCCGCGCCCGCGGTGCGCTTGCCGACGCGGGTCTGCAGCATCCACAGCACCCCGCGCTCGATGGTGAACTCGATGTCGCAGAGATCCTTGTAGTGGTTCTCCAGGGTCTCCATGATCTGCATGAGCTGGTCGTACGACTTCTTGTCGATGCGCTCCAGCTCGGCGAGCGGCACGGTGTTGCGGATGCCGGCGACGACGTCCTCGCCCTGCGCGTTCTGCAGGTAGTCGCCGTAGACGCCCTGCTGGCCGGAGGCGGGGTCGCGGGTGAAGGCGACGCCGGTGCCGGAGTCGGGGCCGAGGTTGCCGAAGACCATGGAGCAGACGTTGACGGCCGTGCCCAGGTCGTGCGGGATGCGCTCCTGGCGGCGGTAGAGCTTGGCCCGGTCGCCGTTCCAGGAGTCGAAGACGGCCTTGATGGCGAGGTCCATCTGCTCGCGCGGGTCCTGCGGGAAGTCCCGCCCGGCCTCGGTCTTGACGATCTTCTTGAACTTGGTGACGAGCTTCTTGAGGTCGGCGGCCTCCAGCTCGGTGTCGTCCGTGACCTTCTTGGCCGCCTTCGCCGCCTCCAGCGCGTCCTCGAACAGCTCGCCGTCGACACCCAGGACGGTCTTGCCGAACATCTGGATGAGGCGGCGGTAGGAGTCCCACGCGAAGCGCTCGTCGCCGGCCTGCTTGGCCAGGCCCTGCACGGACTTGTCGGACAGGCCGATGTTGAGGACGGTGTCCATCATGCCGGGCATGGAGAACTTGGCGCCCGAACGCACCGACACCAGCAGCGGGTCGTCGGCCTGGCCGAGCTTCTTGCCCATGCGGGCCTCCAGCGCGTCGAGGTGCGCACTCACCTCGTCACGCAGTGCCGCCGGTTCCTCGCCACTGTCCAGGTAGACCTTGCAGGCCTCGGTGGTGATGGTGAAGCCGGGCGGGACCGGAAGGCCGAGGTTCGTCATCTCGGCGAGGTTCGCGCCCTTGCCACCGAGGAGGTCCTTGAGGTCCTTGTTGCCCTCGGTGAAGTCGTAAACGAACTTCACGCCCTCAACACTCTTACCGTGCTCAGCTACGTGGGGATCTTTGTTTTCCGACACGGGTCTCGACTCCTCGAGGACGCGGTGGCTGCCCTGACGGCGAGGAACATACCCAGATCAAAGGCGTCTGGGGAGGTCCACTCGCGCGTCATGCGCCTGTAACCACTCGTCCGCCAGCGGATCGAAAGTCAAGGCGCGACAAGCGATCACAGCCGCATGTTTTCACTTCTTGAACGCGAGAGCCTTCCTCGAACCTCGCGTGCGCTCACATGAGCGGTCATTCCGCACATTTGATTTCGCTCGATGAACGATCAAAGGGTGGCACTCAGTGCCACCCTTTGGAGAAGTGCAGCCGCTCAAGATCCGCTCATCTGAGCGCAACCCTTATCAAGGGTGGCGAGAATCACGCTGCCACAGCCGACCGGATTTCACCATGCGGACGCGTCTTCGGGCGGAAACGCGCCCGTCACACCCCGAGCGCGCGCAGCCGCTCCTCGACCCGCTCGGGCGCGTAGAGGTGCTCCACGACCATCGCACCCGCCCCCACCAGGCCCGCCCGCTCGCCCAGCCGCGCGGTGACGACGTCGAGGTGGGCGGTGGAGCGGGGCAGCGCCCGCTGGTAGAGCAGCTCGCGCACGCCCGTCAGGAAGGGTGTTCCGGCCAGATCCCCGGCGATCATCAGCACGCCGGGGTTGAGCAGGGTCACCACGGTCGCAAGGACGTCCCCGACCCGGCGCCCGGCCTCCCGGGCGAGTCCGACCGCCTCCGGGTGCCCCGAGGCCAGCAGGTCCCGCACGTCCGAGCCGGAGGCGGCCGGCACCCCGGCCTCCGCGAGCCGCCGCGCGACCGCTCCGCCGCTCGCGACGGCGGCCAGACAGCCGTAGGAGCCGCAGCGGCACAGCGCCTGGGCGCCCTCGGGCACCCGGATGTGCCCGATGTCCCCCGCGCCGCCGTCGACGCCGCGGAACACCGAGCCGTCGACCACGACCCCCGCGCCGATACCGGTGGAGACCTTGACCAGCACGAAGGCGGAGCAGTCGGGATAGCCGGTGCGCTGCTCGCCGTACGCCATGAGGTTGGCGTCGTTGTCCACCAGGACCGGCACCGGGCCCGCGCCGGTGTGCTCGGTGAGGGCGCGGGCCGTCCGGCCCCTTAGGTCGTAGCCGTCCCAGCCGGGCATGATCGGCGGCTGGACGACGCGCCCGGTGTCGCTGTCGACCGGCCCGGGCACCGCGAGGCCGACCCCGCACACCGCCTCCGCCCCCTGGCCGGCCTTCGTCAGCAACTCGGCGAACCAGCGGCCCAGTTCGCCGAGCACCACGTCCGGCCCGTCCTCGACGACGAGGGTGCCGGAGTGCTCGGCGAGGATCTCGCCGCTCAGCGACAGCACGGCCGCCCGGGCGTGCCGGGTGTCCAGGTCGGCGGCCAGGACCACCGCGTGCTCGTCGTCGAACTCCAGCGTGATGGAGGGCCGTCCGCCCAGCGGGGAGTCCACCGGCCCGCCGGCGCCCTCGCGCAGCCAGCCCGCGCGGAAGAGCCGGTCCAGGCGCTGCCCGACGGTCGCCCGGGACAGTCCGGTCGCCTGCTGCAGCGCACCCCGGGTCGTGGCGCGGCGACTGCGCACCAGTTCGAGCAGATCGCCGGCGCTGCCCTGACCGCGTCCCGTCATGCACACCCCCTTGTGTTTCCCAACCCTGCATTACATAGTGGGTTTTGCGTGTTAAATAGACGTAACTCTACGGTAGCTCTTGCCGGTCCCGGTCAGGAGTACGGCCTTGGGAGAGCCCCGAGTGGATCGCACCGCCCAGCTCACCCCGCGCCCCGCGGGGCGCGGGATCGCATACGGCCCGGCCGCCTCGGCGCCCTGCCTGCGGGCCGGGGCCGCACAGGTGCTGGAGGACAACTGGACGGGCAGGTCCACCGTGCCCTCACGCGGCCTGTATCCGCACCAGTGGTCGTGGGACTCGGCGTTCATCGCGATCGGCCTGCGGCACCTGTCACCGTTACGGGCCCAGACGGAGCTGGAGACGCTGCTCGCGGCGCAGTGGGGGGACGGGCGGATCCCGCACATCGTCTTCAACCCCTCCGTCCCGCTCGACGCGTACTTCCCGAGCCCCGACTTCTGGCGCTCGTCGTCCGCCGGGCGCGCCGCGGGCGCCCCGCGCACCGTACAGACCTCCGGGATCGTGCAGCCACCGGTCCACGCGCTGGCCGTCTGGCTCGTGCACCTCGCCGACCCCGGCCTGTCCCGGGCGCGCGGCTTCCTCACCCGGGCCTACCCCCGGCTCGCCGCCTGGCACCGCTACCTGCTGCACCGGCGCGACCTGGGCGGCGGCGGCCTGGTCTGCGTGGTGCACCCCTGGGAACAGGGCATGGACAACAGCCCCTGCTGGGACCGCCCGCTGTCCCGGATCACCCCGGCCCCGGCCCGCTCCTTCCGCCGCGCCGACCTCGCCCACGGCGCGCCCGAGGACCGGCCGACCGACCTGGACTACGGGCGCTACGTGCGGCTGGCGGTGGACTACCGGGACGGCGGATACGCCGACGGGCGGGGCGAGTTCGCCGTCGAGGACCCCGCCTTCAACGCGCTGCTCATCGCCTCCGAGTACGCCCTGGCCCGGATCGCCGGCGAACTGGGCGCCCCGGGCCGGGACCGGGCCGCCGCCCGCGCCGGGCGGCTGACGGCGGCACTGGTGGAGCGGCTGTGGGAACCGGCCGCGGGCATGTTCCTGTGCCGGGACGTGCGCGCCGGGGAGCCGATCCCCGAGCGCGGGGTCTCCGGGCTGATCCCGCTGCTGCTGCCGGACCTCCCGCGCGACCTCGCGGCCACCCTGGTCCGCACGGTCTGCGGCCCGCACTTCGGCCTCGGCGGCACGACCCGCCTGGTCCCCAGCTACGACCTGCTCGGCGACGCCTTCGACGCGCACCGCTACTGGCGCGGCCCGGCCTGGTTCAACACCAACTGGCTGCTGGAGCGCGGACTGCGGCTGCACGGCGAGCGCGGCCGGGCCGACGCCCTGCGCAGGGGCATCCTGCACACCGCCGGCGCCTCCGGCTTCGCGGAGTACGTCGACCCGCACACGGCACAGCCCTGCGGCGCCACCGGCTTCGGCTGGACGGCCGCACTCGCACTCGATCTGCTGCACGACCGTCCCGCAGGGGACCGGCACGGCCTCACGGCGATCATGGGAGGGGACCGGGGATGACGGACCGGCATCATCTGCTCGTGCACGGCCAGACGTTCGCCGCCGTGGGCGATCGCGGCGACATCAGCGGCTACCGGGGTGGCAGCACCCCGGACGGCATGTTCGTACGGGACGCGCGGCACCTGAGCCGGTGGCAGCTCACCGTCGACGGCGCCGTGCCGGAGACCCTGACACCGGTGGCCGACGGGGACACCGCGCGCTGTGTCCTCGTCCCGCGCGGCGGCCGCGACGAGCCGCCCGCGTACACGCTCTTCCGCGAACAGGCCGTCGGCGACGCCTCGTTCGTGGAGTCGCTGCGCCTCACCAGCAACCGGCCGGTGCCGACGACGGTCCGCCTCGCGGTCACGGCCGACGCCGACTTCACCGACCAGTTCGAACTGCGTTCCGACCACCGCACCTACACCAAGGCCGGTGCCGTCCGCTCCCGTCAGGTCCTCGGCCACGGCGTGGAGTTCGTCTACCGGCGCGGCGAGTGGCGTTCGGTGACGAGCGTGACGGCCGAGCCCCGGCCCGACGCCGTGGAGGAGACCGGCACCGGCGCCCGCCGCCTGGTGTGGACCGTGCACCTCGGCCCGCACGACAGCGCCGAGCTGGTGCTGCGGGTCGTCGCCCGCCCGCACGGCGACAAGCGCGCCCTGCGCGTGCCCCGCTCCCCCGCCGCCGTCCAGGAGCACCTCATCGCCCGGGAGGGCGCGTTCATGGAGGGCGTGGCGTTCCCGAGCGGCTGGCCGGAGCTGGCCGCGGCCTGCGCGCGGGGCCTGGCGGACCTGGCCGCGCTCCAGGTCCCGGCGACCGGCCCGGACGGCGAGGAACTGCGCGTCCCGGCGGCCGGCGCCCCGTGGTTCCTCACGCTGCTGGGCCGGGACGCCCTGCTGACGTCGCTGTTCGCCCTGCCCTACCGGCCGGGACTGGCCGCCGCGACCCTGCCCGCGCTCGCCGCGACCCAGGCCACCCGCGCCGGCGCCGACGAGGTCGCCCAGCCGGGGAAGATCGTGCACGAGGTGCGCCACGGCGAGCTGGCCCACTTCGGCCAGGTCCCCTACCGCCGCTACTACGGCTCGGTCGACGCCACCCCGCTGTTCCTCGTCCTGCTCGGCGCCTACACCGAGCACACCGGCGAGACGGCCCTGGCCCGGCGCCTGGAACCGCACGCCCGCGCGGCCGTCGGCTGGATGCTCGACCACGGCGGCCTCACCTCGCGCGGCTACCTGGTCTACCGCGCCGACCGCGGCGGCCTCGCCAACCAGAACTGGAAGGACTCCCCCGGCGCCATCTGCTCCGCCGACGGCACCCGCCCGCACGGCCCGGTCACGGCGGCGGGCGCCCAGGGCTACGCCTACGACGCGCTGCGCCGCACGGCGTGGCTCGCGCGCGCGGTGTGGCAGGACGGGACGTACGCGGAGCTGCTCGAACAGGCGGCGGGTGATCTGCGCGACCGGTTCCAGCGGGACTTCTGGATGCCGGAGCGGTCCTTCCCGGCGCTCGCGCTCGACGGCCGCGGCGACCGGGTCGACGCGCTCGCCTCCGACGCCGGGCACCTGCTGTGGTCGGGCCTGCTGGACAAGGAGTACGGCGAACTGGTCGGGCGGCGCCTGCTGGAGCCCGACTTCTTCTCCGGCTGGGGCGTGCGCACCCTGGCCGCCGGGCAGCCGGCGTACCACCCGCTCTCCTACCACCGCGGTTCCGTCTGGCCGCACGACAACGCGCTGATCGCCCTGGGCCTGGCCCGCTACGGACTGCACGACGAGGCCCGGGCGATCGCCCACGGCCTGGTCGACGCGGCGTCCGTGACCGGGCACCGGCTGCCGGAGGTGCTCGCCGGGTACGGCCGGGACACCCATCCGGAGCCGGTGCCCTACCCGCACGCGTGCGTACGCGAGTCCCGGTCGGCGTCGGCCCCCTTGGCGCTGCTCACCGCGGTCGGCGGCGCCTGACGAGGGCCGGTTGGCCGTCCGTTCGCCCGGTGTTCGCCGAGTGGCGGCCCGCCGGGCTGAACGCACCCGGCGGACGCCCCGTACGGAACGGAGGCGGACCCGTCCCCCCACGCGGGTCCGCCACTTCGCCGGGTTTCGTACGGGAAGGACCTCCGGGTGCCTGTCTTCACACGCCTTGGCCAGTCGTCGCGCTCGGGCAGTCCGGGGGCCGGACCCGGGACGGGGCGGGAGGGGGCCCCAGCGGAGGAGGCCCGGGCTGCCGCGCCCGGGCCCCGGCTCGCGCACCTGCGCGCCTGGCGCACCCGTCGTCCCCGGGCCGCCCGCGCCCTCCACCTCGCCACCACCGCCCTCGCGGCCGTCCTGGTCCTCGGCGTGCTGCTCCTGCCCAACACCCTGCCCGCCCTCGAAGCGGTCAGCTTCACCCGCGTCCCGGCGGAGGCGGTCATCGGCGCCGTCGTCGTGCTGGCACTGCCCCGCCGGCCCCGGCTGGCCGCCGCCGTGCTCTACGGGCTCGGCCTCACGGCGCTGACCGCCGTGAACCTGCTCGACATGGGGTTCAACGAGTACCTGGGTCGGGGCTTCAACGCCGCGCTCGACTGGGACCTGCTGCCCGACGCGCAGGCCTACGTCCGGGACACGCTGGGCGGCACCGTCGCGACCGCGGCCGCCGCCGGCGCGGTCGCGCTGATCGTGCTGCTCGCCGCCGTGCTGGTCGCGGCCTCGGTCCGGCTCGCCGAGACGCTGGCCCGCCACCGGGTCCCGGCGACCCGGGGCGCCCTGGCGGCCGGCACCGTCTGGGTCACCTGCTCCGCCCTGGGGCTCACCCTGTTCGGCGGGCCGATCGCCTCCGAGCGGGCGGCCGGCGCCCTCCGGGTGCACGCGCAGCGCACGGTGGAGTCACTGCGGGACGAGGCGGCGTTCACCCGGCAGGCGAAGGCGGACAGCTTCGGCGCCACCCCGCCCGATCAGCTCCTGCCCGACCTGCGCGGCAAGGACGTGATCTTCACGTTCATCGAGAGCTACGGCCGCAGCGCACTGGAGGATCCGGTCATGGCCCCCGGCGTCGGCCGGACCCTCGCCACCGGCACCGAGTCCCTGGCGAAGGCCGGCTTCCACGCCCGCAGCGGCTGGCTGACCTCGGCGACGTTCGGCGGCAGCAGCTGGCTCGGCCACTCCACGACCATGTCCGGCCTGTGGATCGACAACCAGCGGCGCTACCGCACGGTCACTGCGGGCGACCACCTCACCCTCACCAAGGCCTTCCAGAAGACCGGCGCGTGGGACACGGTCGGCGTCATGCCGGGTGTGCAGAAGGGCTGGCCGGAGGAGGAGTGGTACGGCCTCGACCGGCTCTACGACGCCTTCGACCTGGGCTACCGGGGGCCGAAGTTCAGCTGGTCGACCATGCCCGACCAGTACGCCCTGGAGGCGTTCCAGCGCCGGGTGCACGGCGCGGAACGCGACAAGCCGCTGATGGCGTTCGTGATCCTGACGTCCAGTCACCAGCCCTGGGCGCCCCTGCCGCGGATGGTCGGCTGGGACGAGCTCGGCGACGGCTCGGTCTTCGACGCGATCGAGAAGGCCGGCAACAAGGCCTCCGACGTCCTCACCGACACCGCCAAGTCCCGCCAGGAGTACGGGAAGTCCATCCAGTACTCGCTCACCGGCCTCACCCAGTGGCTGGAGCGCTACGGCACCGACGACACCGTCCTGGTCTTCCTCGGCGACCACCAGCCCATCGCCCGGGTCAGCGGCGCCCGGGCCTCCCGTGACGTGCCCATCTCCGTCGTCGCCAGGGACCCGGAGGTCCTGGAGAGGATCGGCGACTGGAACTGGACCGAGGGCCTCAAGCCGGACCGGGACGCGCCGGTGTGGCGGATGGACGCCTTCCGCGACCGCTTCCTGAAGGCGTACGGCTCCACACCGCGCCCCTCGAAGGGCTGATCAGCCGCCGGAGGTGTCGAGTTCGGCGTCCTCGCCGACGCCGGCGCAGTCGTAGGGGTCCTTCAGCCAGCCGTCCGGCAGCACCACGCGGTTGTTGCCCGAGGTGCGGCCGCGCGGTCCGTCGGCGCCGGCGGGCCAGGGCTGATCGAGGTCCAGTTCGTCCAGGCCGGAGCGGAGTTCCGCCAGGGACGAGGTGATCGCGAGCCGCTTGCGCATCTCGGAGCCCACCGCGAAGCCCTTGAGGTACCAGGCGACGTGCTTGCGGAAGTCGATCACACCCCGGGACTCGTCGCCGATCCACTCCCCGAGCAGCGTGGCGTGCCGGACCATGACGTCGGCGACCTCGCGCAGGGTGGGCCGGGCGATGTCCTCGGTGCGGCCCTCGAAGGCGGCCACCAGGTCGGCGAAGAGCCACGGCCGCCCCAGGCAGCCCCGGCCCACGACCACACCGTCGCAGCCGGTCTCGCGCACCATCCGCAGGGCGTCCCCGGCCGACCAGATGTCGCCGTTGCCGAGCACCGGGATCTCCGGGACGTGCTCCTTGAGCCGGGCGATGGCGTCCCAGTCGGCGGTGCCGCCGTAGTGCTGCGCGGCGGTGCGGCCGTGCAGGGCGATGGCGGTGACCCCCTCCTCGACGGCGATCCGGCCGGCGTCGAGGTAGGTGATGTGGTCGTCGTCGATGCCCTTGCGCATCTTCATCGTCACGGGCAGCTCGCCGGCGCCGCTGACGGCCTCGCGCAGGATCGCCCGCAGCAGGTTCCGCTTGTACGGCAGCGCGGAGCCGCCGCCCTTGCGGGTGACCTTCGGCACGGGGCAGCCGAAGTTCAGGTCGATGTGGTCGGCGAGGTCCTCCTCCGCGATCATGCGGACGGCCTTGCCGACGGTGACCGGGTCCACACCGTAGAGCTGGATCGACCGGGGCCGCTCCGTCGCGTCGAAGTGGATGAGCTGCATGGTCTTCTCGTTGCGCTCGACCAGCGCCCTGGTGGTGATCATCTCGCTGACGAACAGTCCCTTGCCGCCGCTGAACTCCCGGCACAGCGTGCGGAAGGGCGCGTTGGTGATCCCGGCCATGGGGGCCAGGACGACGGGCGGCTGGACGGTGTGCGGGCCGATCTGCAGGGGCGTGGACATCTCTCCATTGTGCCGTGCAATGACTTGGCAAAATTCATTAGTTAGCCACACTATCGAAGTCGGCGTACGATGGAGCCCATGCCCGAGCCCAGTCCCCGCCGCCGCGCGCTGGTGCTCGCGATCTGCTGCATGAGCCTGCTGATCGTGAGCCTGGACAACACGGTCCTGAACGTGGCCCTGCCGTCCCTGCAGCAGGACCTGGACGCCGGCACGTCGGGCCTGCAGTGGACCATCGACGCCTACACGCTGGTACTGGCGTCGCTGCTGATGCTCGCGGGCTCCACCGCCGACCGGATCGGCCGCAAGCGCGTCTTCATGGCGGGCCTGGTCGTCTTCACGCTCGGTTCGGTGCTGTGCTCCCTCGCGCCGAGCCTGGAGGCGCTGGTCGCCTTCCGGATGGTCCAGGCGGTGGGCGGCTCGATGCTCAACCCGGTCGCCATGTCGATCATCACCAACACGTTCACGGACCCGCGCGAGCGGGCCCGGGCGATCGGCGCCTGGGGCGCGGTCGTCGGCATCTCCATGGCCGCCGGTCCGCTGGTCGGGGGCCTGCTGGTGGAGTCGGTCGGCTGGCGCTCGATCTTCTGGATCAACCTGCCGGTGGGCCTGGCGGCCCTGCTGCTGACCCTGCGCTTCGTCCCCGAGTCCCGCGCGCCCCGGGCCCGCCGCCCGGACCCGGTGGGGCAGGTCCTGGTGATCGCGCTGTTCGGTTCGCTGACGTACACGATCATCGAGGCGCCCAGCACGGCCTTCGCGTCCCTGGCCCCGCCGGCGGTGCTCGCCCTGGCCGCCCTCGCCGCCTTGCTCTGGTACGAGCCGCGCCGCACGGAGCCCCTGATCGACCTGCGCTTCTTCCGTTCGGCTCCGTTCAGCGGGGCGACCGTCGTCGCCGTCAGCGCCTTCGCGGCGCTCGGCGGCTTCCTCTTCCTGTCGACGCTGTACCTGCAGAACGTACGGGGTCTGACCGCCCTGGAGGCGGGGCTGTGGATGCTCCCGATGGCGGTGCCGACGTTCCTGTGCGCGCCGCTGTCCGGCCGTCTGGTCGGCACGCGCGGGCCCCGGCTGCCCCTGGTGATCGCGGGCCTCGCGATGACGGCGAGCGCGGTGCTCTTCGCCGCGTTCGAGGCCGAGACGTCGAACGTCACGCTCTGCGCCGGCTACGTCCTGTTCGGCGTCGGCTTCGGCTTCGTCAACGCGCCCATCACCAACACGGCGGTCTCCGGCATGCCGCGGGCCCAGGCGGGGGTGGCCGCGGCGGTCGCCTCGACGAGCCGGCAGCTCGGGCAGACGCTGGGGGTCGCGGTGGTGGGCGCGGTGCTCGCCTCCGGCGTGGGCGCGTCCTCGTACCGGGAGGCGTTCGTGTCCGCCGCGCGGCCGGGGTGGTGGATCCTCGTGGCGTGCGGCTTCGCGGTGCTGGCGCTCGGGGCCGTGACGAGTGGACGGTGGGCCCGGCGGACCGCGGAGCGGACGGCCGAGCGGCTGGCGACGCCCGACGCGCGGGACGCGGTGGTGACGGCGGAGCGGGCCCAGGGGCGCTGACCGGGCAGGTCGGCGAAGCGGCCGTCCCCTCCTGTCCCGGCGCGCGCGGCGCACGGTCTGACAACTCGCTTCCGGGGAAACCCTGTTATGTCGGTCTCGCCGCACTGCTTGCCGCGAGCCGACCGGACCGGTCGGATTCCTGGACGCGGGAGGCGTCATGGCGCACATCGACACCAGCAAGGTCAGCCGCTGGGACCTGCACGGCCGCGAACACGTGGTGCGGGTGCGGCACACGGGGGCGCAGCGCACGATCAGATGCGACACCTGCGGCTGGCACAGAGGCGCCCAGTTCCTGCCCTGGCTGAAGGCGGAGGAGCACCTGGCCGAGGCCCACCAGGCGACGGTGGACCCGACGGCGGCGTGAGCGGACCGGGGAGGCCGGCCTAGTAGAGGATCGAGGGCAGGTACGCGCCGTCCGGCTGGTTGTAGAGGCCGATGGTCATCAGGCTCAGCAGCTGCACGACCTTCAGGCCGTGGGACAGGCACCAGCGGAGCAGCACGGCGTCGCCCACCGGGACGAGGACGCCCGGGCCGCCGAACCGCGGGGCCGCCGCGATCAGTGCCTGGAGGTCGGGGGTGGTCTCCCCCACGGCGTGCGCGAAGAACGCCAGGTCGGTGGCGTACCCGGTGACGCGGCCCGCTCGCTCCACGATCCGGGCCGTGCCCTGTTTCAGCGCGTCGGCGACCTCACCGCCACGGTCGACGCCGTGGACCTGCCGGCACAGGTCGTTGCAGGCGGCCAGGTCCGCGTCCGTGGCCTCCCGCACCGCGTACCCGGGCAGGGCGCGCCCGATCGGCGGCCCCTGCACACAGGCCACGGTGGCGCGGTGGACGAAGCCGAGGCTCACGTACAGCGAGAACGACCGGTTGTGGTAGCCGCTCTGCAGCAGCCGGATGCCCGGTGCCCCGCGCTCGGCGGCCCGCTCCACCACGTCCCGCATCAGACGGCGGCCCACGCCCGCGTTCTGCACGGCCGGGTCGACCGTGACGGGCCCGACCCCGGCGACCGGCGAGCGTTCGTCGAGGAAGTTGCTGCCGACGGTCCGGCCGTCGAGCTCGGCGACGACACCGTAGAACCCGGGGTGCGTCAGGGCGCCCTCGATCAGCGCGACACCGACCTCGGGGCTCGGGATGTCGGGAGGGAAGGCGTGCTCCTCGGCGACCCCGGCGAAGGCCTCGTAGCAGATGCGGCCGCACTCCGCGGCGTCGTCCGGGGTGCCCGGGCGGAGTGTGAGATCCATGATCGCCATCCCCTTCTGCGCGGCGCTCCCCCGCGGCGACCCGCCCCTCGCTCCCATCCTGTGCCCCGCACGGCCCGAGCGCACCCGGGGGCGCTCCCCCGGCCGGGCCCGCAGCGCTCGATCAGGCCCGCAGCCCCCGCACCAGCACGTCGACGACCGCCGTGAAGTCCGCCTGCGCCCCGGGCTCCTCCCACTCCCGGGCGTAACAGGGGTCGTGGAAACGGCCGGTGGCCTGGAAGACCGCGCGGGCGGTGGCCTCCGGGTCGTCGCAGGAGAAGTCGCCGCTCTCCACGCCCGCCCGGACGATGCGGGTCAACTGGGCGGTCAGGTCGGCGATGTGCTCGCTCACCGCCGTGCCGTTCTCACCCGTCAGGACCGTGTACGTGGCGAACAGCTCCGGGTCCGCGCCCGCCTTGCGGCGCTTGGCGGCGAACAGCGCGGCGAGCCAGGCGCGCAGCCGGGCCTCCGGGGCGCCGTCGCCGGCCGCGATCCCGGACAGTTCCCCGGAGGTGCGGTCCAGCCAGCGCTTGGTGACCGCCTCGCGCAGCGCCGCCTTCGTCCGGAAGTGGCGGTAGACGCTGCCGTGGCTGACGCCGAGCGCGCGGGCCACGTCCACCACGGTGGCCTTCGCCGGGCCGTGGCGGCGCAGCACCTCCTCGGTCGCCTCCAGGATGCGCTCGGCGGTCAGGGTCTCGCTGGTCGGTGCCATGCCCTGACCGTACCCGGAGCCCGGTTCACGCTTCGAGGTGCGCCATCTGCGCCGCCGGGTAGCGGTCGCCGGCGGCGGCTCCGGCGGGCACGGCCTGTTCGACGGCGGCGAGATCGGCCGCGTCCAGCGTCACGTCCAGGGCGCCCAGCGCCTCGCCGAGCCGGTCGCGGCGGCGGGCGCCGACCAGCGGCACGATGTCCGCACCGCGGCTGAGCACCCAGGCGATGGCGATCTGCGCGACGGTGACGCCCTTCCGCTCGGCGATCTTCCGCAGCGCCTCGACGAGACTGAGGTTGTGCGTGAGGTTGTCGCCCTGGAAGCGCGGCGACATCGCCCGGAAGTCGCCCGCGCCCAGCTGCCGGTCCGCCGTGAAGTGGCCGGAGATCAGACCCCGGGAGAGCACTCCGTAGGCCGTGATGCCGATGCCGAGGTCGCGCACGGCCGGCAGGATCTCGGCCTCGATGCCCCGCGAGAGGAGGGAGTACTCGATCTGGAGGTCCGAGATCGGTGCCGTGGCGGCCGCGCGGCGGATGGTCCCGGCGCCGACCTCGCTGAGGCCGATGTGCCGTACGTAGCCCTTGTCGACCAGGTCCGCGATCGCGCCGACCGTCTCCTCGACCGGCACGTCGGGGTCGAGCCGGGCGATGCGGTAGACGTCGATGTGGTCGACGCCCAGCCGCTGCAGGGAGTAGGCGGCGAAGTTCTTCACGGCGGCGGGCCGGCCGTCATAGCCCAGCCAGCTGCCGTCCGGACCGCGCAGGGCCCCGAACTTCACGCTGACCAGGGCCTGTTCGCGCCGGGCGGCGGGGGCCGTGCGCAGCGCCTCGCCGATCAGCAGCTCGTTGTGGCCCATGCCGTAGAAGTCGCCGGTGTCCAGGAGGGTGACGCCCGCTTCGAGCGCCGCGTGGATCGTCGCGAGGGACTCGGCCCGGTCCGCCTCGCCGTACAGGGCGGACATGCCCATGCAGCCGAGTCCGAGGGCGGAGACCTGGGGGCCGGTGGTTCCGAGGGAGCGCGTTCGCATCGTCATGCCGTCCACCCTGACATGACAGCTGACAGATTTCAATATCTGTCATTCAATACTTGTCAGCTACCGGGCCGTGACCGCCAGCTTGGCCCCCAGCGCCACGAACGACCCCGCGAAACCCCGGCGCAGCCAGGCCATGACGCGCGGACGGCTCAGCACGTGGCCGCGCACCGACGCGGCCAGCAGGCCGTACGCGGCGAACACCAGGAAGGTGGCCAGCATGAACACCCCGCCCAGCCCGGCCATCCGCGCCAGCGCGTGCGGCTGCCCCGGGGTCACGAACTGCGGCAGGAACGCGAAGAAGAAGAACGTCAGCTTGGGGTTGAGGATGTTGATCAGCACACCCCGCACGATCACCCGCCGCGCGGACAGCGGCGCGGACGCGCGCTCGCCGGCCCCGAGGGAGTCCTTGTCGCGCAGCGTGGCCCACGCCATGTACAGCAGGTAGGCGACCCCGGCGTACTTCAGCACCTGGAAGGCGGTCGCGCTCGCGTGCAGCAGGGCGGCCAGGCCGGTCACCGTGGCCAGCAGGTGCGGCACGATGCCGAGAGTGCAGCCGACGGCCGCGACGACACCGGCGCGGCGGCCCCGGGAGAGCGCCGCGGCGAGGGTGTAGACGACACCGGTGCCGGGCGTGGCGACGACGATCAGGGTGGTCAGCAGGAAGGCGATGCTCATGCGCCTCACCCTGGTGCGGCCCGGCCGGCGGCGACAGGGCCAATCGCCCTCGCCGGTGCCGGACCACTGAAGCGAGAGAACGCCGGTGCCGGGCCCCTCCTGGGAGGGACCCGGCACCGGCGTACGGGGAAGGGGCGTCAGCAGCCGACCAGGCGGGCCGCCAGGTAGCCCTCGATCTGGTCGAGGGAGACGCGCTCCTGCTTCATCGAGTCACGCTCGCGGACGGTGACCGCGTTGTCCTCCAGCGTGTCGAAGTCGACGGTCACGCAGAACGGCGTGCCGATCTCGTCCTGGCGGCGGTAGCGGCGGCCGATGGCGCCGGCGTCGTCGAACTCGATGTTCCAGTGCTGGCGCAGCGCCTGGGCGAGGCCCTTGGCCTTCGGCGACAGCTCCGGGTTGCGGGACAGCGGCAGGACCGCGACCTTCACCGGGGCGAGGCGGTGGTCGAGGCGCAGCACGGTGCGCTTCTCCATCTTGCCCTTGGCGTTGGGCGCCTCGTCCTCGACGTAGGCGTCCAGCAGGAACGCCAGCATCGCGCGGCCGACGCCGGCCGCGGGCTCGATGACGTAGGGGGTCCAGCGCTCGCCGGCCTCCTGGTCGAAGTACGTCAGGTCCTGGCCGGAGGCCTTGGAGTGGGCGCCGAGGTCGTAGTCCGTGCGGTTGGCCACGCCCTCCAGCTCACCCCACTCGCTGCCGCCGAACTGGAAGCGGTACTCGATGTCGGCGGTGCGCTTGGAGTAGTGGGAGAGCTTCTCCTTCGGGTGCTCGTACCAGCGCATGTTCTCCTCGCGCAGGCCCAGGCCGGTGTACCAGTTCCAGCGCTGCTCCATCCAGTACTCCTGCCACTTCTCGTCCTCGCCCGGCTTGACGAAGAACTCCATCTCCATCTGCTCGAACTCGCGGGTGCGGAAGATGAAGTTGCCGGGCGTGATCTCGTTGCGGAAGGACTTGCCCATCTGGGCGATGCCGAACGGCGGCTTGCGGCGCGAGGTGGTCTGCACCTGCGAGAAGTTGGTGAAGATGCCCTGCGCGGTCTCGGGACGCAGGTAGGCGATGGAGCCGGAGTCCTGGGTCGGGCCGAGGTGCGTGGACAGCAGGCCCGAGAACTGCTTGGGCTCGGTGAACTGGCCCTTGTTGCCGCAGTTGGGGCAGTTGACGTCGGCCAGGCCGTTCTCCGGCAGGCGGTTGTGCTTGGCCTCGTAGGCCTCCTCCAGGTGGTCCGCGCGGAACCGCTTGTGGCAGGAGGTGCACTCGGTCAGCGGGTCCGTGAAGGTGGCGACGTGGCCGGAGGCGACCCAGACCTCGGGGGCCAGGATCACGGACGAGTCGATACCCACGACGTCCTCGCGGGACGTCACCATGTAGCGCCACCACTGGCGCTTGAGGTTCTCCTTGAGCTCGACACCCAGGGGGCCGTAGTCCCAAGCGGCGCGCTGACCGCCGTAGATCTCACTACAGGGGAATACGAAGCCACGGCGCTTGCTCAGGCTGACGATGGTGTCGATCTTGTCGGCGGCCACGGTGCTCTCTTCATTACGACGACGGGCGACGGAGCAGGTTGCTTCCAGCGAATGATTCAGGTTACCGGCGGGGGCGCCCCCTCAATCAAATCGCTCCCCCTCCGCGGCCCTCAAGGCCCCGGTCAGGACGTTTGTTGACAACGGTTTCCATATTTGTTGAAAATGACTGTCATGAACGTACGACGACGCCTCATACCCGCCGCCCTGGCCTCCGCTCTCGGCCTGGGCGCCCTGACCGCCTGCTCCAGCGACAGCGCGGCGACGGGCAACACGGACAAGTTCGACGTCGTCGCCTCCTTCTACCCGATGGCGTTCCTCGCCGAGCAGATCGGCGGCGACCACGTGAACGTCACGAGCCTGACCGAACCCGGTCAGGAACCGCACGACCTGGAGATCAGCACCAAGCAGCGGGCGCAGCTGGAGGAGGCCGACGCGGCCCTCTTCCTCAAGGGCCTGCAGCCCGCCGTCGACGAGGCGGTCGCGCAGACCGGCATCAAGACGAAGATCGACGCGGCCACGCTCACCACCCTCGAGGACCACGGCACCGGCGGCCACAGCCACGAAGGCGAGGAGGGCCACTCCGAGGAAGGCCACGCCGAGGAGGAGGGCCACGCCGAGGAGGAGGAGCACGCCCGCGACCCGCACGTCTGGCTGGACCCGGTGAAGTACGCCGAGGTCGCCGAGGGCGTCGGCAAGGCCTTCGAGAAGGCCGACCCGGAGAACGCGGCCGACTACGGGAAGAACACCGCGGCCCTGGTGAAGAAGCTGAACGACCTCAACGGCGCCTTCGAGAACGGGCTGAGGAACACCAGGACCAAGGTCTTCTTCACCAACCACGCCGCCTTCGGCTACCTCGCCGAGCGCTACGGCCTCACCCAGGAGGCCATCTCCGGCCTCGACCCCGAGAGCGAGCCCAGCGGCGCCCGGGTGCGCGAGCTCCAGGAGGAGGCCAAGGCCGACGGCGTCACCACCGTCTTCTACGAGACACTGGTCTCCGACAAGACCGCGAAGACCCTCGCCCGCGACGCGGACCTGAAGACGGACGTCCTCGATCCCCTGGAGGGCATCACCGACAAGTCCCGCGGCGACGACTACTTCGAGGTCATGGAAGCCAACCTCAAGGCCCTGCAGAAGGCCCTGGGAGCCAAGTGATCGACCCATCGGAGGACGGCATGACCGAGCCCGTCGTATCCCTGCGCGGCGTCCGCGCGGACCTGGGCTCGCGGCCCGTGCTGCGTGGCATCGACCTCACCGTGCGCCGCGGTGAGGTCGTCGCGCTGCTCGGCGCCAACGGCTCGGGCAAGTCGACGGCCGTGCGCAGCGTCATCGGCCAGGTGCAGACCGCCGCCGGCGAGATCCGGCTGTTCGGCACCGAGCGCGCCCGCTTCCGCGACTGGCACCGGGTGGGCTACGTCCCGCAGCGCACCACGGCCGCCTCCGGCGTGCCCGCCACGGTGACCGAGGTGGTCTCCTCCGGCCGTCTGTCCCGGGCCCGCTTCGGCGTGCTGCGCAAGGCCGACCACGCGGCCGTCCGGCGCGCCCTGGACCTCGTCGGCATGGCCGACCGGGCCAAGGACCCGGTCGACGCCCTCTCCGGCGGCCAGCACCAGCGCGTCCTGATCGCCCGCGCGCTGGCCTCCGAACCCGAACTGCTGATCATGGACGAGCCGATGGCGGGCGTCGACCTGGCCAGCCAGGAGGTCCTCGCGCACACCCTGCGGGAGCAGGTCTCGCAGGGCGTGACGGTCCTGCTCGTGCTGCACGAACTGGGACCGCTGGAGCCCCTCATAGACCGGGCGGTCGTCCTGCGGGACGGCTGCGTCGCGCACGACGGGCCGCCCCCGAAGGCCGTCGGACAGCACGCCCTGCCCGGCCACGACCACGTACACCCGCACGCACCGGCGGGCGCCGAACCGATCCGCACGGGACTGCTGAGCTGATGGACCTCCTCGACTACGCCTTCATGCAGCGGGCGCTGCTCGCCGCCGTCCTGGTCGGCATCACCGCCCCCGCGGTCGGCATCTACCTGGTCCAGCGCCGCCAGGCCCTGATGGGTGACGGCATCGGCCACGTGGCGATGACCGGCGTCGGCCTCGGTTTCCTGCTGACCTGGTCCCCGGTGTGGATGGCGACCCTGGTCTCCGTCCTCGGCGCCGTCCTCATGGAGCTGATCCGCTGGTACGGCAAGACCCGCGGCGACATCGCCCTCGCGATGCTCTTCTACGGCGGCATGGCCGGCGGTGTGATGTTCATCAACCTCGCGCCGACGGGCTCCAACGCCAACCTCACCTCGTACCTGTTCGGCTCCCTGTCGACGGTGTCCGAGTCGGACGTCACGGCCATCTGCGTGCTGGCCGCCTTCGTGGTGCTGGTCACCCTTGGCCTGCGCCGGCAGCTGTTCGCGGTCAGCCAGGACGAGGAGTTCGCGCGGGTGACGGGCCTGCCGGTGCGCGCCCTGAACCTGCTCACGGCGATCACCGCGGCCGTCACCGTGACGGTGGCGATGCGCGTGGTCGGCCTGCTCCTGGTGAGCGCGCTGATGGTGGTGCCCGTCGCGGCCGCCCAGCAGATCGCCCGCAGCTTCGCCGCGACCTTCGTCGTCGCCGTGGCCATCGGGGTGAGCGTGACGATCGGCGGCACGGTCACCTCGTACTACCAGGACGTGCCGCCCGGCGCGACGATCGTGCTGCTGACCATCGGCGCCTTCCTCGTGCTGACGGCGGTCGCGGCCCCGCTGGCCCGCCGCCGCGCCCGGGCCCGGGCCGCCGAGCAGGGCGCGGGCGACCCCACCGAGTGCGCGATTCCGGGCAGCCGGGAGTCGGCCGACGAGGTCGGCGTCTGACCGCCCCCACGCCGGGCTGGCACAATGGCCCGGGCAAGGCAGACGTGAGGAGGCAACGGTGACGACCGCTGGACCGTCCGTGAAGGGCCGCGCCACCAAGCAGCGGGCCGCTGTGGCGGCGGCCCTGCAGGAGGTCGACGAGTTCCGCAGCGCGCAGGAACTGCACGACATGCTCAAGCACAAGGGCGACTCGGTCGGGCTCACCACGGTCTACCGCACCCTGCAGTCCCTCGCCGACGCCGGTGAGGTCGACGTCCTGCGCACCGCCGACGGCGAGTCGGTCTACCGCCGCTGCTCCACCGACGACCATCACCACCACCTGGTGTGCCGCGGCTGCGGCAAGGCCGTCGAGGTGGAGGGCCCGGCCGTGGAGAAGTGGGCCGAGGCCATCGCCGCCGAGCACGGCTTCGTGAACGTGGCCCACACCGTGGAGATCTTCGGCACCTGCGCCGACTGCGCGGCCGCCTCCGGCGGCTGAGCCGCCGTCCGCCGCGGACGCCGCCGGTTGGGGCGCGGTTTTCGAGGGGAACCGCGCCCCAACCGTGCCTACTCCTGCTTGCCCTCCATGGCCAGCAGCTCCTCGTTCGGGATCGCCCCGCCGAAGCGCCGGTCCCGGGAGGCGAACTCCAGGCAGGCCCGCCACAGGTCGCGCCGGTCGAAGTCCGGCCACAGCACGTCCTGGAAGACCATCTCGGCGTAGGCGCTCTGCCAGATCAGGTAGTTGGAGGTGCGCTGCTCGCCGCTCGGGCGCAGGAACAGGTCCACGTCCGGCATGTCCGGGTAGTACATGTACTTCGCGAAGGTCTTCTCGGTGACCTTGGACGGGTCGAGCCTTCCGCTGCGCACGTCCTCCGCGAGCGCCTTCGCCGCGTCGGCGATCTCGGCGCGGCCGCCGTAGTTCATGCAGAAGTAGAGGGTCAGCCGGTCGTTGCCCTTGGTCTGCTCCTGGGCGATCTGGAGCTCCTTGGCGACGGACCGCCACAGCTTCGGCATCCGCCCGACCCAGCGCACCCGCACGCCCAGTTCGTCGAGCTGGTCCCGGGTCTTGCGGATGAAGTCGCGGTTGAAGTTCATCAGGAAGCGCACCTCGTCGGGCGAGCGCTTCCAGTTCTCGGTGGAGAAGGCGTACAGGGAGATGGCGCCCACGCCCATCTCGATGGCGCCCTGCAGGACGTCCAGCACGCGCTCGGCGCCGACCTTGTGCCCCTCGGTGCGCGGCAGGCCGCGGTCCTTGGCCCAGCGGCCGTTGCCGTCCATGACGATCGCCACATGCTGCGGTACGAGCTCCCCGGGGAGCTTCGGCGGCCGCGCGCCGGACGGGTGCGGCTCCGGCGTCCTGTACTCCCGGCGCTGACGCCCCAGGATCCCGCGTACGGCCATGTGTGTCTCGTCTCCTCGTGCTTGCTTGCTTCGGTTACTTCTCGACGTAGCGCAGCGAGCGCAGGCCGCGCTCCATGTGCCAGTGCAGATAGGCGGACACCAGCCCGCTGCCCTCCCGGACGTGGCGCGCCTCGCACGCGTCGGCGGTCTCCCAGTCTCCCGTGAGCAGCGCGCCGAGGAGTTCCAGGGCCTGGGGCGAGGGTACGACGCTGCCGGGCACCCGGCAGTCCACGCAGACGGAACCGCCCGAGGCGACCGAGAAGAACCGGTTGGGGCCGGGCATCCCGCACTTCGCGCAGTCGCTGAAGGTCGGGGCGTAGCCGTTCACGGCGAGGGAGCGGAGCAGGAACGCGTCGAGCACGAGGTGCGGCGCGTGCTCGCCCCGGGCCAGGGTGCGCAGGGCTCCGACGAGCAGCAGGTACTGCTGCACGGCCGGCTCGCCCTCGTGGTCGGTGAACCGCTCGGCGGTCTCCAGCATGGCGGTGCCGGCGGTGTACCGCGCGTAGTCGGTGACGATGCCGCCGCCGTAGGGCGCGATGGTCTCGCTCTGGGTGCACAGCGGCAGCCCGCGGCCGACCAGCTCGCTGCCCTTGGCGAAGAACTGCACGTCGACGTGGGAGAAGGGTTCGAGGCGCGCGCCGAACTTGGACTTGGTCCGGCGCACGCCCCGGGCCACGGCGCGTACCCGGCCGTGACCGCGCGTGAGCAGCGTGATGATCCGGTCCGCCTCACCCAGCTTCTGGGTGCGCAGCACGATGCCGTCGTCGCGGAACAGACTCATGGCGCCATTCTCGCAGGGTCAGCGCGTCAAGGGACCTCGCCCCTGCTGCGGGCGTTGGCGTACGCGGTCGCCGCGCGCAGCCGCTCGGCCGGGGTGGCGTGCCGGACGACGCCGGGGTCGGCGTCCCACTCCTTTCCGCCCCCGTAGGGCCGCAACTGCACGTAGGGTCCCTCATGCCCCATGACGATGCCGATGCGCCCGCTGCGGGTGTCGACGACGTAGGCGCCGACGGGGGGCTTCACCGCACCACCGCCACGGCCGGGCGGGCGGGCCGGGCGGAAGGCCGGACCGATTCCGCGAGCGGGCAGGGAGCGTCCCGCACACGACGCACCGGGTCGAGTTCCGGTGACGTCCGGGACGTTCCGGTCCTGACGCGTTCTGCCCGCAGTTCTTTCACCGTGTCCTCCGCTTCTTCGGCGCGAGCGCCGAGTGTCGTGCCTCCACCGTGCTCCCCCTCCTCGCGGAGTTTCACTCTTCGCATCCTTTCGGTGACTCTCCGCGTCTACACTCGGGAAGGGTCTGTGTCGTACAACTGCGGGGCGGCACAAAGAGGTTCGTCATGATCGAATCGTGGACACGCGCGTACGGAAGGGCGGCGGCGGTGACGCGCCCACCGGGGACGGCCACCGGCCGGAGCCTTCGTCTCCCCGCGGTCACCGGGGGTAAACCCCCGGCGGAAAGCGGGAGTTGGCCGGATGGGGAGCGGGGGCGGGACCGCGTCAGGATCGGCCCATGGACAAGAAGCAGCTCACGCGCCACGCCTCACTCGCCGCGGCCTCCGCGCTCCTGCTCTCCCTCGCCGCCCCGCTGACCGCGTCCGCCGGCACCCCCGAGGCGCTCACGTGGTCCGCCTGCCGGGGCGGCGGACTCGACCCCAGGCAGCAGTGCGCCACCGTCGAGGTCCCGATGGACTACTCCGACCCGGACGGGCGGACCATCGAGATCGCCGTCTCCCGCATTCCGAGCGAGAAGCCCTCGGCGCGCCGCGGCGCGCTGTTGCTCATCCCCGGCGGTCCGGGCGGGGAGAGTCTCTCCGACCCCTCCGGCAAGGGGCAGAAGCTGCCGCAGAAGGTGCGCGACGCCTACGACCTCATCGGCTTCGCGCCGCGCGGCATGGCGCCCTCCACCGCCGTCGACTGCAAGCTCGACCCGGCCGACCTCAGTATGACCAGGCTCCTGCCCTGGCCCGCCCCGGACGGCTCCGTCGCCGGGAACATGGCCACCGCCCGGCGCGTGGTCAAGGCCTGCGACCGCAACGGCGGTGAGCTGATCCGGCACATCAGCACCGCCAACGAGGCCCGCGACCTCGACCGCGTCCGGGCCGCGCTCGGGGAGCCGAGGATCTCCGCGTGGGGCGTCTCGTACGGCACGTACGTCGGCGCCGTGTACGGGCAGTTGTTCCCGCACCGCACCGACCGCATCGTGCTGGACAGCAACGACGACCCCGATCCGGCCCGGGTGACCCGCGGCTGGCTCGCCGCCTTCGAGACCGGGGTCGAGGACACCTTCCCCGAGTTCGCCGCGTGGGCCTCCCGGCCCGGGAATCCGTACCGGCTCGCCCGCACGCCTGCCGAGGTGCGCTCGGGCTTCCTGCGGCTCGCCGCGCGGCTGGACCGTGCGCCGCTGCCCTGGCCCGGCGCCGTCCCGGACCGGCTGGACGGCACCGCGCTGCGCCAGACCATGCTGAGCAGCCTCTACGACCCCGACGACTATCCGGTCCTGGCCCGGACGGTCCTGGCCGCCCGCAGGGGGACCGTGCCGCCGGTGCCCGAGTCGCCGCCCGAGCCGGTGCTCCAGAACGTCGCCGCGGTCAGTGCGGGCACGGTGTGCAACGACGTCGACTGGCCGGACTCCGCCGACGCCTACCAGCGGGCCGTCCTCGTAAGCCGGGCGAAGTTCCCGCTCACGGCGGGCATGCCGCGCGGGCCGATGGTGTGCGCGGCGCTGCCGTACGGGCCGGCGGAACCGGCCGTGCGGATCACCGACCGCGGGCCGTCCAACGTCCTGCTCGTGCAGAACGAGCGGGATGTCGCCACCCCGCTCAGCGGCGCCGTGAGGCTCCGCCGGGCCCTCGGCGACCGGGCCGTCATGGTCACCGTGGACTCCACGGGCCACGGGGCCTACCTGGCCAACGGCAACGCCTGCGGCGACCGGGCGGTCTCCCGCTTCCTCGCCACCGGCAAGCGGCCCGGGTCCGACCTGTACTGCCCGTGACGTCAGCGGGGGCGGCCGAAGCGGCGTACGTACCGCCGCTGCCAGGGCGTTTCCACCGCCCGCCGGTCGTAGTGCCGGCGGACGTACGCCACGGCCTCCGCCGCGGGCACGCCGTCCAGCACCGCGAGACAGGCCAGGGCCGTGCCCGTGCGGCCCCGGCCGCCCCCGCAGGCGATCTCCACCCGCTCCCCGGCGGCCCGCTCCCACGCCGCCGCCAGGGCCGCGCGGGCGGCCTCCCGGTCCGCGGGGAGCCGGAAGTCGGGCCAGCGGATCCACTCCGACGCCCAGGGCACCTCGGGCGGCCGGCGGCCCAGCAGGTAGACGCCGTAGGAGGGCAGGGGCGCGGTGGGGTCCAGCGGGTGGCGCAGGCCCCGGCCGCGCACCGACCGGCCGGAGGGCAGGCGCATAACGCCGGTGTCGCGTTCGCTCCACAGGTCGCTCACGCCCGCCATCATCCCCCGTGCGGGCCCCGGCGTCGGCTCATTCTCCGCCTCCGCCCCGCGAGCGACGCGCCGGCGGTGCTCCGAGGCCCCGGACGTGCACGGTCACCGCACGCCGCGCGCCCCCTGCGTCGCGGGCGGGCAGGGCGGTGACGAGGGCGCGAGGGCGGCGGACGCCGGTCCCGGGCCGGCGGGGCGTGGAGCCGGCCGCGAGCGCCGGGGACCCGCCGGAGGGCGGCGAGCGCGCGGGACGAGGTGGTCACCCGCCGGTCCCGGCCGCGCGTTCCACGAGGCGCTCCGCGCCTCCCTCGCGAGGACCACGTCCCGTCTCCGGCGGTGCCGGACGCCGCGGCCACGCCGACGGGACGCCAATCCCGGCCCGGGGGCGTGCCATTGGTGCGACCTGTGGTGGATGGGCCATTCGTGTGCGATCCCTTGACCGGCCCCACGGCCCCTCCTATGGTCGCGCTGACCGCAGGACGTAGGACGTCGTATCTCCGCAGCCAGCCCCCTCCCCCCCCCCCCCCCCAGACCTCTCGCTGGAGGACCCGTGCGCGACGTGACCCCTGACGTGCCGGCGCCGCGCCGCCGGTCGCTCCTGAAGTACACCGGCGCGCTGGGCGCGGCCGCCGCGGTCCCCGCGTCGCTTTCGGCCTGCTCGGCCGGGCCCGAGTCCACGAACGACACCGGTGACGGCGGCGGGGCCGACGGGACCCTGACGGCGGTCATCGGCTACGGCAACGACGGCAGCTGGGACCCCACCCAGACGGCGTCCGCGTTCTGCATGGCGGCCAACCACCACATCTACGAGGGCCTGCTGGACACGGACCCGATCTCCCGGGAGCCGTACGCCGCCCTGGCCACCGAGGTGCCGGGGGACCCGGGCGGCACCTCGTGGCGGTTCGCGCTGCGGAAGGGTGCGACGTTCCACGACGGCAGGCCCGTGACCGCCGACGACGTGGTGTTCGTCTTCGACCGGATCCTCGACCCGGACACCCAGACCCTCGCCAAGGGCTTCTTCGCGAGCTGGCTGAAGGAGGTCCGCAAGATCGACGCGCGCAGCGTCGAGCTGGTGCTGAGGTTCCCCTTCCCGGACGGGCTCTCCCGGCTGACGCTCGCCAAGATCATGCCGAGGCACGTGTTCGGGCGGCCCGGCGGCTGGAACGAGGCCATCAAGGGCAAGGCGATCGGCTCGGGCCCCTACCGGCAGACCGCGCACCACCCCAAGTCGAACACGGCCTTCGAGGCCTTCGACGCCTACAACGGCCCGCGCGAGCCCGCCTTCCGGAGGCTGAACTGGCTGACGATCGTGGACGCGGCGCCCCGCGTCGCGAAGATCTCCGGGTCGAGCGCGGGAGCGCAGATCGCGGACAACATCCCGTACGCCAACATCGGCCGGCTGGAGAGCAGCGGGCTCACGGTGGCCGGCGGGGCCGGGATGAACAACCTGTTCCTGATGTTCAACACCAAGCGCAAGCCCTTCGACGACGTGCGCGTGCGCCAGGCCCTGCGCTACGCCATCGACACCGACGAGATGGTGGAGGTCGCCCTCAAGGGCCACGGCAAGCCGTCCAGTTCCTTCCTCGACGAGAGCAACCCGTCCTACCGCCGGGCGAAGACCGTCTACGACCACGACCCGGACAAGGCGAGGGCGCTGCTGAGGGAGGCCGGGGTCAAGGGCCTGAGCGTCGACATCCTGGCGGTGAACGTCAGCTGGATCGTCGACTGCCTGCCGACGATCAAGGCGTCCTGGGACGCGATCGGTGTGCGCACGACCCTGTCCCCGCAGGAGACCACGGCCGTCTTCACGAAGCTGGACCAGAAGCGGGACTACCAGGTCGTGGCCGCCGCCTCGAACCCCAACCAGTTCGGTGTCGACGCCGACCTGATCATGCGTTACAACCACGGCCCCGAGAACCTGTGGATGCAGTACACCCGGTGGGCCTCCGACCCCGTTGCCCGGCAGCTCTTCAAGGACATGGACCGGGCGGCCAGGGAGCCGGACGCCGGGAGGAAGAAGGCGATGATCCAGGACTACATCGACGTCGTCGCCGAACAGGCCGTGCTCTACCCGGTCGTCCACAACGAGCTGATGACCGCCTGGGACCCCGACCGGCTCAGCGGCATAAGGGCCCAGCCCTACCCGGGCATCAACCTCCTCCAGGCCAAGTGGGCCTAGCCGCATGACGGCCGTCGTGCGGATCCTGCTGCGCCGCGTCGCCCTGCTCGTGCCCCTGATGCTCGGCATCGTGCTGTTCGTGTTCCTGGTGATGCGGTTCTCGGACGCCGACCCGGCGTCCGCGTTCTTCCAGGGCGCCAACCCGACCCCGCGGCAGCTGCAGGACTTCCGCGAGGAACACGGTCTGCTCGACCCGCTGCCCGTGCGCTACTTCGCCTTCGTCGCCGACCTGCTCCACGGCGACCTGGGCACCAGCGCGCTGACCCGGGCGCCGGTGATCGACCAGGTGACCACGGCACTGCCGCTCACCCTCCAGCTCACCTTCCTGGGCCTGGGCATCGCGGTCGTGCTGTCCCTGCTGGGCGGTGTGACGGCGGCGATCCACCGGGGCCGGCTGCCGGACCAGATCATCCGGGTCGTGTCGCTCACCGGGGTCGCCGCTCCCGGCTTCTGGCTGGCGCTGCTGATGATCCAGTACCTGGCGGTCGACCTGGGCTGGTTCCCCACCGGTGGTTACGTCAACCCGGCCGACTCCTTCACCGGCTGGCTGAGGACCATGACGCTCCCGGCCCTCGCCCTCTCCCTGCCGGTGGCGGCGCAGCTGACCCGCATCGTGCGGACGGCCGTGGTGGAGGAGCTGGACAAGGACTACGTACGGACGGCGATCGGCAGCGGGCTTCCGCCCCGGGTGGTGGTCGGGCGGAACGTGCTGCGCAACGCCCTGATCAACCCGCTGACCGTGCTCGGGCTGCGTGTCGGCTATCTCCTCGGCGGCGCGGTCGTCATCGAGACGATCTTCTCGCTGCCCGGCATGGGCAAGCTGATGATCGACGCCGTGAAGAACGGCGACCCGGCCGTCGTCCAGGGCGTCGTGCTGACCACGGCGGCGGGGTTCGTCGTCGTCAACCTCGTCATCGACGTCCTCTACCTGCTGGTCAACCCGCGACTGAGGGATGCGACCACGTGATGACCCGCAAGAGCCTCACCGCGGCCCTGTCCCGGCCCGGCGTGCGGCTGCGCGGCCGGCGCCGGCTGCCGCCGCTGTCGAGGATCGCCGTCTGCTTCCTGGCGGTCGTCGCCCTCGTGGCCCTGTTCGCGCCGCTGCTCGCCCCGCACGACCCGCTCGACCAGCAGCCGCCGGTCGGCGGCACCGGGCACCCGTCCGCCGGGCACTGGATGGGCCAGGACAGCCTCGGCCGGGACATCCTGAGCCGGCTGATGTACGGGGCACGCTGGTCGCTCGCGATCGGGCTCGGCGCGACCGGGCTCGCCCTGGTGGCCGGCGCGCTGCTCGGGGCGATCGCGGCGACCTCCCGCAAGGCGGTCGACGAGACGCTGATGCGCTGCCTGGACGTGGTGATGGCGTTCCCGGGCATCGCGCTGGCCGCCGTGCTGGTGGCGGTGTTCGGCGGCGGGATCGCGGTGCTGATCTGCGCGCTCGCCTTCCTGTTCACCCCGCCGGTGGCCCGGGTGGTGCGGGCCAACGTCCTCGACCAGTACGGCGAGGACTACGTGACGGCGGAACGGGTCATCGGCGCCCGGACCCCGCACATCGTGCTCAGGCACGTGGCGGTCAACTGCGCCGCGCCCGTGCTGGTGTTCTGCACGGTCCAGGTCGCCGAGGCGATCGTCTTCGAGGCGTCGCTGTCCTTCATCGGGGCGGGCGTGCGGCCGCCCGACCCGTCCTGGGGCAGCGTCATCGCCGACGGCAAGAACATGGTGCTGACCGGCGGCTGGTGGGCGACCGTGTTCCCGGGGCTGCTGATGCTGGTCACGGTGCTGTCCCTGAACATCCTGTCCGAGGGCGTCTCCGACGCGTGGGCGGCCCCGTCGGGCCGGGAGGTGGCGGCGCCCGTCGACGACGACCGGCTTCAGGCGCCCGAGCCCGGCAGCGGGGAGGCCGTGCCGCTGCCCGGCCTGGCCGAGGCGGCGCGCAGGCTGCGGGCCCGGGCCCGGCACGTGCCCCGGGACGGGCAGCCGGTGCTCGCGGTGGACAACCTCGCCATCGGCTTCGAGGGGCGGCACGGCGGCGTGGACATCGTGGACGGCGTCGGCTTCGAGGTGCACCCCGGCGAAGTGCTCGGCCTGGTCGGCGAGTCGGGGTGCGGCAAGTCGCTGACCGCGCTGGCGGTGATGGGCCTGCAGCCGAAGGGGGCACGGGTGCGCGGCCAGGTCCGCTTCCGGGGGCGGGACCTGCTCGCCGAGCCGATGCGCCAACGCCGCAGGCTCCTCGGCCACGAGATGGCGATGGTCTACCAGGACGCGCTGTCCTCCCTCAACCCGGCCATGACGATCCGCGCCCAGCTCAAGCAGGTCGTGCGGCGCGGCGGGCGGCGCACCCCCGCCGACCTGCTCACCATGGTCGGCCTGGACCCCGGGCGCACCCTGCCCAGCTACCCGCACGAACTGTCCGGCGGGCAGCGCCAGCGCGTCCTGATCGCGATGGCCCTGTCCCGCGAGCCGGGCCTGATCGTCGCCGACGAGCCGACGACCGCGCTCGACGTCACCGTGCAGGCACAGGTGATGGAGCTGCTGCTGCGGCTGCGCGAGGAGCTGGGCTTCGCGCTGGTCCTGGTCTCGCACGACCTGGCGCTGGTCGCGGACGTCACCGACCGGGTAGCGGTGATGTACGGCGGGCGGATCGTGGAGACCGGCGTCACCGCCGGCCTGGTGGAGGCCCCGGCCCACCACTACACGCGCGGCCTGCTCGGCAGCGTGCTGTCGCTGGAGTCGGGTCAGGAGCGCATGACGCAGATCAGGGGCGTCGTCCCGTCCCCGGCCGGCTTCCCGGCGGGCTGCCGCTTCGCCGACCGGTGCCCGCGCGCGAGCGAGGTGTGCCGGACGACGGCTCCCGTCCTGGCCGGCACCCCGGCGCACACGGCGGCCTGCCACCACCCGGCCGTGGAGCTGTCGGCCACCGGGACCGAGGCGGTGTCATGAGCGAGCCGGTCACGGCGTGCGGTCCCGCCCTGGTGGAACTGTCCGACGCGCACGTCGTCCACAAGGCCCGCGGCGGCGGTGTGTTCACCCGGGACCGGGTGTACGCGCTGACCGGCGCGGACCTGGCCGTCGCGCCCGGCGAGACGGTCGGTGTGGTCGGCGAGTCGGGCTGCGGCAAGTCGACCCTGGCGAAGGTGCTGGTGGGGGTGGAGCGGCCGACCCGGGGGACGGTGTCCTTCCGCGGGCGGGACCTGTGGGCGATGCCGGCCGCCGAGCGCCGCAGGGCCGTCGGCGCGGGCACCGGCATGATCTTCCAGGACCCGTCGACGGCCCTGAACCGCCGCCTGCCCGTCCGGCGGATCCTGCGCGACCCGCTCGACGTGCACGACCGCGGCACTCGCGCGCAACGGGAGGACCGGGTACGCGAGTTGATGTCCCTGGTCGGCCTCCCCCGGGCCCTCGCCGACGCCCTGCCCGGCCGGCTGTCGGGCGGGCAGCGGCAGCGCGTGGCGATCGCCCGGGCCCTGGCGCTCGATCCGGACCTGGTCGTGGCGGACGAACCGACCAGCGCCCTGGACGTGTCGGTCCGGGCCCAGATCCTCAACCTCCTGCTCGACCTGAAGGAACGCCTGGGGCTGGCCCTGGTGTTCGTCTCGCACGACATCCAGACGGTGCGGCGGATGAGCGACCGGGTGATCACCATGTACCTGGGCCGGATCGTCGAGGAGTGCCCGGCCGCACTGGTCACCGACCGGGCCCGGCACCCGTACACCCGCGCCCTGTTCTCCGCCACGCCCGGCCTGCTCGACCCGATCGAGCCCATCCCGCTGTCCGGTCCCCTGCCCTCGGCGACCCGCCCGCCGAGCGGCTGCCCGTTCCGCACCCGCTGCTGGAAGGCGGACGGCGTCTGCGCGGACGAGATGCCGGGCTTCTTCGCCGCGTCGGCCCCCGCCCACCGCTTCCGCTGCCACCATCCTGTCGGGGAGGACGAGTCGACCCGTGACCTCGTCCCCCGCGGCGACCCGATGGAGGCCCCATGACGATCCCCCCGCTGACCGGTGTCATCCCGCCCCTGTGCACGCCCCTGACACCGGACGGCGAGGTGGACGTCCCCTCGCTGCTCAGGCTCGTCGACCATCTGGTGGGAGGCGGGGTGCACGGCCTGTTCGTGCTCGGCTCGACCTCCGAGGCGGCCTATCTGACGGACGCGCAGCGCGGACTGGTCGTCGAGGCGGTCGCCCGCCACACCGGCGGGCAGCTGCCGGTGCTGGCCGGGGCGATCGACATGACCACACCCCGGGTGCGGGACCACGTCGCCGCGGTGACGGCGGCGGGCGCGGACGCGGTCGTGGTCACCGCCCCGTTCTACGCCCGCACCCATCCGGCGGAGATCGCCCGTCACTACCGCGCCGTCGCCGCCGCCAGCCCCGTCCCGGTCATCGCCTACGACATCCCGGTCGCCGTCCACACCAAGCTGCCCGGCGACGTCGTCCTGGAGCTGGCCGCCGACGGCGTCCTGGCCGGGCTGAAGGACTCCAGCGGCGATCTGGCCGCCTTCCGGCAGGTCGTGACCGGCGCCCGGGACCACCAGGGCATCTCCGGCTTCCGCGTGCTGACCGGCTCCGAGCTGATCGTCGACGCGGCCCTCGCGCTCGGCGCGGACGGCGCGGTGCCCGGCCTCGGCAACGTCGACCCGCACGGTTACGTCCGCCTGGACCGGCTGTGCCGCGCCGGGGACCTGGAGGAGGCCCGGGCCGAACAGGAGCGGCTGTGCGCGCTGTTCGGCCTGGTGTCCGTCGGCGACCCGGCGCGCATGGGCCCGGGCTCCTCGGCGATCGGCGCCTTCAAGGCCGCGCTGCACCTGCGGGGCGTGATCGACTGCCCGGCGACGGCCGAGCCGCAGGTGCCGCTGTCGCCGGACGAGGTGGAGCGGGTCGGCGCGCACCTGGCCGCGGCCGGGCTGCTCTAGAGCTCCCCGGCCGGGATCCGCCGGAACGCGATCGTCTCGTACGGCCCCTGACCGCCGGTCTCGTACAGGATCCCCACCGCCTTCCGGCCGAGCGGCACCAGGTCGGAGTAGGCCGCGGGCCGCCGGGAGAGCGTCAGCGCCTTGGTGAAGGTGGCGCCGCCGTCGGTGCTGCGCCACACGGCCATGTCCCGGCGGGCGGTGGGGACGGACGGGCCGGAGAACAGCAACGGCCCGTCCCGGCCCGGAAGTTGCAGCACACTGCCCTGGACGACCGGCACGTCGTTCAGGGCCGGCTGCACGGTGTAGGGCCGGTCGAGCGTCGCGCCGCCGTCGCCCGACCTGCTGTCGAGGCGGTGGCCCGGGCTGGTGCCGTGCTGGTCCCGGGCGCCGAAGTAGACGTCGCCGTCCGGGAGTTGGGCGGCGGTGGACTCGTTGGCGTTGACTGTCCCCTCGTAGGAGTCGTCGACGAAGCCCAGCCGCCAGGTGCGGCCGCCGTCGTCGCTGAGGAGCGCGTGGGCGCCGTAGTGGCGGGGTTCCCGGCCGGTGTCCGGGGAGCCGGGCGGCGGGGACGCCGAGTGGTTCGCGGGCACGACCAGGCGGCCCGCGTACGGGCCCCGGGTGAGGGCGAGCGCGTGGCCGGGGCCGGTCGCGTACCAGCGCCACGACGGGTGCTTCACCTGGGCGGTGATCTCGCGGGGTTGGGTGAAGCGGCGGCCGTCGTCCCGGCCGCGCTGCACGAAGACGCGGCGGCCCTGCTCGGGCGTGACCTCGCCGCGCATGATCTGCGCCTCCGTCACGTCGCCGCCGTTGTAGGAGGTGAGCAGGACCACGGCGCCGCTGCGCGGGTCGACGACGGGTGCCGGGTTGCCGCGGGTGTCGCCGTCCCCGGCGGCGACGACGGTGAGCGGGCCCCAGGTGCAGCCGCCGTCCGCCGAGCGTCTGAGGACGACGTCGATGTCGCCGCTGTCGCCCGGCCCGCCGCGTCTGCCCTCGGCGAAGGCGAGGAGGGTGCCCCGGGGCGTGGTGACGGCGGCGGGGACGCGGTACGCGGCGTAGCCGCCCTCGCCCGAGACGTACGGGACGGAGGACGTGCAGCCGGGGGCGGCCGAGGCGCCGGGGACGGCGGCGGCGAGGGGGGCCAGGAGGGCCGAGGCGACCAGGAGGGTGCGGGTGAGGAGTCTCATCCCTCCGATGTCCCCGGCGTCACCATCCCCGACTCGTAGGCGACGATGACCAGCTGCGCCCGGTCGCGCGCCGCCAGCTTGCCCATGATGCGGCTGACGTGGGTCTTCGCGGTCAGCGGGCTCAGGCCCAACACCTCCGCTATCTCGGTGTTGTTGAGGCCGCGCGCGACCAGCGTGAGCACCTCCCGCTCCCGCTCGGACAGGCACTCGGGCCCGCCGGTCACCGGCGCCGGGGGGCTGCGCAGGAACCGCTCGATCAGCCGTGCCGTGGGCCCCGGCGACAGCAGGGACTCACCGGCCGCGACCGTCCGGATGGCGTCCAGGAGTTCGGCCGGCCGGGTGTCCTTGACGAGGAAGCCGGAGGCCCCGGCGCGCAGCGCGTCGACGATGTTCTCGTCGGTGTCGTACGTGGTGAGCACGAGTACGCGCACGCCCGCGAGGTCCTCGTCGGCCGCGATGAGCCGGGTCGCCTCGATGCCGTCCAGGTCGGGCATGCGGATGTCCATCACGACCAGGTCGGCGCGTGTGCCGCGGGCCAGTTCGACGGCCTGCCGTCCGGTGGCGGCCTGGCCGACGACCGCCATGTCCCGGGCCGACTCCACGAGCATCGCGAACGCCTCGCGCACCAGCGTCTGGTCGTCCGCGAGCAGCACCCGTATGGTCATCCGTTCCTCTCCCCCGTCGCGGCCAGCGGCAGGACCGCCGTCACCTCGAACCCGCCCCCGGCCCGCGGTCCGGCGTCGAGTGTGCCACCCACGCTGCGGGCCCGCTCCCGCATTCCGACCAGTCCGAAGCCCGGGGTGCCGCCCGGGGCCGGTCCGGCGCCGTCGTCGCGGACCGACAGGTGCAGGGCACCCTCCCGCTCGTCCAGCTCGACGCGGACGGCCGGCGCGGGTCCGGCGTGCCGCACGGCGTTGGTGAGGGCCTCCTGCACGATGCGGTAGGCGGCGGCGCCGACGGCGGGCGGCGCGTGCCGTATCCGCACGGTCTGCTCGACCCGGGCACCGGCGAGCCGCGCCGCCTCCGCCAGGTCGGCCAGCCCGTCCAGGCCGGGCAGCGGGCCGCGGGCGTCCCCCGCGTCCTGCGCGCGCAGCACCTCCAGCGTGGTGCGGAGTTCGCCGCGGGCGCTGCGGCAGGTCTCGGCGATGTCGTCCAGCGCCCTGGCGACCGTCTGCCGGTCCAGCCGGCCGGGGTCGGCGGACAGCACGTGCGCGGCGACGGAGGTCCGCACGCCGATGAGGGTGATGCTGTGGGCCAGCAGGTCGTGCAGGTCCCGGGCGATCCGCAGCCGCTCCTCGGCGACGCGCCGCCGGGCCTCCTCCTCGCGGGTGCGTTCGGCCCGTTCGGCCCGCTCGACGATGGAGGCGACGTACTGGCGGTAGAAGCGCACGTCGACTCCGCAGAACAGCACGGCGACGACCCATCCGGAGATCTTCAGCAGCTCCAGTGCCTCGTGGGCGCTGACCGTGAGCATCACGCCGACGGAGAGGGTGACGACCCCGGCCCCGACCAGCACGGCGCGCAGCGGGCGGCCGGTGACGGCGACGGTGTAGAGGGCGATGTAGGTGGCCGGGGTGGGCGCGGAGTGGACGTTGTCCAGGGCGTGGTACGGCGCCACGCAGAGCACGATCAGGAACAGCACGAGCAGCGGCCGGCGCCGCCGCCAGGGCAACGGCACGTGACTGGCGAGCAGCAGTGCCCACCCGAGCGCGTCGGGCTCGCGCCCGTCGTCGACGAACAGCGCGATCCCGGCCGCGAGCGCCGCCGCCGCGCAGGCGAGCAGGGTGTCGTTGCGGAGGGCGTGCGGGGCGGTGAGGGGGTCGCGGTTGACGGCGGCCATGATCCGCTCGGCGGGGCGGGACCAGCTCGTGGACGCGGTGGTGGACTGCTGCACGGGTGTCATCCTCGGCGAGGAGGGCGTCCCTCCGGGAGGGGAGGGACGCCCGCGGCGGGTCAGGGGGCGTGCGCGGACACGGGCTCGTCCTGCGTCGCCGGTGCGGTCCGCCCCGGTGCGCGCGAGAGCCCGCCCGGCCACCACATCCGCCGTTTCAGCAGCACACTCGCCGTGGTCACCAGGTACGTCCGCACCAGGAAGGTGTCCAGCAGCACCCCCACCGCGATGACGAACCCCAGCTCGACCAGCCCGACCATCGGCAGGGTCGTCAGCACCGCGAACGTCGCCGCCAGCACGATCCCCGCCGAGGCGATCACGCCGCCGGTCGTCCGCAGCGCGGTCAGCGCCGCCGCCTCCGGCTCGGCCCCCTTCACGGACTCCTCCCGCATCCGGTGCATCAGGAAGATGCCGTAGTCGACGCCGAGGGCGACCAGGAACACGAACGACAGCAGCCCGAGCCCGGGATCCGCCCCGCCGAAGCCGAGCACCGGCCCGAACACCAGCCCGCCGATGCCGAGCGCCGCGCCCCACACCGCGACCACCGCCACCAGCAGCAGCAGCGGCGCGACCAGACTGCGCAACAGCCCGACCAGGATGACGAACACCGCGACCAGCACCAGCGGCACGATCACCTTCCGGTCCCGCGCCTCGCCGGCGGCGAGATCGATCTGCTGGGCGCTGGGCCCGCCGACGTACGCGCCCTCGCGGTCGAGCCCGGCCCGCAGGGCCTCGACGGTGCGGGTCTCGGCCGGGGTCTCCGGCGGCGCGGTGGCGAAGACGGCGATCTCCGTCCAGCCCGCCCCGCTGCGCCCGGGCACCGCCTCGGCGACGCCGTCGGTCGCCCGGGCCCGCTCCAGGACCGCGGCGGCCCGGCCGTCGGGGGCGACGACGGTCAGGGGCCGGCTGCTGCGCTCGGGGTACTCCCGTGCCAGCGTGCGCATCGCGGCGATCGACTCGGGCCGCTCGGTGAAGGAGTCCTCCTGCTTGATGCCGCCGGGCAGGTTCAGCGTGCCGAGCGCGAGGGCGCCGAGCAGGACGCCGCCGCCGGCGAGCACGGCGGCGGGCCGGCGCGTCGCCGAGGTGCCCATCGCGGCGAACAGCGACCGCCGTGCCTTCGGCTCGCTGCCGAACGCGGGGATCAGCGGCCAGAAGACCCGCCGCCCGAGCAGGACCAGCACCGCGGGCAGCAGCGTCGTCATGGCGACCAGCGCCGCGAGCACCCCGACCACGCCGACCGGCCCCATGCCGCTGCTGCTGTTGAGGTCGGCGGCGAGCAGGCACAGCAGCCCGGCCGCGACGGTCCCCGAGGAGGCGAGGACGGCCGGTCCGCAGCCGCGCAGCGCGGCGCGCATGGCGTCGTAGGGGCGCTCGTGGCGGCGCAGTTCCTCGCGGTAGCGGGAGACGATCAGCAGCGCGTAGTCGGTGCCGGCGCCGAGCACGAGGACGGTCATCACGCCGCCGCTCTGCCCGGTGACGGTGACGTCGAACAGCGCGTGCAGCCCGTAGCCGGCGGCCATGGCCGAGGCCGCGGCGACGCCCGCGACGGCGAGCGGCACGAGCCACAGGAAGGGGCTGCGGTAGATGAGGACGAGCAGCACGGTGACGACGCCGAGGGTGGCGTACAGCAGGGTGGCGTCGAGTGTTTCGAACACCTTGTTCATGTCGGTGTTCAGCGCGCCCGGGCCGCCGACCTCGACGCTCAGTCCGCCCCCGCCCCCGGCGATCTCCCGCACTCCGTCGACGAAGGCGTCCCGGGCCTCCTCGTCCTGGCCCGGCTGGGTGCTGGACACCGGGTACATCAGGGTGGAGCCGTCCTCCGAGGGGACGCCGCGCGGCTCGCCCGCCAGGTCGTAGGCGCCGCGCACCTCGGCGACCTGCTCGGCGGCCGTGCGCCGGTCGGCGTCGGTCAGTCCGCCGCCGCGGTGGTACACGAGCACCAGGTCGGTCGACTCGCCGCCGGGCAACTCGTCCTGCACGCGCGCCACCTGGGTCGAGTCGGCGCTGTCGGGCAGGTAGTCGACCGCGCGGTTCTGCTGGATGCCGGCGAACTTCCCGGCGAGCGGCCCGAGCAGCACGAGCGCGGCGAGCCACAGCCCGACCACCACCCAGGGCACGGCCCGCCGCCGCCCCGTACGCGTCCTTACGGCCCCCATCTGCCCGGCTCCCTCCGTCGGCTGTCCGGAACGCATCCCAGACTCCCGGCCCGGGGCGACCGGCACGTCGGGCGTGAGACGGAGGAGGGCGGTACCGCGGGGGGTGGTGCCGGGCCGGGGTTACTCCCCGGGGAGTACCGGCGGGCGTCGGCCGTCGCGCGGTCGCCGGAGTGCGGGCGGCATCGGCCCCCGCGCGTTCCGGGTGGCGCAGCGGCTCGCCTCCGCGGTACCCACCGGACCCGCACGTCGTACCGCGGCCGCCGGGCGCGCACGCGCGGACTGCCCGCGGTCGGCCCGTCGATCAGCCCCCGCCGCGTCGACGGGCACGAGCCCGTCGTCCGGCCCACCGCCCAGGACAGCGTCCGGGGGTACGCCGCCCGCCCGGACCGCCGCGCCGCCGCGTCCGGTTCAGGACGGCGTGCGGGCGGCCGCCGCCAGCAGGCGGGTGACGTCGTCGGAGCAGATGGTGAGCGCCGCGCCGACCGTCGCGAGGACGTCCCGCTCGGCCGGGGTGTACGGCCCGTCCGCCAGGGCGATGCGCGCGCCCTGCAGCAGGATCGATTCGCGGCCGACGGTGGCGAGGTGCGGGGCGAGCGGGTCGAGGGCCTCGTGGAGCTCTATGGCCAGCCCGGCGCCGCAGGGTTCGCCGCTGAAGCGGCCGGTGTCCGCCTCCAGCGCCTCGACGAGGGCGGCCAGTTGCTCCTCGGTGCAGTCGTCGAACCCGGCCGCGCGCACGGCGAGCACGGCGCACTCCAGTGCCGTACGGGATCCGGCGCCGCCCGCGGCCAGCACCGCCAGGGCGACGGTGTGCACGGCGTCGCGGAGCATCGCGGAGAAGCGGGTGGTGGTCGGGTGGTCGAGGACGTCGGTGCCGAAGTGGCGGCGGCAAGCGGCGCACTCCACGACCGGGCCGGTCTCGCCGCGCGGCAGCACGGGCACGCCGAGCAGCGTGAAGCGGCGCTGTCCGGTCAGCCGCTGGTAGTTGCGGTCACCGCCGCAGCCGGGGCAGAAGAACTCCCCGTCACCGGCGGCCGTCCACGCGGTACGGGTGCCCAGGATGCGGGCAAGCCCGGCGGCACGGCCGTTTCGTCCCCGTCCTGGCAGCACGTCGCACCTCCGTCATGCCGCACGGCGACGTCGCCGCGCTTGCGTGATGTTAGCCACATCCGCGAGGAGGAGTCAGCACCCCGGAGGAGACCTTTCCGCGACCCTCACAGGGATTGGCCGGTATGTGACGGGGCTCCGTCCGCCGGACATCGGCGGACGGAGCTCTCAAACCGCCTTGAGGGCTGGTCAGCGCGTCGCGCGGTTGACGGCCGAGACGACGGCCTTCAGCGAGGCGCGGGTCGTGTTCGCGTCGATTCCGATCCCCCACAGGACCTTGTCCTCGATGGCGCACTCGATGTAGGAGGCGGCCTGCGCGGAGGCGCCCTCGCTCATCGTGTGCTCCTGGTAGTCCAGCAGGCGTACGTCGATGCCGATGGACTGCAGGGCGTCGAAGAACGCCGAGATGGGGCCGTTGCCGGAGCCGGTCAGGACGGTGTCCCGGCCGTCGACCGTGGCCTCCACCTGCAGCGTGTCCACGCCGTCGGTGTCGGTGGTCGACTGGTTGTTCTTGACCTGGATGCGGCCCCAGGGGTTGTCCGGGTTGGGCAGGTACTCGTCCTGGAAGACGGCCCAGATGTCCTTCGGCGTGACCTCGCCGCCCTCGGCGTCGGTCTTCGCCTGGATGATCTTCGAGAACTCGATCTGCATCCGGCGCGGCAGGTCCAGCTTGTGGTCGTTCTTCAGGACGTAGGCGATACCGCCCTTGCCGGACTGCGAGTTGACCCGGATGACCGCCTCGTAGGAGCGGCCGACGTCCTTGGGGTCGATGGGCAGGTACGGCACGGCCCACTCGATGTCGTCGACGGTGACGCCCTTGGCCTTCGCGTCGGCCTCCATGGCGTCGAAGCCCTTCTTGATGGCGTCCTGGTGGGAGCCGGAGAAGGACGTGTAGACCAGGTCGCCCACGTACGGGTGGCGCGGGTGGACCTCCATCTGGTTGCAGTACTCCCACGTGCGACGGATCTCGTCGATGTCGGAGAAGTCGATCTGCGGGTCGACGCCCTGGGAGAACAGGTTCATGCCCAGGGTGACCAGGTCGACGTTGCCGGTGCGCTCGCCCTGGCCGAACAGGCAGCCCTCGACGCGGTCGGCGCCGGCCATCAGCGCCAGCTCGGCGGCGGCGACGGCGGTGCCGCGGTCGTTGTGCGGGTGGACCGACAGGCAGACGTGCTCGCGGCGGGAGAGGTTGCGGCCCATCCACTCGAAGCGGTCGGCGTGCGTGGAGGGCGTGGAGCGCTCGACGGTGGCGGGCAGGTTCAGGATGATCTCGCGGCCCGGGCCGGGCTGGTAGACGTCCATGACCGCCTCGCAGACCTCCAGCGCGAAGTCCAGCTCGGTGTCGGTGAAGATCTCGGGGCTGTACTGGTAGCCGAACTCGGTCTCGGGGCCCAGCAGTTTCTCCGCGTACTCCATGACCAGACGCGTGCCGTCGACGGCGATCTGCTTGATGTCGTCCCTGGAGCCGCGGAAGACGACCCGGCGGAAGACCGGCGCGGTGGCGTTGTACAGGTGGACCGTCGCGCGCCTGGCGCCCTTCAGGGACTCGACGGTCCGCTCGATCAGGTCCTCGCGGGCCTGGGTCAGCACGGAGATGGTGACGTCGTCGGGGATGGCCCCGGGCTCCTCGATGATGGAGCGCACGAAGTCGAAGTCCGTCTGGCCCGAGGCCGGAAAGCCGACCTCGATCTCCTTGTAGCCCATCTTGACCAGCAGGTCGAACATGGCGCGCTTGCGGGCGGGCGACATGGGGTCGATCAGGGCCTGGTTGCCGTCGCGCAGGTCGGTGGAGAGCCAGCGGGGGGCGGTGGTGATGCGCTGCTCCGGCCAGGTGCGGTCCGGGATGTCGACCTGGTCGTAGCGGCCGTACTTGTGGATCGGCATGGAACTGGGCTGCTGGCGGTTCGCCATGATGCTGGGGCTCCTCAGAGGGTGTCCGGAAGGACGGCCGACGACGCAGCACCAAGCTCCGCGGGGAGGGAGTCGGCCTCGACTACAGGCCCTCGCCGCGGCAGCTAAGGAGAAGCAGCCCGAAACGCATGATGCGCAGCATGCTAGCCGAGCCCCTCCTCTGCGCGTGGGGTCGTATCAGTATGCGGGACCCGGCGCCCAAACGGGACAAAAAGTGCGCTATACCACTCCGACACGGAGAGTGAGGTTCGCTGTCCCGGTATTTCACCAATCATGGTGGCCACCGGTGACAGTTTCGTCACGCAGTGCAAGGGTTCCGGACATGACGACTCACGGGGGCTTCGAGCCCGTCTTCTGCACCATCGTCCCGCCCCACGTCCTCGACAAGCTCGCCCAGGCCGAGGACCCCGCGCTCGCCGGACCCGCCCGCCGCACCCTGCAGCGCGACGCCTTCGAGCGCACCCAGCGCCGCCTGACCACCGTCCTCGGTGCCCCGGCCGTCCCCTCGGCCGCCGAGGGCAGGCCGCGGCGCACCGTCCACGACGCCGGGCACGGCACCGATCTGCCCGGCCGCAAGGTCCGCGGCGAGGGCGACGTCCCCGGCACGGACGCCACCGTCAACCGGGCCTACGCCGGTCTCGGAGCGACCTTCGAGCTGTTCCTGCGCGCCTTCGGACGCGACTCGATCGACGGCAACGGCCTGCCGCTCGACGCGACCGTGCACTACGACCGCGACTACAACAACGCCTTCTGGAACGGCGAGCAGATGGTCTTCGGCGACGGGGACGGGGAGATCTTCCTGGACTTCACCCTCCCGATCGACGTCATCGGCCACGAACTCGCCCACGGCGTCACCCAGTACACGGCCAACCTGACCTACTTCGGCCAGCCCGGCGCGCTCAACGAGTCCCTGTCGGACGTCTTCGGCGCGCTCATCAAGCAGTACACGCTCGGTCAGACCGCCACCGAGGCCGACTGGCTGATCGGCGCCGGCCTGCTCGCCCCGCGGGTGACGGGCAGGGCGCTGCGCTCGATGAAGGAACCGGGCACGGCGTACGACGACGACGTGCTGGGCAAGGACCCCCAGCCCGCCACGATGGACGACTTCGTCCGCACCGGCCGCGACAACGGCGGCGTCCACATCAACTCGGGCATCCCCAACCACGCCTTCTACCTCGCCGCGACGGCCCTCGGCGGCCACGCCTGGGAGCGCGCCGGACAGATCTGGTACGACGTGCTGACCGGCGGCGAGCTGAAGGAGCAGGCCTTGTTCGCGGACTTCGCCACGCTCACCGTCAAGGCCGCCCGCGGCCGCTTCGGCGACGGCGAGGAGCTGGAGGCCGTGACGAAGGCCTGGGAGCGGGTCGGGGTGCGGACCCCGTAGTTCCGTACTAGACAGGTGCCATGCGTATTCAGGTGAGGCGCACGGGCGGTTTCGCGGGCATCGAGCGGCACGCGCAGGTGGACACCGCGGGGCGCCCCGATGCCGCCGAGTGGCACGCGCTGGCCGAGCGGGCGCTGGCCGGCGGCCGGACCACGCCGCCGGTCGGCGTACCCGACGGGTTCGCGTACCAGATCACCGTGGACGGCGAGACGGTGTACGCGGCCGATCCCCGGCTGACCGACGAGCAGCGCAGACTGATCTCGCGCGTCCTGAAGGAGGGGGCGTAACGGCCGGTTCCCGCCCGGGCGTTGACTTCCGTTACCGCCGGTACGGATGATCCGCGCATGGCGACTGACGCAGGCAATCCGATCCCCCGCTTCCCGCCCGGCTTCCTGTGGGGCGTGTCGACCTCGGCCCACCAGATCGAGGGCGCGGCCGAGCTGCGCGAACCCTCCGTGTGGGACGCCTTCACGGCCGGGCCCGGGCGGGTCAAGGACGGCTCGACGGCGGCGGTCGCCTGCGACCACTACCACCGCCACCGCGAGGACGTGGCGCTCCTGTCGGACCTGGGCGTGAACGCCTACCGCTTCTCCGTGTCCTGGCCGCGCGTGCGCTCCAAGGGCGGCCTGGACTTCTACGACCGGCTGGTGGACGACCTGGGCGCGGCGGGCGTCCGCCCGGTGCCGACGCTGTTCCACTGGGACCTGCCCGTGGACCTGGACTGGCTCGACCGGGACACGGCCGCGCGCTTCGCCGAGCACGTCGCGCTGGTCGCCGGCCGGCTCGGCGACCGCGTGACCCGGTGGATCACACTGAACGAGCCCGCCGAGCACACCCTGCTGGGCCACGCCCTCGGCGTGCACGCGCCGGGCAGGCGGCTGCTGTTCGACGCGCTGCCGGTCGCCCACCACCAGCTGCTCGCCCACGGCCTGGCCGTACGCGCCCTGCGCGCCGCGGGCGCCACGGACATCGGCATCGCCAACTCCCACGGCCCGACCTGGGCGGCCTCGACCGAGGCGGCGGACGTGGAGGCGGCGGACTTCTACGACCTGCTGCTGAACCGCCTGTTCGCCGACCCGCTGCTGCTGGGCCGCTACCCGGACGGCATCGAGGCGCTGATGCCCGGGGACGTCGAGGCCGACCTGAAGGTGATCGCCGAGCCGATCGACTGGTACGGCGTCAACTACTACGCCCCCACCCGGGTGGGGGCGCCGCGGGGCACGGAGATCGAGTTCGGCGGGGTCACCATGCCGGCCGAACTCCCCTTCTCGGTGCGGGAGATCGAGGGCCACCCGGTGACCGACTTCGGCTGGCCCGTGGTACCGGAGGGGCTCACCGAGATCCTCACCTCCTTCCGCGACCGCTACGGCGACCGCCTCCCGCCGGTCGTCATCACCGAGAACGGCTGCTCCTGCCCGGACGTCGACGACCAGGAGCGCATCGCCTACCTGGACGGCCACCTCCGGGCCCTGCACCGGGCGCTGGAGGCGGGGGTCGACGTGCGCGGCTACTTCGTCTGGTCGCTGCTCGACAACTTCGAGTGGGCGGAGGGCTACGCCCGCCGCTTCGGCCTGGTCCACGTCGATTTCGACACGCTGGAGCGGACCCCCAAGGCCTCCTACGCGTGGTTCCGGGAGGTGCTGCGCGCGCAGACGGAGGCCCGTGCCCTCCGGTGAGAGGACCCCGTGGTCAGAACCCCAGGCGCCGCAGCTGCTTCGGATCGCGCTGCCAGTCCTTGGCCACCTTCACGTGCAGGTCCAGGAAGACCGGCGTGCCCAGCAGCGCCTCGATCTGCTTGCGGGACTTGATGCCGACCTCCTTCAGGCGCTTGCCCTTGGGGCCGATGATGATGCCCTTCTGGCTGGGGCGCTCGATGAAGAGGTTGGCGTGGATGTCGAGGAGGGGTTTGTCGGCGGGGCGGTCCTCGCGCGGGAGCATCTCCTCCACCACGACCGCGATGGAGTGCGGCAGCTCGTCGCGGACGCCCTCCAGGGCGGCCTCACGGATCAGCTCGGCCACCATGACCTGCTCGGGCTCGTCCGTCAGGTCGCCCTCCGGATAGAGGGCGGGGCCCTCCGGGAGCATCGGGATCAGCAGGTCGGCCAGCAGCTCGACCTGCTTGTCGCCCACCGCCGAGACCGGAACGATCTCCGCCCACTCGATGCCCAGCTCCTTGCCCAGCTGGTCGATGGCGATGAGCTGCTCGGCGAGGGTCTTGCCGTCGACGAGGTCCGTCTTGGTGACGATCGCGACCTTCGGGGACTTCTTGATGCCCGCGAGCTCCTTGGCGATGAAGCGGTCACCGGGACCGATCTTCTCGTTCGCCGGCAGGCAGAAGCCGATCACGTCGACCTCGGCCCAGGTGGTGCGCACCACGTCGTTGAGGCGCTCCCCCAGCAGCGTGCGCGGCTTGTGCAGGCCCGGGGTGTCCACCAGGATCAGCTGGGCTTGAGGCCGGTGCACGATGCCCCGCACGGTGTGCCGCGTGGTCTGCGGCCGGTTCGAGGTGATCGCCACCTTCTGCCCGACCAGAGCGTTCGTCAGGGTGGACTTGCCCGCGTTGGGGCGGCCCACGAAGCAGGCGAAGCCGGCGCGGTGGACGGTCTCGCCCGGCTCTTCGGATGACTGCATACGAACGCTCATGCCGCCCATTCTCCCTGATCCAACCGACCCCTCCGCACCGCGGCCCGCGCACCCGCGGCCGCGTGAGCTGTCCGCCGCGCCCAGGACGCGGTGTGCTCGTACGCGGTGAGCTGGACGTTCGGGGAGGCCGGCCGACGTCACACCGGGCTTCACCGGGGCGATCCGGTGCCGCAGGTGCGGATCGAGGCCGTCGTGACGGACCGGGCGCCGACGCGTTCACCGGCGCGGGCGGGCCCGGCCCCGGCGCGCTCCGGCACCGGGGCCGGGCCCGCCGCGGTTCAGTCGAAGACGAACGGGCCCGGTGACTGCGGCCCGGTCGCCGTGCAGGTGATGGTGATGCCGAAGACGGTCATCCTCAGCGAGCCGCCGAAGGCCTCCAGACTGTCGCCGGGGGCCACGGTGCCACCGAGGGGGCCGACCTCCACGGGGGCGCCGGCGGCCATCGCCGGGTTCTCCGTGCCGGTGAAGTCGACGGTGCCGCCGCCGGCCCTCACCAGGGTGAGGGTGGACGCGATCGAGTCCTCGCCGAGCGCGATCGGCGCGGTGATGGCGGAGGACATGACGGTGACGGTGGCGGCGGTGCCGTCCTGCGTGGCCGTGAGCGTGGCCTCACCGCTGCCGAAGGCGCCGCAGTCGGCGCTGATCGTCGCCGTCTGGGGGGTGACGGCGAGTGCCGCGGGGGCGAGGGCGAGCCCGGAGACCGCGAGGGCCCCGGCCGCCAGTGCCGCACCTGCTCCGATGCGCTTGCCTCTCATGGGATCGCGGCTCCGTTTCCGTGTGGGGGGACCGCTCGGCACGTGGATGCGGGCACACGGCCGAGAGCCGGACCTGACGGTCCGTCGGAACTGACGGTTCCATTGATGCGCCCGGGAGCAGGGGCGGCAAGGTTGAAATCGCGCCTAATTACCGGCGGTTACAGCGGGGGGCTCAGCCGGCGGTGACGATGCTGCGGACGGTCCCGTCGACTCCCGCCAGCAGGACCGGCGTCTGCGCGCTGCCGAGGTCCCGCACGGCCGCGCGGTCCTCGTCGGGCACCGACTCCGCCTCCGTCACGACCGCCGCCGCCTCCAGCGACCGCGCGCCCGAGGCCACCGCCATCGCCACCGCCGTGCGCAGGGCGCTGAGCCGCAGGGAGTCGAGGGACACCGTGCCCGCGACATAGGTGCGTCCGGTCTCGTCCCGTACGGCCGCCCCCTCGGGCACGCCGTTGCGGGCCCGCGCGGAACGGGCCAGGGTGACGATCTTGCGGTCCTCGGGGTCGAGCGCGCTGCTGTCGGTCATGATCCGAGCATACGGAAGCGTCACGGACGGTCGAGGCGGAGGCGGTCCGCTCGCGGCAGGCCGGACACGACGAGGTCGTAGGAGTCCTCGATGAGCTCCCGGACCAGCCGGTCCGGGAGGTCCGCGTCCACGGTGACCGTGTTCCAGTGGCGCTTGTTCATGTGCCAGCCCGGCACGATCAGCCCCTCGTGCTCGCGGCGCAGGCGGACCGCCTCGTCCGGGTCGCACTTGAGGTTGACCTTCAGGGGGCGCGCGTCCAGGAAGGAGAGGGCGAAGAGCTTGCCCCGCACCTTGAACACCGAGATCTCCGGGCCGAAGGGGAAGTCCTCCTCCGCCGCGTTGAAGGACAGGCAGAACGCGCGCAGTTCCCGGGGGGTCACTCCGGCTTCTCCTCCCGCGGTGGGTCCGGCGGGTCCACGGGCTCCGCGAGCACCGTCACGATCTTGTTCCTCCGGCCGGCCGCGGCCTCCGCGGTCAGGCGCAGTTCCCGGCCGTCGGGGAGGGCGACGACGGACGAGGCCCCGGCGATGGGCACCCGGCCCAGTGCCTTGGCGAGCAGCCCGCCGACCGTCTCGACGTCCTCGTCGTCGAACGCCTCCAGGCCGTACAGCTCGCCCAGGTCGCCGATGTCGAGGCGGGCGGTGACCCGGAAGCGGTCCTCGCCGAGGTCCTCCACGGGCGGCAGTTCCCGGTCGTACTCGTCGGTGATCTCGCCGACGATCTCCTCCAGGATGTCCTCGATGGTGACGATGCCGGCCGTGCCGCCGTACTCGTCGATGACGACGGCGACGTGGTTGCGCTCCTTCTGCATCTCGCGCAGCAGGTCGCCCGCGTTCTTGGTGTCGGGCACGAAGAACGCCGGGCGCATGGCCGTGGACACCTGCTCGGACTCGGCGTCGCGGCTGATGTGCGTCCTGCGGACCAGGTCCTTCAGGTACACGATCCCGACGATGTCGTCCTCGCTCTCGCCGGTGACCGGTATGCGCGAGAAGCCGGAGCGCAGGGCGAGGGTGAGGGCCTGGCGGATGGTCTTGAACCGCTCGATGACCACCAGGTCCGTGCGCGGCACCATGACCTCGCGGACCAGCGTGTCGCCCAGCTCGAAGACCGAGTGCACCATGCGGCGCTCCTCGTCCTCGATGAGCGACTCCTTCTCGGCGAGGTCGACCAGCGCGCGCAGCTCCGCCTCGGAGGCGAACGGGCCGCGCCGGAAGCCCTTGCCGGGCGTGAGCGCGTTGCCGATGAGGATCAGCAGCGACGGGATCGGGCCCATGATCCGGGCCAGCGGCACCAGGACGTACGCGGAGACGGTCGCCGTGTTCAGCGGGTGCTGGCGGCCGATGGTGCGCGGCGAGACCCCGACGGCGACGTACGACACGAGGACCATGACCGCGATGGCGATCAGCAGGGCCTCGGTGGTGCCGTCGAACTCCTTGAGGCAGCCGTAGGTGATCAGCGCGGCGGCGGCCATCTCGCAGGCGACGCGCACCAGCAGCGCCACGTTGAGGTAGCGGGTCGGGTCGGCGGCGACCTGGGAGAGCTTGGCGCTGCCACGGCGGCCGGAGCGCACGGCCTCCTCGGCGCGGAAGCTGGAGACACGGGCGAGGCCCGCCTCCGCGCAGGCGGCGAGCCAGGCCACGACCACCAGGGCGACGGCGCCCAGGGCGAGTTGCGGACTCATCGGCGGCTACGAGACCGTCGGTGCCGGGGACGGGCCGGTCAGGCCCCGCTCCGCGCGCCAGCCGTCCACGATGGCCGCCTGGAGGCCGAACATCTCGGCCTTCTCGTCCGGTTCCTCGTGGTCGTAGCCGAGCAGGTGCAGCACGCCGTGGACGGTGAGGAGCTGGAGCTCCTCGTCCATGGAGTGCTGCGTCTCCGCTTCCCTGCCCTGCTTCTCGGCGACCTCCGGGCACAGCACGATGTCGCCGAGCAGTCCCTGCGGCGGCTCGTCGTCGTCCTTGGACGGCGGGCGCAGCTCGTCCATCGGGAAGGACATGACATCCGTCGGGCCGGGGAGGTCCATCCACTGGATGTGGAGCTGCTCCATGGCGTCGGCGTCCACGACGATCACCGAGAGCTCGGAGAGCGGGTGGATGCGCATCCGCGCGAGCGCGTAGCGGGCGATGTCGAGGATCGCCTGCTCGTCGACCTCGGTTCCGGACTCGTTGTTGACGTCGATCGACATGGTGCTGTGTGTGTCTACTTCCCCTTGTGCCCGGACTTGCCGCGGCCCTTGTGCGCGCCGTTCTGGGTGCCGTGCTTGGTGTCGTACTGCTCGTACGCGTCGACGATACGGCCCACCAGCTTGTGCCGGACGACGTCCTGCGACGACAGCCGCGAGAAGTGCACGTCCTCCACGCCGTCCAGGATGTCCTGGACCTGCCGCAGACCGGACTTCGTGCCGTCGGGGAGGTCGACCTGCGTCACGTCACCCGTGATCACGATCTTCGAGTCGAAGCCGAGGCGGGTGAGGAACATCTTCATCTGCTCGGGGCTCGTGTTCTGGGCCTCGTCCAGGATGATGAAGGCGTCGTTGAGCGTGCGGCCGCGCATGTAGGCGAGCGGCGCGACCTCGATCGTGCCCGCCGCCATCAGGCGCGGGATCGAGTCCGGGTCGAGCATGTCGTGCAGCGCGTCGTACAGCGGGCGCAGGTAGGGGTCGATCTTCTCGTAGAGCGTGCCCGGCAGGAAGCCGAGGCGCTCGCCGGCCTCGACCGCGGGGCGGGTCAGGATGATGCGGTTGACCTGCTTGGACTGCAGGGCCTGTACCGCCTTGGCCATCGCCAGGTACGTCTTGCCCGTACCGGCCGGGCCGATGCCGAAGACGATCGTGTGCTTGTCGATCGCGTCCACGTAGCGCTTCTGGTTGAGCGTCTTGGGGCGGATCGTGCGGCCGCGTGAGGACAGGATGTTCTGCGTGAGCACCTGGGCCGGGGTCTCCTGGCCGTCGCTCTCGCCGCTGTCGCTCGCCTTGAGCATGGCGATCGAGCGTTCCACTGCGTCCTCCGTCATCGGCTGCCCGGTGCGGAGCACCAGCATCATCTCGTCGAACACGCGGGCGATGAGGGCGACGTCCACGGGGTCGCCGACCGCGCTGATCTCGTTGCCCCGGACGTGGATGTCGGCCGCCGGGAAGGCCTTCTCGATCACGCGCAGGAGGGAGTCGCCGGACCCCAGAACGGTCACCATGGGGTGCTGGGCGGGGACGGTGAACTGCGCTCTCGCCTGCTCCTGCGCGGGGGTGTGAGCTGTGGGTGTCTGAGTCATGGGCCGGCGCTGAAGGCCTGCGGTTCCTCCTCGTCACGGCCGCGTAGCTGAGGGCGGCCTCGCGACTCCCAGGGTACGACGGTGGAGTGACAACGCCGTAGGGGTTTTGGGAGCGGGGTTCGTCACCAGGACTTCCGTGGCCGGGGCGCGTGCTCCCGGGCCGCGGGGCCTCACGCCGAGCGGCGGAAGCCGATCGTGGGGACGGCCCGCCGCAGCGGCCAGGGCCGCACCAGTTCCTCCGGCACCAGGCCGGCCAGGAACCCGTACCGTTCCAGCGCCACCGCCGACTGTCCCTCCACGGACTGCACCTTCCGCCACCACGCGGCGATCTCCGACCAGCCCGGCGCCGACAGCGAGCCCCCGAACTCCTGCACCGACAGCGCCGCCGTCAGCCCGGCGAAGGCCAGCCGGTCCGCCAGCGGCCAGTCCGCCAGCGTCCCGGCCACGAACCCGGCGACGAACACGTCCCCGGCCCCGGTCGGATCGAGCGCCTCGACCTCGATCGCGGGCACCTCGGCCGTCTCCCCGGTCCGCCGGTCCACCGCGTACGCCCCGTCCGCCCCCAGGGTGACCACGGCCAGCGGCACGTACTCGGTCAGGGCGTGGGCGGCGGCCCGCGGGCAGTCCGCGCCGGTGTACCGCATGGCCTCCTCCGCGTTCGGCAGGAACGCCTCGCAGTGCCGCAGGTCGGGCAGGCCGGCGAGGTCCCACGCCCCGGTGTCGTCCCAGCCGACGTCGCCGAAGACCCGGGTGCCCTCGCTCGCGGCCTGGGCGATCCACGGCGCGCTGACGCCGGGCGCGAGGGAGGCGACGGCGGCACGGGCCCGGGGCGGGCAGGCGGGGGCCGGCTCCTCGGGGGGCGGCTCGTGGCCGTGCGAGACCATCGTGCGCTCGCCCTCGTAGGCCATGGAGACGGTGACCGGGGAGTGCCAGCCGGGCACCCTGCGCGACGGGGAGAGGTCGATGCCCTCGCCGTGCTCCAGGGCGTCCCAGCAGTAGTCGCCGTAGTGGTCGTCACCGAAGGCCGCCGCGAGGGACGTGCGCAGGCCGAGGCGGGCGAGCGCGGTGGCCATGTTGGCGACACCGCCGGGGCTCGAACCCATCCCCCGCGCCCAGGACTCCGTCCCGCGCACCGGGGCGGAGTCGAGGCCGGTGAAGACGATGTCGAGGAAGACCGTGCCGGTGAGGTAGACGTCCCAGGGCGGGTCGTCCGGCCTGCGCAGCGGGGCGAGGGGATCGACCTGGGTCTGGCGGTGCGATCCCTTTCCGGCCGGGCCCTTACCGGCCGGGGCGGTGGACGCGATCACGATGCGCTCCCTGACGTGGTGCGGATCAGGCCAGTCTGCACCACGCCACCGACAACGTGACGCCGATCACGCGGGACCCACCCGTTCCGTCAGCGCGCGCCGGTCCCCCGCGCGCCCCGCGCCCGACCGGGCGGCGCTACCAGCGCGGCAGCGGCGGCGTCACCCACGCCGGGTCGGTGATCCGCATGGCGGCCGCGTCGTCGCGGTCGCGCAGCGCGCCGTCGTCCTCCAGCCACCGCCGGTGCAGCGCGGCCAGCCGGTCGCGGTCGAGTTCCACGCCGAGTCCGGGGGCGTCGGACACCGCCACCCGGCCGCCCGCGAAGGCGAGCCGTTCGGTGAGGACGTCCTCCGACTGCCAGGGGTAGTGGGAGTCGCAGGCGTGGTGGAGGTCCGGGACGGTGGCGGCCACATGGGTCATGGCGGCGAGCGAGATGCCGAGGTGGGTGTTGGAGTGCATGGACACGCCGACGCCGAAGGCGCGGCAGACGGCGGCGAGCTGCTGGGTGTTGCGCAGTCCGCCCCAGTAGTGGTGGTCGGAGAGCACGACCTGCACGGCGCCGCGGGTGAAGGCCTCCCTGATCTCGGCGAAGGTCGTCACGCACATGTTGGTGGCCAGCGGCACGCCGGTCCGCGCGGCGACCTCGGCCATGCCGGCGGTACCGAGGGTGGGGTCCTCCAGGTACTCCAGGACGTCGCCGAGCTCCCCGGCCACCCGCAGGGAGGTCTCCACGGACCAGGCGCCGTTGGGGTCCAGCCGCAGCGGGCGCCCGGGGAAGGCCTCGGCGAGCGCGCGCACGGCCGCGATCTCCTCGTCGGGCGGGAAGACGCCGCCCTTGAGCTTGAAGGAGGTGAAGCCGTACCGCTCGGTGAACCGCCGGGCCTGCTCCACCACGCCCGCGGGGTCGAGGGCGGCGCCCCAGTCGTCCTGTCCGGCCGGTACGCCCGCGGGGTGGCCCGCCCACTTGTAGAACAGGTAGGCGCTGTATTCGACGGTGTCGCGCACCTTGCCGCCGAGCAGGGCGTGCACGGGCAGTCCGAGGGCCTTGCCGAGGGCGTCGAGGCAGGCGACCTCGAACGCGGAGAGCACGGACAGCCGCAGTTTGCCGGCCGTCTGCACGCCCCGCAGTCCGCCGACGTCGATGGCGTCCTCGACGCGGGAGGCGTCCACGGCGACCTCGTCCGCGACCGCGAACAGCCCGTTGAGGTCGCTGACCCGCCGCCCCGTGATCCGCTCGGCGAAGGGCCGGGCCAGCTCCAGGTACTTGGTGTCGCCGTAGGTCTCCCCCACGCCGGTGATGCCGTCCGCCGTGACGACCTCGACGATCAGCCGGGGCGTGTACGGCTGGTGCACTCCTTGCGTGTTGAGCAGCGGCGGGTCGGCGACCAGGACCGGCGTCAGCCGGACGTCCGTGACGGTCAGGTTCACAGGGCGGCTCCCACGAGGTCGAGTCCGGCGGCGAGGAGGGTGCCGAGGGCGGCCAGGTCGGCGGGCGAGGGGTCGGTGAGCGGGGCGCGCACCGGGCCCACGGGGTGGCCGCGCAGCCGGGCGGCGGCCTTCACCAGGGACACGGCGTATCCGGGGACGCGGTCGCGCAGTTCGACGAGCGGGACGTAGAAGTCGCGCAGCAGTTTGTCGACCGTTCCCCGGTCGCCGTCGCGCAGGGCGGTGAAGAAGGCGCCGGCGATCTCGGGTGCGAAGGCGTGGACGGCGGAGGAGTAGGCCGGGACGCCGACGGCGGCGTAGGCGCGGGCCTGGACCTCGGCGGTGGCGGCCCCGTTGAAGAACAAAAACTCCTCGGGCGCGGCGAGCGTGAGGCGCTGCATCCGGTCGAGATCGCCGTGGCCGTCCTTCAGGCCGATGACGGTGGGCAGGGCGGCGACGCGCCGGAGCGAGTCGGCGGTGAAGGCGACCTGGCCGCGCTGGTAGGCGATCAGGGGCAGCGGGGTGCGGGCGGCGAGCTGCTCCAGCTGGGCGACCAGGCCGTCCTGCGGGACGGCGACGAGGTAGTGCGGCAGGACGAGCAGCGCGTCGGCCCCGGCGTCCTCGGCGATGCGCGCGAACCGGGCGGCCTGCGCCCAGCCGTAGCCGGTGCCCGCGACGACGGGGACGCGGCCGGCCGCCTCCTCGACGGCGATGGTGACGACCTGCCGGTACTCGTCCTCGTCCAGCGAGAAGAACTCGCCGGTGCCGCAGGCGGGGAAGACGGCGCCGGGCGCGGCGGCGAGCCGCTCGGCGACACAGCCGCGGAAACCGTCCGGGTCGAGGGCGCCGTCGTCGCGGAAGCTCGTCAGCGGGAAGGACAGCACCCCGCCCGCCATTCCCTCCCGCAGCCGCCGCGCGACCGCCACCGGTCCAGCGCTCACGGTCATCTCCTTATGTAGACGTGATCCACGTATGAGGATGAAGGCTAGGTAGGTGAACAGTGGGCGTCAACAGGGCGCCACCGGACGATTACGATCGGCCCATGTCAGACACAGGGGGCGTCCGCGAGGTGAAGTCCGCGGCGCGCACGGTCGAGCTGCTGGAACTCCTCGCGGCGCGCGGCGACCGCCCGGCCCGGCTCCGGGAACTGGCCGACGCGCTGGACGTGCCGCGCAGCTCGATGTACGCCCTGCTGCAGACCCTGATCTCCCGCGGCTGGGTCCGCACCGACGTCACCGGCTCCCTGTACGGCATCGGCATCCACGCGCTGCTCACCGGCACCAGCTATCTGGACTCCGATCCCCGGGTCCGGGTGGTGCGGCCGTACCTCGACGAGGCGTCCGAGGCGCTCGGCGAGACCATCCACATGGGCCGCCTGGACGGCCGGGACGTGGCGTACCTGGCGACGCGGGAGTCGCACGAGTACCTGAGAACGATCAGCCGGGTGGGACGCCGCCTGCCCGCGCACGCCGGCGCCCTGGGCAAGGCGCTGCTGGCGGAACGCCCCGACGAGGAGCTGCCCGAGGGTCCGTACCAGGCGCTGACGCCGAACTCGCACACCGGCCGGGAGTCCCTGGCGGCCGACCTCGCGCGGATCCGCGACCGCGGCTGGTCCGTGGACCGCGAGGAGGGCGTGCCCGGCATCGTCGGCTTCGGGTTCGCGCTGCGCTACGACACCCCGGCGCAGGACGCGATCAGCTGCTCGGTGCCCGTCGCGCGGCTCACCCCGGAGCACGAGGAGCGGATCGTCGCCGTGATGCGGGAGATCCGGGCGAAGATCGAGGCGACGGTGCCGGCGGGTGCCGGATCGGTGCACTGGCGCTAGCGGAAGACGCGCACGAGGAGCGGCGGGTACCCCCGGAACGCCCGGAGGAAGCCGCTCGTTTACCCGGGCTTCACCACCCCAAACGCAACGTGTTCCACATCACACCCCCCGGGCTCCCGTGCCCGAGTGCTTGCTTGATACAAATTGCCCGCGCGTTCCTGTCCGTCGACGGTCGTCGCCCCATCCCCCTTCTCCCGCCGCTCCTTTCGCATGCCCTGGGAACGCCCGTGCTCGCCCCCCGCACCACCCCCTGGCCCCTCGTCGCCCTCTTCACGGCCGGGTACCTCGCTCCGTACCTGCTCCCGACCACCGTCGGCAGGCTCGACTCGGCCCTTCCGCTCTCCGCCACGCAGGCCGGTGCCGTCGGCAGCGCGCTGCTGCTGAGTTCGGCCGCCGCCGGATTCGCCCTGGCCTCCCGCGTGGAACGGATCGGCGCCCGCACCCTCGCCCGGCTCGGCCTCGTCCTGGCCGTGCTCGGCTACGGCGGCGCCGCCCTGACCTCGGCCGTCCCGGCCGTCGTCGCCGGCGCGATGGTCGGCGGCCTCGGCTCCGGCACGGCCACCACCGTCGCCGCCACCCTCATCGCCGGCCTGGGGGCGCCCCCGGGTCGGGCGGGGTCGAGGACGTGCGGGAGCGACCCGCACCGCGCCTCCACCGCCGGGCTGCTGAGTGTCTCCGCCCTCGCGGGCGCCGTGTACCTGACGGTGCCGCACCTCGGCCCGGGGCACGGCCTGCCGCTGGCCGCGATCGCCCTCACGGCCCTGGCCGTCTGGCCGCTGACCGGCCGGCTCCCCTCCGGCGTGCCCGCCGCACCGGCCCGGCGGGACAGGGCCCGCCTGCCGCACGCCCGTTCCGGGCTGGTGCTGGCCGCCGCCATGGTCTGCTGGTCGCTCGCCCAGAACTCCCTGTGGGGCGTGAGCGGACGCATCGGGCGGGAACAGGCCCACCTCGACGAGGCGACCGTCGGCGCGGTGTTCGCCGTGGCGCTGGGCGCCGGACTGGCCGGAGTCCTCGCGGCCGGTGCCCTCGGCGCGCGGCTCGGACGGGCCGTGCCGATCGGCGCGGGCACGGTCCTCATCGCGGGCTGCATCGTGCTCAGCGCGTCCGCGACCGGCCTGGGCAGCTTCGCCGCCGGCGAGATCGCCTGGAACACGCTGTACCCGGTGGTGCTGTCGTACCTGATCGGGCTGGCCGCCTCGCTCGACCCGCGCGGGCGCTGGGCGGTCCTGGTCGGCTCGGCCTCCTCGCTGGGCACGGCCGCCGGTCCGCTGACCGGCAGTGTGCTGTCGGCGCAGGCCGGCTTCCCGGTCATGGGCCTGGTCCTCGGCGCCGGCCTGCTGGTGATCGCGCTGCCGATGACCGCCGTGGCCCTGCACACCGGCGGGCGCCCGCTGCTGCCCGGCGCGATCCGCCGCCGCGGCGGGCACCCGGCCGCCCTGGTCGCCGCCGCCACCGGCGCCCCGGCCGGCGCGGTCCCCGAGATCGGCGCCCCGGAGCAGCCGGTGGTGGAGATCGCCGTGGACACCCCGGCCGTCCCCGCCCAGCGCGCCTACGGCAAGGCGGGTTCGGAGGCCCTCTGAGGCCCGCCTAGGCGAAGGTGTACGCCTCGACCTCGGCGAGGTACCGCGCCCGCAGCTCCTCGTCGTTCTCCAGGAAGGAGGCGAGGAAGGAGTTGCGGGCGAGCTCGCGCAGCCGCTCCCGGTCCAGCCCGAGGGTCGCGCGCACGGCGTCGAAGTTGTCGCCGGCGTAGCCGCCGAAGTAGGCCGGGTCGTCGGAGTTGACCGTGCACATGAGGCCGGCGTCCAGCATGGCGGGCAGCGGGTGGTCGGCCAGGGTGCCGACGGTGCGCAGCCGGACGTTCGACAGGGGGCACAGCGTCAGCGGCACGCGGTCCCGCACCAGCCGCTCCACCAGCGCCGGGTCCTCCACACAGCGCAGCCCGTGGTCGACCCGCTCGACGCCGAGCACGTCCAGCGCCTCGGTGATGTACTCCGGCGGGCCCTCCTCGCCCGCGTGGGCGACCCGGCGCAGACCGAGCGCGGCGGCGGCCGCGTAGACCTCGCGGAACTTCACCGGCGGGTGCCCGACCTCCGCCGAGTCCAGGCCCACGCCGGTGATGCGGTCCAGGTAGGGCTCGGCCGCCTCCAGGGTGGCCAGGGCCGACTCGGCGGGCTCGTCGCGCAGGAAGCACAGGATCAGCCGGGTCGAGACCCCGTGGTTCTCCTCGCTCCGCCCCAGCGCCCGCCACAGCCCCTCGACGACCGTGCCGAGCTCCAGACCGCGGCCGGTGTGGGCCTGCGGGTCGAAGAAGATCTCCGCGTGCCGCACGCCCTGAGCGGCGGCCCGGGCCAGGTACTCGTTCGCCAGGTCCTCGAAGTCCCGCTCGGTGCGCAGGACGGCCATGAGCTCGTAGTACAGGTCCAGGAACGACTGGAGGTCCTCGAAGCGGTAGGCCTCGCGCAGCTCGTCCGTGTCGGCGTAGGGCAGCGTGAGGCCGTTGCGCGTGGCGAGCTCGAAGGCCAGCTCCGGTTCCAGGGTGCCTTCGATGTGCAGGTGCAGTTCGGCTTTGGGGATGGGCATCAACGCATCGTACGGGCGTTTCACCGACGCTTCGGAAGCGGCACCCGCAGCAGGTCGTGCGCCACGGTCAGCTCGCCCTCGTACCCGGCGGCCCGGGCCTGCCGCTCGAACTCGTCCGGGTCGGTGTAGCGCTGACTGAAGTGGGTGAGCACGAGGTGCCGCACACCCGTGTCCCGGGCCACCCGCGCCGCCTGCCCCGCGGTCAGGTGCCCGTGCTCCACGGCGAGTCGCTCGTCCTCGTCGAGGAACGTCGATTCGATGACCAGCAGGTCGCACCCCTCGGCCAGCGCGTACACGCCGTCGCACAGGCGGGTGTCCATGACGAACGCGAACCGCTGGCCGCGCCGCACCTCGCTGACGTCCTCCAGGGTGACCCCGCCGAGCGATCCCTCGCGCTGGATCCGGCCCACGTCCGGGCCCTTCACCCCGTGCGCGGCGAGCCGCTCGGGCAGCATGCGGCGGCCGTCGGGCTCGGTCAGCCGGTAGCCGTACGACTCCACCGGATGCGACAGCTTGCGGGCCTCCAGCGTGTAGCCGCCGGTGCGGGCGAGGGGCCCGTCGGAGTCGACCGGTGCCTCGGTGATGCCGACGGTCTCCCGGTAGGCGGTCGCGTACCGGAGCCGGTCGAAGAAGCGCTGACCGGAGCGGGGGTAGTGGGCGGTGACCGGGTGCGGGACCTTGTCGAGGTTCACGCGCTGGATCACGCCGGCGAGGCCCAGGCAGTGGTCGCCGTGGAAGTGCGTGACGCAGATCCGGTTGAGGTCGTGCGCGGCGACCCCGGCGCGCAGCATCTGGCGCTGCGTGCCCTCGCCGGGGTCGAACAGGATGCCCTCGCCGTCCCAGCGCAGCAGGTAGCCGTTGTGGTTGCGGTGGCGGGTCGGGACCTGGCTGGCGGTGCCGAGGACGACCAGTTCGCGTACGGACAAGGCGGTTATCCCGGGGGCCATTCGAGGCCGCGGCCGCCGAGGACGTGGCCGTGCACGTGCCAGACGGTCTGGCCGGCGCCGCTGCCGGTGTTGAAGACGATGCGGTAGCTGTCGAGCTTCTCCTCGTCGGCGACGGCCTGTGCCTCGCGGAGCACGTCCGCGGCCAGGGCCGGGTCGGCGGCGGCGAGGGCGGCGGCGTTCTCGTGGTGGGCCTTGGGGATCACGAGGACGTGGGTGGGAGCCTGGGGGTTGATGTCGCGGAAGGCGAGGGTCGTCTCCGTCTGGCGGACGATCGTCGCCGGGATGGTGCCTGCGACGATCTTGCAGAACAGGCAGTCGTCCTGGGGTTCCCCTGCCATTTTCCCTCCGGGGGTTGGCCGAATACGGTCCGACCCGGGCATCGTATCGTCGTCGGGTGCGGGTGCGTTGGGGCCGGTCGGGCCCTCGCGGCGGAGCCGCACGCGGACACGGCCCCGCGCACCTCAGAGCGTCGGGACAGCCGGGGGCGTCTTCGCGGGACTGGCCTCCAGCGCCTCCAGCGCCAGCCGGATCGCCTCGTCCAGTTGCGGGTCCCTGCCCGCCGCGTGGTCCTGCGGGCGCTGGACGACCTCCACGTCCGGGTCGACGCCGTGGTTCTCCACCCCCCACCCGTAACCCTCCAGCCAGAACGCGTACTTCGGCTGGGTGACCAGGGTGCCGTCGACCAGGCGGTAGCGGCTGTCGATGCCGATGACGCCGCCCCAGGTGCGGGTGCCGACCACCGGGCCGATGCCGAGGGCCTTGATCGCGGCGTTGACGATGTCCCCGTCGGAGCCGGAGAACTCGTTGGCGACGGCGACGACCGGGCCGCGGGGCGCGTCGCGCGGGTAGCTCTCGGCGCGCATGCCGCGGGGCAGGTCCCAGCCGACGACGCGGCGGGCCAGCTTCTCCACGACGAGCTGGGAGGTGTGGCCGCCGCGGTTCTCGCGGACGTCGACGACCAGGCCCTCGCGGGCCACCTCGACGCGCAGGTCGCGGTGGATCTGGGCCCAGCCGGGCGCCTGCATGTCCGGGACGTGCAGGTAGCCCAGGCGGCCGCCGGACTTCTCGTGGACGTAGGCGCGGCGGTCGGCGACCCAGGCGTGGTAGCGCAGCGGCTCCTCGTCGGCGACCGGGACGACGACCGCGTGCCGCAGGTCGCCGCCGCCGGACGGGGAGACGGTCAGCTCCACCGGCTTGCCCGCCGCGCCGATCAGCAGCGGACCGGGACCGGCCACCGGGTCGACGGGCTGCCCGGCGACCGCGACGATCGCGTCCCCCGGGCGCACCGCGACGCCGGGTGCGGCCAGCGGGCTGCGGGCGTCGGGGTCGGAGGTCTCCGAGGGCAGGATGCGGTCGACGCGCCAGGTGCCGTCCTCGTGGCGGGAGAGGTCGGCGCCGAGCAGGCCCTGGCGGGGGCCGCCGCCGTGCCCGCCGCGCGGGGTGACGTAGGCGTGGGACGTGCCGAGTTCGCCCTGGACCTCCCACAGCAGGTCGACGAGGTCGTCGTGGGTGGCCAGCCGTTCCACGACCGGGCGGTAGCGGTCGAGGACGCCGTCCCAGTCGACGCCGCTCATGTCCGGCCGCCAGAAGTGGTCGCGCATGATGCGGCCGTTCTCGTCGAACATCTGCCGCCACTCGGCGGCGGGGTCGATCATCTGGCGGACCCGGCTCAGGTCGACGGTGATGTTGCTGTCGCTGTCGTCGTCTCCGGAGGCGCGCCGGTCGCTCGGGACGACCTTCAGCCGTCCGTCGGTCCACAGCAGCACCCGCTTGCCGTCGCCGCTGACCTCGAAGTGGTCGGCGTCGACGGCGAGGTGCTCCACGCGCTGCTGGGCGAGGTCGTAGCGCTCCAGCTCGGTCTTCGGCTCGGGATCGTCGGGGGTGGCCCGGGACGAGCCGAGCACGCCGGCCACCGGGTGGCGCAGCCACAGCACCCCGTCCTTGGCGGCCCGCAGGTTGGAGTAGCGGGCGGCCTCCACCGGGAAGGGCACGATGCGGTCGGCGAGGCCCTCCAGGTCGATCCGGGTGGTGGGGGTGCCCTCGCTGTCGGGGGTCTCCTCGCGGTCCGGCGTCTCGAAGGACCGGCCGTGCCGCTGCGGGCCGAACGGGGAGGGCGTGGTGGCCGCGAGCGTGATGAGGTGCGGCCGGGCGCCCTCGACGAAGGCCAGGTCGAAGACGTGCTCGTCGTAGACCGGGTCGAAGGAGCGGGTCGACAGGAACGCGAGGTGCTTGCCGTCCGCCGTGAACGCGGGCGCGTAGTCCTGGAAGCGCAGCGGGGTGGCCTCGGTGACCGACAGGTCGGTGGTGTTGGCGAGCTTCAGCTGGCTCAGGGGCCGCGGGCCGGGGTGGGACCAGGCGAGCCAGGACGAGTCGGGCGAGAAGACCAGCCCGGACACGTCGCCGTCCTCGCTGCGGTCCACCTCCCGCACCTCGCCGGTCTCCCGCTCGACGAGCAGCAGGCGCCCGTCGTGGGAGGCCACGGCGGCGCGGCTGCCGTCGGGGGCCATGGCGAGGTCCAGCACCCTGCCGAGCTGCCCGGCGGCCAGCCGGCGCGGGGTCGCGCCGGGGGCGAGGCCGGTGGCGGGCGCGAACTCCAGGGCGTCGTCGCCCTCGGCGTCCGTCACCCACACCACCCACTCCTCGCCGTCGGCGCGGAACGTGCGCGGCAGCCGGGCCCGGACGCCGGGGGCGGCGGCGAGCGCGCGGGCGGGGCCGGAGCGGTGGGTGACCCAGTGGACGGTGCCGCGCACCGAGACGGCGCTGCCGCGCGCGGTGTGGTCCGGGGAGGCCGACCCGAACCAGCGGGCGGCGTTCACCGGGAACGGCTGGAGGTCGACGCGCTGCCCGCCCAGGCGCACGTCCAGCCGGCGCGGCTCGGCCCCGTCCAGGTCGTCCAGCAGCCAAAGTTCGCCAGCGCTGGAGTAGACGACCCGGCTGCCGTCGGTGGCGGCGTGCCGGGCGTAGAAGCCTCCCCCGCTCTCGGCTTCGCCCGAACGGGCGGTGCCCCCATGCGGCGTGTGCCGGCGCAGGTCGGAGCCGTCGGCGAGGGAGGAGTACAGCGCGCCGGTGCCCTCGTGGTCGGAGAGGAACGCGATCCGGTCGCCCACCCACAGCGGGTCCTCGATGTTGCCGTCGAGGTCCTCGTGCAGCCGGACGAACTCGCCGTCGCCCTCGCGGTCGATCCACAACTTGCCCGCCGTGCCGCCCCGGTAGCGCTTCCACCAGGCCGCCTCGCGCCCCATCGGCGCCGACAGCAGCACCGTGTGCGGCCCGTACGCGACGTGGCCGACCGGCCCGTACGGCAGCGTGGTGGCCGGGCCGCCGTCCAGCGGCACGGCGCGCGCCCAGGTGCGGCGCAGACTGGCCTGCCCGTGGGAGCTGATCGCCAGGACCTCGCCGCCGGGCGTCCAGCCGCGCACCTGGGTCTTCGCACTGCCCCAGTACGTCAGGCGCCTGGCGGGGCCGCCGGCGACCGGCGCGACGAGCACCTCGGGGGCGCCGTCGCGGGTGGAGGTCCAGGCGACGGTGGTGCCGTCGGGCGAGATGCGGGGATGGGTCACCGGCGTGTTGTCGGCGCTGACGCGCCAGGCCCGGCCGCCGTCGAGTGGCGCGAGCCACACGTCGTCCTCGGCGGTGAAGGCGACCAGGTCGCCGTGCACGTGCGGGAACCGGAGGTAAGCAGGCGATGTCACCTGATCACCCTATGCAGCGAGGGCGCCGCGCGGACAGGGTTCGGATCACTTGCCCTCGACAGGGCGGCAGTCCGGGTACCGGTCGCACCAGATCGTCTGCGTGACCGTCACGGTGACCGCCGGTCCGGGCCGGCCGTCGGTGGGCCCGCCGCCCACCGGGGGCGGGCTGGTGGAGTCGCAGTCGCCGAGCCCGTCGACCTCGAACCACACCTTGCCGTCCACCTTGGCGGTGATGTTCCCGCGCACACAGGCGCCGTCCACCGCGTGGGTGACCTCGCCGTCGACGGTGATGTCCTTGCCGTCGTCGGTCTCCCCCCGGCAGTCGACGCTCGCCACGGTGTCCTCGCTCGCCGGGGGCGACGACCGGGAGTCCTCGCGCCTGTCGCCGTAGGAGGCGGTGCAGCTGAGCCAGCGCACGCCCGCCTTCTGGCGGTTGAGTTCCCGCGTCACGGTCTCGTCGGTGGTGTACGCGACGGCCGCGGAACTGATGCCGCCGCCCGGCTCGCAGGCGACCGCGCCGCCCACGGCGACGACCGCGAACACCGCCGCCACGGCCACCCGACGGCCGCGCGGCCCCCGCCGAAACCTCCTCGAAGCCCCCATGGAGGGCAGCCTGCCACCCACGGGGGCGGCGCGGTAGGGCGCAAAGGCGTCAACCGCGCAGCAGCAGCCACTCCTGGAGCTCCACCAAGTTGCCCTCGGGGTCCTTGAGATGGGCCACCCGCATCCGGTCCGTCAGGGGCGCGGGCCCCTGCAGGACGGTGGCGCCGCGCAGCGTGATCTCCTCGCAGTACGCGTCCAGCGCGTCCACCCGCAAGACCACCAGCGACCGGTGCCCGGCGGCCGGACGGCCCACCTCGTCGAGCACCTCGGCCATCATCGACCGGTCCTGCAGCGCGATCCCCGCGGAGCCGGCCGCGGGGCTGAACTTCTCGTAGGGGCCCTCGCTCGCGCCCGACTGCGGCTTGAGGCCGAGGACGTCGCCGTAGAAGCGGTAGCAGGCGGCGAAGTCGGTGACGAGCAGGCGTACTTGGGCGAGTTCCACGGTGCCTCCAGGGGGTTTTCAGGACCAGCGGCCGGTACGCGCCAGGAGCACGGCCGCGGCCGCCGTCCCGGCCGTCGATGTGCGCAGCACGCTGCGCCCGAGGCGATACGCCCCGGCCCCCGCCTCCTCGAACAGCGCCAGCTCCTCCGGCGCCACACCCCCCTCGGGTCCCACGACCAGGACGATCTCGCCGGCCGCCGGCAACTCGGCCGTGGCCAGCGGGACGTCGCCGCTCTCGTGCAGCACCGCGGCGAAGTCGGCGTCCCGCAGCAGCGCGGCGACCTGCTTGGTCGTGGCGGCGTCGGCGATCCGCGGGAAGCGCACCCGGCGCGACTGCTTGCCGGCCTCCCGGGCGGTGGCCCGCCACTTGGCGAGCGCCTTCGCCCCGCGGTCGCCCTTCCATTGCGTGATGCAGCGGGCCGCCGCCCACGGCACGACGGCGTCGACGCCGACCTCGGTCATGGTCTCGACGGCCAGTTCCCCGCGGTCGCCCTTGGGCAGCGCCTGCACGACGGTCACCCGCGGCTGCTGGGGCGGTTCCTCGCTCACCGAGTCCAGCTGGACGATGAGCCGGTCCTTGCCCTCGGTGCCGAGCACCACGCAGTCCGCCCAGCGTCCGGCCCCGTCGGTGAGGATCACGTCCTCGCCGGGGCGCAGCCGCTTCACGGAGACGGCGTGCCGCCCTTCCGGCCCGTCCAGGACGTACCGTCCGCCGCCGCCCGCGTCGAAGTGCTCGACGACGAACACCGGCGCGGTCATCGCACGCCTCCGCCCGCGACGCCCCCGCCCGACAACGCTGTCCTGGCGGCGGCGAGTTCGGCGGCCAGCACCTCCACCAGCTGCCCGGCGGGCAGCTCTCGGGCCATGCGGTGCCCCTGCCCGGCCCACAGCGCCATGCCCTGCGCGTCCCCGGCCTTGGCGGCGGCCTTGCGCAGCGGCGCGGTGAGGTGGTGGATCTCCGGGTAGGCGGCGGGCGCGTACGGGCCGTGTTCGCGCAGGAAGCGGTTGACCAGGCCGCGTGCCGGGCGGCCGGAGAAGGCCCGGGTCAGCTCCGTCCGCGCGAACAGCGGGTTGGTCAGCGCCTGCTTGTGCAGGGCGTGCGCGCCGGACTCGTGTGTGGCGAGGAAGGCCGTGCCCAGCTGGGCCGCGTCGGCGCCGGCCGCGAGGACCCCGGCGATCTGGCCGCCGCGCATGATGCCGCCGGCGGCGAGGACGGGGATGCCGACGGCCTCCCGGACCTGCGCGACCAGGGTCAGCAGCCCGAGGCCGGAGCCGTCCGTCTCGGGGACGTCCCGGTGGGTGCCCTGGTGGCCGCCGGCCTCGACGCCCTGGGCGATGACGGCGTCCGCGCCGGCCCGCTCGACGGCCCGGGCCTCGTCGGGGGTGGTGGCGGTGGCCAGGACGAAGGTGCCGACGCGGTGCAGGGCGTCGATCACCTCGCGGTGCGGGACGCCGAAGTGGAACGACACCACCGGGACGGGGTTGTCGCGGAGCACCGCGAGCTTGGTCTCGTAGCCGTCGTCCCGGCCGGTCTCCGGATCGCCGAGCTCGGTCTCGTACCAGGTGGCCTCGCCGGCCAGCTGGTGGGCGTAGACGTCGACCGCGGCGGGGTCGGCGTACTCCGGCTGCGGCATGAAGAGGTTGACCCCGAAGGGCCTGCCGGTGAGGCTCCTCAGCTGCTTGATCTCCTGGTACATCCCGTCGGCGGTCTTGTACCCGGCGGCGAGGAACCCGAGCCCGCCCGCTTCGCACACGGCGGCGGCGAGCTTCGGCACGGAGACGCCGCCCGCCATGGGGGCCTGCACGATCGGGAGCGGGAAGAGATCGGTCAGTGCGGAGGACATGACCGCATGTTGTCACGTCCTCCGGACGACTCCGAAACCGGCCTGCCGGGTGGCACAGACCAGAGGAACCACCGCTTCCGCGGCCCCGGCGCCCCCTGACGGACGACGCCGGAGCCCCTTCGCGTCAGCGACCGTTGAAGGCGTCCTTCAGCCGCGAGAACAGCCCTTGCTGCCCGGGCTGGAACTGGCCCGTCGGCCGTTCCTCACCGCGCAGCTTGGACAGCTCGCGCAGCAGGCGCTCCTGCTCGGGGTCGAGCTTGGTCGGGGTCTGCACCTCGACGTGGACGATGAGGTCGCCGCGTCCGCCGCCGCGCAGGTGCGTGACACCGCGGCCGTGCAGCGGGATCGACTGGCCGGACTGGGTGCCCGGGCGGATGTCGACCTCCTCCATGCCGTCCAGGGTCTCCAGCGGCACCTTCGTGCCGAGGGCCGCCGCCGTCATCGGCAGCGTGACCGTGCAGTGCAGGTCGTCGCCGCGGCGCTGGAACTGCGCGTGCGGCAGTTCGTGGATCTCGACGTAGAGGTCGCCGGCCGGACCGCCGCCAGGCCCGACCTCGCCCTCACCGGCGAGCTGGATGCGCGTGCCGTTGTCCACACCGGCCGGGATCTTGACCGTGAGGGTCCGGCGGGAGCGCACCCGGCCGTCGCCCGCGCACTCGGGGCACGGCGTCGGGACGACCGTGCCGAAGCCCTGGCACTGCGGGCACGGGCGGGAGGTCATGACCTGGCCCAGGAAGGACCGGGTGACCTGCGAGACCTCGCCCCGGCCGCGGCACATGTCACACGTCTGCGCCGAGGTGCCCGGGGCCGCGCCCTCACCGTTGCAGGTGTTGCAGACGACGGCCGTGTCGACCTGGATGTCCTTCGTCGTGCCGAAGGCCGCCTCGTCGAGCTCCACCTCGATGCGGATCATGGCGTCCTGGCCGCGGCGGGTGCGCGAGCGCGGTCCGCGCTGCGACGCCGTGCCGAAGAACGCGTCCATGATGTCGGAGAAGTTCCCGAAGCCGCCGGCTCCGAAGCCGCCCGCCCCGGCGCCGCCGGACTGCGAGAGCGGGTCGCCGCCGAGGTCGTAGACCTGCTTCTTCTGCGGGTCCGACAGCACCTCGTAGGCGGCGTTGATCTCCTTGAACCGCTCCTGGGTCTTCGGATCGGGGTTGACGTCCGGGTGCAGCTCGCGGGCGAGCCGCCGGAAGGCCTTCTTGATCTCTTCCTGCGACGCGTCGCGGCGCACGCCGAGTACGGCGTAGTAGTCCGTGGCCACTACGACTCCGCCAGGATCTGTCCGACGTACCGTGCCACTGCGCGTACCGCTCCCATCGTTCCCGGGTAGTCCATGCGGGTCGGTCCGACCACGCCGAGCTTGGCGACTGCCTCGCCGCCCGAACCGTAGCCGACCGACACGACGGACGTGGAGTTGAGTCCTTCGTGGGCGTTCTCGTGACCGATACGGACGGTCACGCCCGGATCCTTCGCCTCGCCGAGCAGCTTGAGGAGCACGACCTGCTCCTCCAGCGCCTCCAGCACGGGCCGGATCGTGAGGGGGAAGTCATGACCGAAGCGGGTCAGATTGGCGGTGCCGCCGATCATCAGCCGCTCCTCGTTCTCCTCGACGAGCGTCTCCAGGAGTGTGGAGAGCACCGTGGAGACCGTACCCCGGTCCTCGGGCTCGAAAGCCTCCGGGAGATCCTCCACCAGACTCGGCACATCCGCGAAACGGCGGCCCGCCACCCGGCTGTTGAGGCGTGCGCGCAGATCCGCGAGCGAGGCCTCGCCCAGTGGTGCCGGGCAGTCCACCACGCGCTGCTCGACCCGTCCGGTGTCCGTGATCAGCACGAGCATCACCCGCGCGGGCGCCAGGGCGAGCAGCTCCACGTGCCGCACGGTGGACCGGGTCAGCGACGGGTACTGCACGACGGCGACCTGGCGCGTGAGCTGCGCGAGCAGCCGGACCGTGCGCGCGACGACGTCGTCGAGGTCGACGGCGCCCTCCAGGAAGTTCTGGATCGCGCGCCGCTCGGGCGCGGTCATGGGCTTGACGCCGGCGAGCTTGTCCACGAACAGGCGGTAGCCCTTGTCGGTGGGGATGCGCCCGGCGCTGGTGTGCGGCTGGGCGATGTATCCCTCGTCCTCCAGGGCCGCCATGTCGTTGCGGACGGTCGCCGGGGAGACGCCGAGGTTGTGCCGCTCGGTGAGGGCCTTGGAGCCGACCGGCTCCTCGGTGCCGACGTAGTCCTGGACGATGGCGCGCAGCACCTGAAGCCTGCGTTCACTGAGCATCGCGCACACCTCCAGAAGTCGTCCGCCCGTTGCCCGCCGTTCACGGCCTGGCACTCTGCGCGTGCGAGTGCCAATGTTCCCCGGCCCAGTGTACGGCGGTGGGGTACGCCTGCGGCAAGGCTGGTCGTGCGGCGTCGTGCCCCGGGCGGGGCGCACCGCTAGCGTCGCCGTATGACGGTGACTTGGGAAGAGGCAGGGTGGGAGCGCCTGGCCGCCGGGGTGGGCCGGTGCCGGCTGCCGGTGTGGGACTGCACGGCGGGGCTGGTCGCCGGCGAGGGCGCGGTCCTGCTGATCGACGCCGGGTCGAGCCCGGCCGAGGGCGCGCGGTTGCGCGCGCAGGCGCGGTCGCTCACCGGCGGCCGTGTGACACATCTCGCGCTGACCCACCCCCACTTCGACCACGTCTTCGGGGTGGCGGCGTTCGAGGACGCGGAGGCGTTCGGCGCGGTCGGCGTGGACGCGGTGCTGACCCGGGCGCGCGACCGCGCGGAGCTGTGCGCGGACGCGGTGCGCAACGGCCTGGCGGAGACCGTCGCGCGGGAATCGGCGGACCGGCTGGTCCCGCCCCGCCACCTGGTCTCCGGCGAGTGGACCCTCGACCTGGGCGGCGGCCGCCAGGTGCTGCTGGCGAACGTCGGCCCCGGACACACCGCGCACGACCTGGCGGTGCTGGTGCCGGGCGAGCCGGAGGTGGTGTTCTGCGGCGACTTGGTCGAGGAGTCGGGCGAGCCCCAGGCGGGCCCGGACGCGGTGCCGTCGCACTGGCCGGCCGCCCTGGACCGGCTGCTGGCCCTGGGCGGCGAGGACGCGCTGTACGTGCCCGGTCACGGAGCGGTGGTGGACGCGGCGTTCGTCCGGGCCCAGCGGGACGCGCTGGCGGCGCGTTTCGGCGTGTCTGCGTGACCACCCGCCCGGTTCTCCTATCGTCATCCGAATGCGCCAGTACTCTCCGGACCTGACCCCGCCGTGGAAGAAGCCCCAGCCGGTCCCCGAGGTCCCGGCGGAACCGGGCCTGGTGGTCGAGGAGCCCGGCACCGGCTTCTGCGGGGCGGTCGTGCGCTGCGAGGCCGGCACGGTGACCCTGGAGGACCGCTTCGGCAAGCACCGCGTGTTCCCGATGGAACCGCGCGGTTTCCTGCTGGAGGGCAGGGTGGTGACGCTGGTCCGCCCCTCGTCCGGCGCCCCGGCGCGCCCCGCCCGTACGGCCTCGGGTTCGGTGGCGGTCCCCGGAGCACGCGCGCGCGTGGCCCGGGCCGGCCGCATCTACGTCGAGGGACGGCACGACGCCGAGCTGGTCGAGAAGGTGTGGGGCGACGACCTGCGCATCGAGGGCGTGGTCGTGGAGTACCTGGAGGGCGTGGACGACCTCCCGTCGATCGTGGACTCCTTCGCACCCGGCCCCGACGCGCGCCTCGGCGTCCTGGTCGACCACCTCGTGCCGGGCTCGAAGGAGTGGCGCATCGCCGAGTCGGTCACCAGCGAGCACGCGCTGGTGGTCGGCCACCCCTACATCGACATCTGGGAGGCGGTGAAGCCGTCGTCCCTGGGGATCGAGTCCTGGCCCCGCGTCCCGAGGGGCCAGGACTGGAAGACGGGGGTCTGCCGCGCCCTGGGCTGGCCGGAGCACACGGGCGCGGCGTGGCAGCGGATCCTGTCCCGGGTCCGCTCGTACAAGGACCTGGAACCGGAACTGCTGGGCCGGGTGGAGGAACTGATCGACTTCGTGACGGCACCGTAGCCACCGCCGAGCGCTCGCTCAGTCCACGAGGTCGCGCACCACGCCGTCGGCCAGCAACCTGCCCCGCAGAGTGAGCACGGCCCGCCCCCGCACGTACGGCTCCGCCTCCAGCAATCCGTCCGACAGCGCCCTGCGCGAGGCGGCCAGCCCCTGCTCCCGCAGCAGCGACAACGGCACCCCGTCCCGCAGCCGGAGTTCCAGCAGGATCCGCTCGACCCGCCGGTCCTCGTCGCTCAGCACCTCACGCCCGGCACCGGGCGAACGGCCGGCCGCCAGCGCGGCCGCGTACGCGCCCGGATGCTTCACGTTCCACCACCGCACCCCGCCCACGTGGCTGTGCGCCCCCGGCCCGGCGCCCCACCAGTCGGCCCCCCGCCAGTACAGCTCGTTGTGCAGGCACCGCCCCGCCGCCGAGGTCGCCCAGTTCGACACCTCGTACCACTCGAACCCGGCGCCCGAGAGCACCTCGTCCGCGATCAGGTACCGGTCGGCGTGCACGTCGTCGTCGGTCATCGGCACCTCGCCGCGGCGGATCCGCCGGGCCAGCTGCGTGCCCTCCTCGACGATCAGCGCGTAGGCGCTGACGTGGTCCGGCCCGGCCCCGAGCACCGCGTCCAGCGACGCCCGCCAGTCGTCGTCCGACTCGCCCGGCGTGCCGTAGATCAGATCGAGGTTCACGTGCTCGAACCCGGCCGCCCGGGCCTCGGCGACGCACGCCTCCGGCCGCCCGGGCGTGTGCGTGCGGTCCAGCACCTTCAGCACGTGCTGCCGCGCGCTCTGCATCCCGAAGGAGACCCGGTTGAAGCCCCCCTCCCGCAGGGTCGCCAGGTAGGCCGGGTCGACCGACTCCGGGTTGGCCTCCGTCGTGACCTCGGCGTCCGCCGCCAGCCCGAACTCCTCCCGGACGGCGCGCAGCATCCGTATGAGGTCACCGGCGTCCAGCAGCGTCGGCGTGCCCCCGCCCACGAACACCGTGCGGACGGGACGCGGATCGTCCCCCAGGACCTTGCGGGCCAGACGGATCTCGTCCACCAGCGTCCCGGCGTAGTTGTCGCGGGAGGCGAGCACACCGCCGCTGCCGCGCAGCTCGGTCGCCGTGTAGGTGTTGAAGTCGCAGTAGCCGCAGCGGGTGGCGCAGTACGGGACGTGCAGGTAGAACCCGAGCGGGCGGGCGGCGGCCCCGGCGAGGGCGGACGCGGGCAGCGCGCCGTCCTCGGGGACGGGCTCGCCGTCGGGGAGTGCGGAAGGCATGCCTTCCATTGTCCAGCACCCGCGCCGTGTCTCCGCCGGGAGCGGCGCTCACTCGGCCTGGAGCACCAGCAGCGCCAGGTCGTCCGCCGGGGGCCGCGCCCCGAACTCGTGCACGAGCCGCTTGATCCGCTCGGCTATGAGCTCCGCGTCCAGTCCGGCGCACCCGGCCAGTGCCGCGGCGAGCCCGTCCTCGTCGTCGAACTGGCGGGACCCGGAGCGGCGCTCGGTGACACCGTCGGTCACGCACAGCAGCGTGTCGCCGGAGCGCAGCTCGAAGGTCTCGCTGGTGTAGGTGGCGTCCTCGACCACGCCCAGCAGGGTCTGGGGCCGCGCGCACGGGTGGACCTCGCCGCCCGCCCCGAGCCGCAGGGGCAGCGGGTGCCCGGCGGAGGCGACGGTGCAGCGCACCCCGCCGTCGAAGGGGACCAGCTCGCCGTAGAGCAGGGACAGGAAGCGGGTCTGCGGGCCGTCACCGGGCGGGGTCGACCGGGCGCCCGCCGCCACCAGGGCCCGGGCCGCTGCGTCCGCGGCCTCCGTGGCGTCGTCGAGCAGGAGCTGGTTGAGGCGGTCGAGGACGTCGGCGACCCGGTAGCCCTCGCGGGCGAGCAGCCGCAGCCAGGGGCGGGCCAGGCCGATGACGACCGCCGCCTCGGGCCCCTTGCCCTGGACGTCGCCGACGGCGAAGCACCAGCGGCCGTCGCCGGCCGGGAACAGGTCGTAGAAGTCGCCGCTGGGCCCGCCCTTGTCGCAGGGCTCGTAGACGAGGGCACTGCGCACGCCGGGGATCTCGGCGACGGCTCCGGGCAGCAGACCGCGCTGCAGGACGGCGCTGATCGTGGCCTGGCGGGCGTACTGCCGGGCGGCGCCGATGGCCAGGGCCACCCGGCGGCCGAGATCCTCCACGAGGCCGGTGATCTCGTCGGGGAAACGCGCGGTGCGGGACCGTCCGATGACCAGGGTGCCGAGCGGGCGTCCCCCGGCCACGAGCCGGTACGCGAGGGCGGAACCGGACTCCCCGGGGGCGTCGCCGAGCGCCTCGCCGGGCCACGGGTAGCCGACGGGCCCGGACCCCGCCGGGTCGGACGGGGGCGGCGGCTCCTTCTCCAGGGTCCGGCGCAGCTCCTCGATGCGGTTCTCGCTGCCGTGCCAGACCCGGGCCAGCCGGGGGCCGCCGCCCCCGCTCCAGCCGCCGCCGGTGGCCTCGTCCTCCAGCCAGACGGCGCACCAGTCGGCCAGCCGCGGCACGATCAGCTGTCCGGCGAGAGCGGCGACCAGGTCCTCGTCCAGCTGCCCGGCGAGCAGGTCGGAGGCCTCCGCGAGGAAGGACAGGGCGCCGCGGCCGAGCCAGGAGCCGTCGGGCCCGTCGCGCCCGTCCGGGTTCTCGTGGCGGTCGCGCCAGTCCCGCAGGTCACGCCAGTCGCGCAGGTCGCTCCAGTCCCGGAAGTCGCTTGCGTCCCGAAAGTCGCGCCAGTCCCGCAGGGCGGAAGAGTCGGGCGGGGCGGAAGGGCCCAGTGCGGGGGAGGAGTCCCGCACGGGCACGGCCGTTCCCTCCCCGTCGCCCGGGGGCGGCTCCGGCGCCAGGACCTCCGCCATCCGCAGACCGCGCGCCATCGCGCGCTCCCCGGCGTACGCCTCGATCTGCTCCCCCGCCGCGCACCCCGCGGCGGGCAGCCGCGCCCACACGGTCTTGCGGCCGGTGCGGTACGTGATCCCCCAGGCCTCGCAGAGCGCGCCGACGAGCCGAAGGCCACGCCCGTACTCCGGGATGTCGTGGGGCGTCTCCGGCTCGCCGCCGCGCGGAGCCCGGGACGGGTGGTGGTCGGACACCTCGACGACGAGGGCGGCGGCCGCGTCCGGGGTGTCGCCCTCCAGCCGGCACTCGATCTCGACGTCGGTGCCGGCGTGCACGACGGCGTTGCTGACGAGTTCGCTGACGACGAGTGCGGCGTCGTCGCGGAGGTGGTGGGTGAGGTGCTCGGCGCCCGGCAGGCCGAGCCCGGCCCACTCCGCGAGCGCCTCGCGCACCAGGGCGCGGGCGGCTCCGGGCGCGAGGGAGCTGCCGGGCAGAGCCGCGTGCGCCCGCGCGCACTCCCGCGCGGGCGCGTCGAAGACGGTCGCGTGCGCCGTGCGCCCGGAAGCGCGGGCCTTGGGGGCCGATGCTCCCAGGGCCGACGTCTCAAGGGCCGACGCCTCGGGGGCCGACGTCGCGGGGGCCGACGCTTCCAGGGCCGAGGTCCCGGCAGCCGACGCCTCGGAAGCCGACACCCCGGCAGCCGACGCGTCGAGGAGCGGCGCCTCGGCGGTGAGCGCCTCCGCCACCGGTGCCGGTCCCTCGAAAACGGGCCCCTCCTGAACGGGCACGGACTTCCCCCCAGCGTGTGCAGGCGCATCTGAGGCACGGAAAGCGGTCTCCCGTTGCGTCGGAATGGCCCCCATGGGCAGCTCCCCGGGCAGTTCGTACGAATACGCCACAGTCGATGCCGACAGAGTGACAGACTGGCCACGCCCATAAGCGCGGAGTTACCGAAGTGGGCCGCGATGAGTGAGAACCGTGCTACTCCTGTGGTCGAAAACCGGCACGAAGACGGTCAGATTCGTGCATCCGATCTGCGTCCCCTGCTCGCGGCCATGACGGCCGCCCGCGACGGCGACTTCACCAAGGCGCCGGAAACCGGCCACGGCATGGTGGCCGAACTCACCGCGGTCTTCCACCAGATCATGGACCGCAGCGTCCACTTCACCACGGAGGTGCGGCGGGTCAGACGGGAGCTCGTCCGCCACGGCCGCCTCGACGAACGGCTCTCGGCCAGCCCGGGGCAGGGCCTGTGGACCTCCCGGATCGACGACGTGAACCAGCTGCTCGACGCCCTGGCCGCCCCGGCGGCGAACGCCACGCGCGTACTGGACGCGGTGGCCGGCGGCGATCTGACCCAGCGGGTCGATCTGCACGACGGAACCCGGCAGTTGCGCGGTGACCTGCGCCGCCTCGGCCGGGCCGTGAACAAGATGGTGGACCAGCTGTCCCCTGTTCACCGGCGAGGTGACGCGGGTCGCCCGCGAGGTCGGCACCGAGGGGCGGCTCGGCGGCCGCGCCAAGGTGCGGGGCCTGTCGGGCAGCTGGCGGGACGTGACCGAGGCCGTCAACACGATGGCGTCGCGGCTGACGGCCCAGGTGCGGGACATCGCGGCCGTGACCACGGCGGTGGCGCGCGGTGACCCGACCCGTACGGTCACGGTCGAGGCGACCGGCGAACTGCTGGAACGGAAGCTGACCGTGAACACGATGGTCGACCAGCTCTCCGCGTTCGCCGACGAGGTCACCGGGGTGGCCCGTGAGGTCGGCACCGAGGGACGGCTGGGCGGCCGGGCCCAGGTCCGGGGCGTCTCCGGCGTCTGGAAGCACCTCACCGACAACGTCAACTTCATGGCGCCGAACCCGCACTTCGCACGACGCCTGGCCCGCGCCGGCCAGGCTGGAGGCGTGGACGTCCAGCCGGCCGGGCCGGGTCCTGCCCGGCCGGCACGTGCCTCATGACGCCGGAGAGGGACGGCTAAGAGACGCTGGCCGCCATCCGCCGCAGACCCCTCTGGGCGGACCTGCCGGTCGTGGCACTGACCGCCAGGGCGAGGCCCGGCGACCGGGAGAAGTCCATCGCCCGCGGCGCCGACGACTACGTGTCCGAGCCGGTGGACGCCGACCGGCTGCTGACGGTCGTGTGCGGACTGCTGGACCCGCGCGCACGGGGAAGAGGCATGAGCGGCGCGGACGCCCACGACGAACGCGCCGGAATCCTCCTCGTCGGCGACATGGAGGACAACCTGACCGCCCTGGAGGCCTGGGAGCGAAGGTCAGCGCCTTCCTGGACCTCCAGGTGCCCCTGCCCGCCCCCTACGCCTCGCGCGACCCCTCGTACATCTCCTCGATCAGGTGCTTGTACTCCCGCTCCACCACCGGCCGCTTCAGCTTCAGGCTCGGCGTGATCTCCCCGTGCTCGACGTCGAGGTCCCGCGGCAGCAGCCGGAACTTCTTGATGGTCTGCCACCGCTGCAGCCCCTCGTTGAGCTGCTTCACGTACCCGTCGACCATCTCGACGGTCTGCGGCGCCGCGACGATCTCCGCGTACGACTTGCCTTCGAGGCCGTTCTCCTTGGCCCACTCGGTGATGGCGATCTCGTCGAGCGCGATGAGGGCCGTGCAGTAGTTCCGGTCGGCCCCGTGCACGAGGATGTTCGACACGTACGGGCACACCGCCTTGAACTGCCCCTCGACCTCCGCCGGCGCGATGTACTTGCCGCCGGACGTCTTGATCAGGTCCTTCTTGCGGTCGGTGATCCGCAGGTACCCGTCGGGCGACAGCTCCCCGATGTCGCCGGTGTGGAACCAGCCGTCCGGCTCCAGCACCTCGGCGGTCTTCTCGGGCAGCTTGTGGTAGCCCTCCATGATCCCCGGGCCGCGCAGCAGGATCTCCCCGTCGTCGGCGATCCGCACCTCGGTGCCGGGCAGCGGCTTGCCGACCGTACCGGTGCGGTAGGCCTCCCCGGGGTTGACGAAGGACGCCGCCGAGGACTCGGTCAGGCCGTAGCCCTCCAGGATGTGGATGCCGGCGCCGGCGAAGAAGTAGCCGATCTCGGGCGCCAGGGCGGCCGAGCCGGAGACGCAGGCCCGCAGGTTGCCGCCGAAGGCCTCCCGGATCTTGGCGTACACCAGCGTGTCGGCGACCTTGTGCTTGGCGTTCAGGCCGAACGGCACGGTCGCGGTCCCGGTGCGCCGGAAGTTGTCCTGCGAGACCTTGGCGTACTCGCGGGCGACCCCGGCGGCCCACTGGAAGATCTTGTACTTGGCCCCGCCACCCGCCCGGGCCTTGGCGGCGACGCCGTTGTAGACCTTCTCGAAGATGCGCGGCACGGCCGCCATGTACGTCGGCTGCACCACCGGCAGGTTCTCGATGATCTTGTCGACGCGGCCGTCGACGGCGGTGACGTGCCCGACCTCGATCTGGCCGGAGGTGAGCACCTTGCCGAAGACGTGCGCGAGCGGCAGCCACAGGTACTGCACGTCGTCGGCGCCGACCAGACCGGTCGCGGCGATGGCCTTGGCCATGTACGACCAGTTGTCGTGCGGCAGGCGCACGCCCTTGGGGCGGCCGGTGGTGCCGGAGGTGTAGATGAGGGTGGCCAGCTGGTCCTTGGTGATGGCGCCGACCCGCTCCCTGACCAGGCCGGGGTCCTTCTCCAGCCGGGCGGCGCCGCGCTTCTCCAGGTCGTCGAGGGTGAGGATCCAGTCGGCGGTCTCGGCCCCGGCCGCGTCGATCACCACGACATGGGTCAGCTCGGGCAGCTCGGCGCGCTTCGCCTTGGCCTTGGCCAGCTGCTCGGCGTTCTCCGCGATGAGCACCCGGCTCTCGGAGTCCGACAGGATGTAGGCCGACTCGTCGGCGTTGGTCTGCGGATACACCGTGGTCGTGGCGGCCCCGGCGCACATGATGCCGAGGTCGGCCAGGATCCACTCGACCCGGGTGCTGGAGGCGAGGGCGACCCGCTGCTCGGGCTGCACGCCCAGTTCGATCAGGCCCGCCGCGATGGCGTAGACCCGTTCGGCGGCCTGCGCCCAGCTCAGCGACTTCCACTCGTCCGGTCCCTGGCCGGAGGACGCGGGGACCGGATAGCGGTAGGCCTCGGCGTCCGGCGTGGCCGCCACGCGCTCCAGGAAGAGGCCCGCCACGGACGGCGGACGGTTCTCGATCAAAGTCTGTGTGTCGCTCACGACATCCTCCGGGGCCCGCGACAGTGCGGCTGGCTCAGGTGCGGCTGGTGGGCACTCACGAGACGTCACGAGGCGCGGTGCACGCCCCGTTGTTTAACTCGCGAGTAACTATCGAGCAGGGATCAGAGTAAAGGCCGACCGGCCGCCGCGTAAGGGGCCGCGGCCTGTCACTTCGTACAGAGGGCTACCCCGGAGACGCACGAGGCCCGCCGCGCTCTCGCGCGGCGGGCCCCCGTTCTCCCCGGTTTGGGGGGTAACCCACGGTAATCCGCTGCTACTTCTTGCCCTTGCCCGATCCCGCGCTCTCGTCGCTCGACAGGACGGCGATGAAGGCCTCCTGCGGGACCTCCACGGATCCCACCATCTTCATCCGCTTCTTGCCCTCCTTCTGCTTCTCCAGCAGCTTCCGCTTGCGGGAGATGTCACCGCCGTAACACTTGGCGAGGACGTCCTTGCGGATGGCGCGGATGGTCTCGCGGGCGATGACGCGGGAGCCGATGGCCGCCTGCACCGGCACCTCGAAGGCCTGCCGCGGGATGAGCTCCTTGAGCTTGGCCACGAGCCGCACCCCGTAGGCGTACGCCTGGTCCTTGTGGGTGATCGCCGAGAAGGCGTCCACCTTGTCGCCGTGCAGCAGGATGTCGACCTTGACCAGGCTGGAGGCCTGCTCGCCGGTGGGCTCGTAGTCGAGCGAGGCGTAGCCGCGGGTCTTGGACTTCAGCTGGTCGAAGAAGTCGAAGACGATCTCCGCGAGGGGCAGGGTGTAACGGATCTCGACCCGGTCCTCGGAGAGGTAGTCCATGCCGAGCAGGGTGCCGCGCCGGGTCTGGCACAGCTCCATGATCGAGCCGATGAACTCGCTCGGCGCCAGGATCGTGGCCCGGACGACCGGCTCGTAGACCTCGGAGATCTTGCCCTCGGGGAACTCGCTCGGGTTGGTGACCGTGTGCTCGCTGCCGTCCTCCATGACCACGCGGTAGACCACGTTCGGCGCGGTGGCGATCAGGTCGAGCCCGAACTCGCGCTCCAGCCGCTCGCGGATCACGTCCAGGTGCAGCAGGCCGAGGAAGCCGACGCGGAAGCCGAAGCCGAGGGCGGCGGAGGTCTCCGGCTCGTACACCAGCGCGGCGTCGTTGAGCTGCAGCTTGTCCAGGGCCTCGCGCAGCTCGGGGTAGTCCGAGCCGTCCAGCGGATACAGCCCGGAGAACACCATGGGCTTGGGGTCCTTGTAGCCGCCGAGGGGCTCGGTGGCGCCCTTGGACTGGCTGGTGACCGTGTCACCGACCTTGGACTGGCGGACGTCCTTCACGCCGGTGATCAGGTAGCCCACCTCGCCGACGCCCAGGCCGTCGGCGCCGAGCATCTCCGGCGAGTTGGTGCCGATCTCCAGCAGCTCGTGCGTGGCGCCGGTCGACATCATCTTGATGCGCTCGCGCTTGTTGAGCTGCCCGTCGATGACGCGGACGTACGTGACCACGCCCCGGTAGGAGTCGTAGACCGAGTCGAAGATCATGGCGCGGGCCGGGGCGTCCTTGACGCCGACCGGGGCCGGGACCTGCTCGACGACCTTGTCCAGGAGCGCCTCGACCCCGAGCCCGGTCTTCGCGGAGACCTTCAGCACGTCGCCGGGGTCGCACCCGATGAGGTGGGCGAGCTCCTCGGCGAACTTCTCGGGCTGTGCGGCCGGCAGGTCGATCTTGTTCAGCACCGGGATGATCGTGAGGTCGTTCTCCATCGCCAGGTACAGGTTGGCGAGGGTCTGGGCCTCGATGCCCTGGGCGGCGTCGACCAGGAGGATGGTGCCCTCGCAGGCGGCGAGCGACCGCGAGACCTCGTAGGTGAAGTCGACGTGCCCCGGGGTGTCGATCATGTTCAGGATGTGCGTGTTGGCCTTGTCGTGGGTCGGGGCCCACGGCAGACGCACCGCCTGAGACTTGATCGTGATGCCACGCTCACGCTCGATGTCCATGCGGTCGAGGTACTGGGCGCGCATCTGCCGCTGCTCGACCACTCCGGTCAGCTGGAGCATCCGGTCGGCGAGCGTGGACTTGCCGTGGTCGATGTGCGCGATGATGCAGAAGTTGCGGATCAGAGCCGGGTCGGTACGGCTCGGCTCGGGCACGTGGCTGGGGATCGCGGGCACGCAGGGTCCTGATTCTTGAGGCGTCCGCAGTGTCTGCGGTCTCGGGTCGGATCGATACGTAGCCTCCATCGTCCCACGGGTGGGGACCATGGACGGGTTTGGGCCGGGAATGCTCCCGCTGGTAGCCTGGGTGGCTGTGTCTCATGCCCTCTCGCAGGAGGCACGACCTCAAGAAATCACCCGGCGCGGATCCGTGCGGCCTCGTGCGGCCCCGTGCCAGAACCTGAAAAGGCTCATTCGTGGCGAACATCAAGTCCCAGATCAAGCGGATCAAGACCAACGAGAAGGCGCGGCTGCGCAACAAGGCCGTCAAGTCCTCCCTGAAGACCGCGATCCGCAAGGCCCGTGAGGCCGCTGCCGCGGGTGACGTGGAGAAGGCCACCGAGTACCAGCGCGCTGCCGCGCGCCAGCTCGACAAGGCCGTCTCGAAGGGCGTCATCCACAAGAACCAGGCTGCCAACAAGAAGTCGGCGCTGGCTCAGAAGGTCGCCGCGCTCAAGGGCTGACGTTTGATGTGACGCCGGAGGGAATCGAGCGGGCCCTCTCTCATCCGCTCCCGTCCGGCACCCCTCGGATCCGCGCGCGGCCTGCGTTCGCCACGCGGGCGCGGATCCACTTGTTGTGAACCGTAGGCCGGGTCTCCTCCTGTTCCCCATGGGAGGGTGCCCGGCCCTCGGCATGTTCAGGACCAGAATTCGTTGTTCTTGTCGATGTCCTCGACGCACTCGTCGAGGTCGGTGACCTTGTCGCCGACGATCCGGAAGATGATGCAGCCGGTGTCGTCGAGGTGCTTGCCGTTGCGCTCGGCCGTGAAGCGGGTCATGCCGACCGCGTGACCGCGGCCGTCGACGGCGATGCCGATCAGTTCGGCCCGCATCGTGCCGTTGGTCTCGGCGCCGAGCCGTTCGTACATCTCGATGATCGAGTCCGCCCCTTTGAAGTCACCCGACAACGGGTGACTGCCGGGCACGTGGTGGGTGGCGTCCCCCGCCATAAGACGTCGTCTCATTTGGCGTGCCTGGGTAGTCTGCACCGTGTGGTGATGGTCGAGCGCATGGTGCCGGACGAGCTGTGGGAACTGTTCCAGCGG